>CAYPCE010000083.1:0-15148 GCA_964409085.1 uncultured Desulfobacteraceae bacterium | reverse complement strand
TGGCGGCGGAGATTGGGCTTTCGGATAACGACATTAAAACGATAGAAACAAAAATAACAAAAGAACGGCAAAAGCGGATTCAATCAGAATATGATTATGCGGTGCGAGCATACGGGATAACGGACGGCAGCCCAACCTATGTCTGGGAAAGCGAAATCATACCGGATATAAGAAAAGTTGAAGTATTCAAAGACCTGGATTTTTCAACAAAAGAAAAATGCAACGATTAATCCGCAGGGTGCGTCGGCGCCGGCCTAACCCACCCGCCTTCAATGTCGGAAATAATTACAGACAAGGGGAGGAATTATGAATGACCCGAAAAAGAAAAACCGCCGCCTCCGGCCAATATTGATACTGATGACATTTCTAATATTATCTCCGGCGATTGGTTTCGGCGCCGATTATCTTATGGTGAAAGATTCGGTAAACGGAGGCGGAAACACCGGAACATCAACAAATTACATGCTATCGGATTCTTTGAGCCAGGCGGATCCCGTCGGCGCTTCATCATCGGACAATTACCAGCTCCAGGCCGGATTCTGGCGCCGGATTGCATCTGTTGAAAAATTTCTTCTTACAATAAGCAAAACCGGAAACGGCACTGTTTCCAGCGACCCTTCAGGCATTGACTGCGGGTTGGACTGCACGGAAATCTATGCTGAAAATACCATCATAACCCTCACCGCCGCGCCGGAACCCGGTTCAAGTTTTACAGGCTGGACGGGCGGCGATTGCACGGGAACGGGAGACTGCATTCTGACTATGAATTCAGCAAAAAACGTATTTGCGGCATTTGAAATATCAACAGTACCCACAAATGATGCCGACAATGACGGAATGCCCGACACATGGGAAACCGCGAACGGATTAAACCCCAACGATGCATCCGATGCAACCGCCGATCCTGACGGTGACGGGCGCGATAACCTGACAGAATTCATAGAAGGAACAAACCCGGCGGTCGCGGACAGCCCGGACGCCGACGCCGACGGAATGCCCGACTGGTGGGAGATGGAAAACGGCCTGAACCCCGCCGATCCGTCCGACGCCGCCGCCGACCCCGACGGCGACGGGCTCTGCTCGCTGGCGGAGTACGTCCTCGACACGCTTCCCGGCGACGCCGACACCGACGGAGACGGCGTGACCGACAGTACGGAGTGGGCCAACGGGACCGACCCGCATGACGTGGCCATGAGCGGCCCGTCCGAAGCGGTGGACGCCGACGCCGACGGCCTGCCCGACTGGTTTGAAGAACTGGCCGGACTCGACCCCGCCGATCCCGCCGACGCCACGCTGGACAGCGACGGCGACGGCTTGGTCTCCATCGAAGAGTACGCGGCGGTCACCGATCCGAACCACGCCGACACCGACAGGGACGGCGACGCCGACGGCGATGAAGCCGACGCCGGGTCCGATCCGCTGGATCGCCTGGACACCCTGACCACCGACACGGACGGCGACGGCATGCCCGACTGGTGGGAAACCCACTATGGATTCGACCCCGAAGACCCGTCCGACGCGGCGGAGGACCCGGACGGCGACGACCTGACCAACCTGGAAGAATGGCTCGGCGGCACGGACCCGCTCTCCGCGGAACCCTGCGATGATTGCAAGGGACTGGACTGCGACGGCTCGGGATCGCGCTGCTTCATCGAAGGCGTTTCGGCCCGGCCGGCCAGCGCCGGCGTCGTTTTCCTCTTGGTCCTCGGTCTGGCGTTCGCCCTGCCGGCGATCTTTCAAAAACCGAAAGCGTGGATCAAGGCGCTCTTCACCTGCCTGATCGTGGGCGTTTTCCTGGCGCCCGCGGCCCGGTCCGCCGACTTATCTTACTATGCAGGCGTTTACGGCCTTTATGCCGCCGAAAGCCTGGATGAAGGCGACGCGAGGGACTGCTTCGACAATCCAACGCCGGTTTCCTACGACGACGCCGGCGGCCTCCAACTCCGGGGCGGAGTCCGGCTCAACCCGGTGGTTTCGGTGGAGGGCGTCTTCGAATACGTCTGGCCCTTTGAAAGCCGCCAAAACGGCGCCAAAGCCGAGACCGACGCCATCCAATTCGCCGTCCAGGCCAAAGCGGCCTATCCGGGTTTTCACTCCGTCCGGCCTTACGCCGCGCTGGGCCTCGGCGTGATGAACAGCGAAACGGAAGCGACCCTGGCCGGTCGATCCTGCACGCAAAACCATACCGGCGCCGCCCTGCGATTGGGGCTGGGCGCCGAATTCAACATCTCAAAGGCCCTGTTTTTCGACCTGGAAGGCGCCTACACCCAGGGCATGGGCGGCGTCGGCCACATCGGATACACGGACCTCAGCCTGGGCGTCGGCTATCGGTTCTAACCGCCGCCGACGTCATCCATCCCCGCGACGCCCCGACCCGGCCCGTCTTTCAATGGGCCGGGTTCGATGGTTCTACCCGTCTCGATATACTTCCTGTTTGACTTTTGGAACCGATACCCGGCTAATTACACATCCAGGAAGGCATCCAAAAAGGCATGGTCCTGGACGCCCGGGATATGCGGCTTGAAGTCATCCAGGCCCGATTCGGAGCCGTGCCGGACGACATCGCCGGCATGATGTCCCGCATTTCCGACCGGGAAACGCTGAGATCCATGCTCCGACAGGCGATTGTGTGCGGGGACATCCAGTCGCTGAGAGAAACCATTTCGACCATAATTAACCCTTGCTAAATTCCGTGTGCATCGGTACAAACAAAACGACCTTCGGCGTCGCCGCCAAAGGTCGTTTCTGTTTCTGAGAAAACACGGAGAGCGCCGCGTCTTCTCCGTTACGTGATCGGATTCAAGGAGGTTCGGAATGTGCGGTATCGTCGGTTACTTCGGAGGGGCGGGCAACGGCCTGACCCGTATTCTCACCGCCATGTCGGCGATCATCTACCGGGCGCCCGACAGCACCGGTGTCGGGCTGTTCGGCGATGACATGGAACCGGTCCGGACCCGGAAGGCCATCGGGTCCGTGGCCCGGCTGAGTCGGACCCTCCTATCCGCCGCCGCCTATCCCAACCAGGCGGGCACCTTACTGGACATCTGGACCGGCGAGTCGGCATCCTCTCCTGCCCTGGCCCATCAGCACCGACTCCTGGCCTTCGAGGAATTCATCGATCCCAAAACCGATCCCGCCAGCCTCCAGGCCGACGATTATCCGACCTTCGAGGCCCTGACCGATCTGGCGCTCTTCCATCCGGTGGTCCTCTCACCGGGTCAGCCCGGCCGGCCCGGGCCCATGCCCGCCTTCCCGGTGCGGTCCCGGAAAGACCTCCGGGTGCTGATCGAACGGCTGACCACCGATTACGATCTCTCGTTCGTGGTCATCCAGTTTCTGGTCCGGGATGCCCTGGAAAATACCCTGGCCCGGAGCCGCGAGGCCGGCCGACTGGAAGTCGAGTCCGAGGATATTCTCCTGGAATTCGATGCCCTCTTCGAAAAGGTCTTCCTTGAGGAACGATATCCCAAACCGGCCCGTCTTCAGTACACCTGGCACCAGCGATACCCTTTCACCCGTAAATTTCTGTGGCGGCACCTCAAGGACTGTACCATCCAGGTTCCCTCCGATTACGACCGGGACGGGGTCCGCGGGTTTTTCCGCCTGCTGGATGCCGCTTTCATGTGCCGGTATGCCATGCAGCCCGGCAGCCACGAAAAGCTCCAGCGGCGGCTGGAGTCCCTCTGGCCCCGGGCCGCCACCATCCCCAACCTCGACTGGCGCAATCTCTATCAGGCGGAAAAAGGGGCCAACGTCTATGGATGGGCCGCCGCCGCCGTGTTCACCTGGCTCAAAGAATCCGACCTGGCCCCGGCCGCCGGCGATGCCCCGAAATTCCCCATTTATCCGCTGTCTCCGGCCACCGATCCCATGGCCCTGCGGTTCCTGTCCCAGCCCGTTATTTCCCACGGCCGGTGGGCCATCCAGTCGCCGGTGACATTGAAAAACGCCCACCCCTTTCTGGATGTCTGGGGGCACCGCGCCATGGTGCTCAACGGGCAATACAGCGCCGAGGTGGAAGCCGAGGTCAAAGACTTCCTGAGCCAGACCGTCGGGGTCACCTTCCGAACGGACAATTCCACGGAATACCACTGCCTCCTCTGGGGGTATTATTTCGAGAATCTGTTATCGGAAAAACGGCGATACGACGACATCCGAACCGCCATCGATGCCGGTTTCGACAGGCTGAAAATCGGCAGCAAAGCCATCGACTACAGCGTCTATCAGCAGCTCAAAGACAAAACCGAGGCCGAACTCGACGAGATGGCCTTTCTGGAATCCACCCGTTTCATGGCCCGGAACGGCGGTCAAATCGCCGTATCCGGCATCAGCCTCCGCTCGCCCCGGCGATTTTACGTGGCCGCCCACAACCGCCCGTGCTTCATCGTCAACAGCGCCGCCAGCAACGACTACATGGTGGTTTCCGACATCAATGCCGCACTGGGGCTTTTCCCCCAGTCCCTCATCCACGAAAAAACGGTGGCGCTGAACCGATTGCGGCGGCGCCAGGCCAAGGCCATCGAGGATCTCCGGCAGGCCGGAGAGGGGAAAAAGGCGGAAGATGTGTGCAAATCCCGCTACGAGGCCGAGGCCCAGGACCTGATGTCCGCGTTCCAGGTCACCGTCTACCCCCTGGAAGGGGCCGAGATTTTCGCCCGGATCGAAACGGTTCTCGGTCCGGATGGACTGGTGCGGGAGGTGACCCTCACGGATTTCCAGGGCCAGCCCCTGCCCGACATCAAACCCTTTACCACCCTGCTCCGCCCCACCCACATCCGAAAGGATCTCTACGGCTCCTTCTATGAAACCCATCTCAATGAGATCCCCGAGCGGCTGCGGAACGTGATCCGCGCCTATCTCCCCGAAGAGGGGCCGCCGGAACTGCCCCTCCGGGACCGGTATCTGACCCGCCGGTTCGGCCCGGGGTACGCTTCCCTCAAACGGATTCTTCTCACCGGGATGGGCAGTGCCCACCATGTCGGCCTCATGGCCAAAGCCCTCTTCACCGGGGTGATGCCCGACATCGAAACGCTTCCCTTGCAGCCGGTGGAGATCGAAAACCTCCACCGGGAAATCGTGCCGGAGCGGGATCTGGTGATCCTCGTCTCCTGGTCGTCCACCACCGCCGACATGGTCCAGCTGGCCATCGACCTTCGGGACCGGAATGTGGCGGTGATCGGCATTACCGAGAAAGTGTTTGCGGACATGGCCCTGCTGGCCCACAACAGCGGCGGCGTCATCCCGGTGCTCAGCGGCGAGGAGGTGACCATTTCCGGTTTGAAGAGCATCCTCTGCATGCTCCACACCCTCTACCTGGTGGCGCTCTGGATGGCCCATCAGCAGGGGCGGCCCCTCCGGGACGATTCCTTTCCGGACGCCCTTCGAAACGCCCCGGAGACCCTGGAATCCCTTCTGACGGACGAGACCATGAGAGGGTTTGCCGAAGAACTGGCGGCGCGATCCAGCCACAGCCACGCGGCCCTGATTTTCGGGTCCCTCAACATGGCCGGCACGTGCCGGGAAGCCGCCCTCAAACTCGAGGAGAACGCCTGGACGGCCCTGGGCAAACCGCTGGATTACCGCGAGTATTTCTACTATCCGTTCCATCGGAGTCTCGATAAAAACCTGGTCCTGATCAACGCCACGTGTGCCGACCGGCTGGGGGAGGCCGTCACCCTCATGAAACGCCTCTACCTGGCGGGCATCCCCTTTGCCGCGGTCACCTTCGACAGTGACCGGGCCGAGGAGATCCGGTTTTTCAGCCAGGACAGGGTCATCACCTTGCCCAAGCTGCCCGATCCGCTCCAGCCCCTGGTGGACCTGATGTTCTATTACCGGTTCGCCCTGGCTTTCGCCCAGGCCCATGGCCGGAAAGCCGACGAATTTCCCCGGAATCGCGCCAAGTCCCTGACCGCCAGCCGGGGACGCACCGAAGCGCCCGGCCGGCGCGGGTCCCCCCTGACCGAACTGATCCGGGCGGAAAAGAAGATCATGGGATCCGCCCCCCGTGCCCCGGAACCGCCGCCGCCGGACAACGACACCCGCTCGGTCTGGGAAACCGCGGCGGAAAGCGAATGGGAGCGGGTCTACTACCGCCAGATGCGGAAACTGGCGGACATTCTGACCGGGCCCGATCCCCTGGAGGCCCTGGTGTCGAAACATCCGCCCGGATCGCAGACCCTGACCGCCCTCCTGTTCGACGAGATCGCCCAGGAAGGGGAGATCGTTTTCGTGCCTTTCGACCGCCCGGCGGACAGCGCGGCCCGGGACCTGGCCCGGCGGTGGGGACGGCTCCTGGGAACCCCCACCCGTGTCGCGGCCCTGGGCGAGCCCTTGACCCATTTCACGTCGGAGGACCTGCTCGTGTTCATGGCCGGCCGGGAAGTGCCGGAGGCCTTTTTGCTCGAACGGCTCCGGGAGAGCGCCGGCCCCTGCCTCTGGGTGGGGCCGGAGATTCCCCGGGCGGCCGTCCGGGTGTTTCAGGGGTCCATGGGCTGCTATTGGCTGAAAGAAGAGGCGACGGCCTTTATCGAGCCCGCCGCCCTCTATTCGGTGGTGAGCGGATTGATCCTCGGGGCGTGGCAGGAGCGGGACCCGGACCGGGGCGACCCGCTGGCCCACCATTTCCGCCGCAGCGCCGACGTCATCCGATCGGTCCTGGGCGACCGGAACCTGCTGACCGACATCGAGGCGGCCATGGCCGAAAACAGATCCTACAGGACCGCCTTCCTCCTGGCACCGCCGGGCGGCACGGGCGCCCTGTGGATGGAAATCTCCGACCAGTCCGGGGCCCTGGCGCTCCAGTACCATCCGTTCGGGGAAAGCGCCCACGGGCCCCTGGCCACGGTGGACGACCGGATCGACCGGAAATTCGTCCGCCTCACCCAGCGGGAAACCATGGTCTCGACCTACGGGGAAGAGGCGGTCGCGGGGTGGGAAAGCCGGTACCTGGCCGGCCAGGGAGTGGATGCCTTTCTGGGCCGGGTGCCGGAAACCACGGACCACCGCATGAATTCCCCGTTTTTCGCTGAAGGGGAATGGTACCTGCCCGCGCTTCGGCCCGACTACGATACGAACCAGGACAATCTGATCCTGATGGACATCACCAGCGCGCCCCATTTCGACCAGGCCCTGGATGAACTCTCCACCTTCGGCTGCCGGTATGCCCGGATGATCGTGCTGTCCCAGGCCGCATTTCTGGAATCGGCCGAAAAACGGGCCCTGTTCAAATACCCGGTGAGCCGCTTTCTGTTCCTGCCCGCCCCCCACGGCCCCGGCGGCGGGTCCCCGGCCATCTCGCCCCTCCAGCTCCCCTTTGCCCTGGCGCTCACGGGGATGCGGACCGCCGCCGCCGCCGCCAGGGTCCGGGACCGCCGGTTCCAGCCGGCCTCCGAGGCATCGGCCCTCAAGGCCGCCTTCGGGGTGCTGGGCGACACCATGCTGCGCCACCGCATGGACATCCAGTACCTGGACCACCGCATGATCGAGTCCATCAAAAAGCTCTGCCCCATGGTGAAAACGGTGGAAGGGGTCGGACGGTACGCCGTGGAAGAGATCCGGGACGAAGCGACACTGCTGGCAATGGTCCGGGACCACCGCCTCTACAACCCCCAGGACACCCTGGAAACCTATCGGATGCAGGCCTCGTCGGACGCCCCCTTCTACCTGCTCCATCCCGAACGGGAGGGCTTTGAAGGCCGGGCCCGCTATCTGGCCGACAGGACCTATACGGAAGGGGAATGGGACCTGTGGGGCGAACCCCTGGGCAATGTCTGGAAAGTCCTCACCCACCGGATGCTGGGCATCCAGGAGAGCCAGGACGGGAACCCGGTGCTGCTGGTGCCCCTGATCGAGGCCGGTTCTGGACGGGGGTGGCTCTATTTCCTCCACGTCCGCTACCGGGAATGGGAACATGCATCGGGCGACCTTCTTTCCCAGATCGCCGACACGGCCACCGCCCTCGGCCGGGGCATGCGGTTTTACACCTACATCAGCCCCCGGTATCTTAAAATCGCCAGCCGTTACAACGAAATCATGGTCCCCGACGGCCACACTTGGGATGATCGCCTGTTGCCGCTCATGGGCCGGTCGGGCCTTTTCCGGTATCCGAGCCAGTTTCTGGCGCAGACCCTGGCCGACCGGTTTTCGGCCCTGACGGACCTGGAGCGGTTCGGCCCGTCCCCCGTGACGATGGAGGATATCACCGACGCGCTGGATCACCTCTGGCCGACCCTCGGTCCCATCGAATCCCTGCCCGAGGACGACCGGTGGGAAACGCTGCGGGATCATCTGACAAAATCCTTGATTTCATCCACCGATCCATCCTAAGTATCGGCCACAGGATCACCGACAACAGATAAAGGGGCATCACCCATGAGCCAGACCGAAACGCCGACACCGAGCAATTTCATCCGCAACATCATTCAGGAGGATACGGCCACCCGGAAATGGGGGGGGCGCGTGGCCACCCGGTTTCCGCCGGAACCCAACGGATATCTCCACATCGGCCATGCCAAGTCCATCTGCCTCAATTTCGGGATGGCGGCCGAATTCGGCGGGAAGTGCAACCTCCGGTTCGACGATACCAATCCCCTGAAAGAGGAAGTGGAATATGTCGAATCCATCAAAGAGGACGTGCGGTGGCTCGGGTTCGACTGGGAGGAGCGGGAGTACTACGCCTCGGATTATTTCCACCAGCTCTACGGGTTCGCCGTCCAGCTCATCGAGCAGGGCGACGCCTACGTCGACAGCCTGAGTCCCGAAGAGATCCGGGCGTACCGGGGCACCCTGACGGAACCCGGCAAGGAGAGCCCCTACCGCAACCGGCCGGTGAGCGAAAACCTCGATCTCTTCGAGCGGATGCGGGCCGGCGAATTCAAAGACGGGACCCATGTCCTGCGGGCCAAGATCGACATGGCGTCCGGCAACCTCAACATGCGGGATCCCACCATCTACCGCATCCGGAAGGCGGAACATCACCGCACCGGGGACGATTGGGTCATCTATCCCATGTATGACTATACCCACTGCCTCTCCGACTCCCTGGAAGCGATCACCCATTCCCTCTGCACGCTGGAATTCGAGGACCATCGCCCCCTCTACGACTGGGTGCTGGATACCCTGGGCGTCTACCATCCCCAGCAGATCGAATTCGCCCGTCTTAACCTCAGCTTTACCGTCCTGAGCAAGCGGAAGCTCATCCAGCTCGTGGAGGGGGGATATGTGGACGGATGGGACGACCCCCGGATGCCCACCATCCAGGGGTTCCGCCGCAGGGGGTTTACCCCCCGGGCCATCCGGACCTTCTGCGAACGGATCGGGGTGGCCAAGCGCGACAGCGTGGTGGACCTGGCCCTGCTGGAGCACTGCCTGCGGGAGGACCTGAACAAACGGGCCCCCCGGGTCATGGCGGTACTCAACCCCCTCAAGGTGGTGATCACCAATTATCCCGAAGGGGAGACCGAGGAACTGGCGGCCGTCAACAACCCCGAAGATCCCGCCGCCGGAATCCGGAGGGTTCCCTTTTCCCGGGAACTCTACATCGAACGGGACGATTTCATGGAGGACCCGCCCAAAAAATTTTTCCGGCTGGCCCCCGGCCGGGAGGTACGGCTCCGCTATGCCTATTTCATCAAATGCGAAGAGGTGATCAAGGACGGAAACGGCAACATCGTCGAGGTCCGCTGCACCTATGATCCGGAGACCCGCGGCGGCGACGCCCCGGACGGCCGGAAGGTCAAGGCCACCCTCCACTGGGTGTCGGCGGACCATGCCGTGGAGGCCGAAGTCCGGCTCTACGACCGGCTCTTCAACCATCCCAACCCCGGCGCCGGCAAGACCGACTTCACCGAACACGTCAACCCCCAATCCCTGACGGTGCTGACCTGTTGCCAGCTGGAGCCGAGCCTGTCGTCGGTGGAACCGGAAAGTCTCTATCAATTCGAACGACTGGGTTATTTCTGCGCAGACCGCCGGGATGCCTGGCCGGACCGGCCGGTTTTCAACCGGTCCGTGACCCTGCGGGATCAGTGGGCCAAGATCGCCCAGAAAGGAAACCAGTCGCCGAAGCCGGGTTCATGAACGGCAAAAGGGGGCGAAGCGCCCCCTTTTGCCGCAATATGCAGGATGCCGACAGTCTGTCGGCTTTTTCGGTGTTTCAGTTCTTTCTCCATCCTTCCAGCATCGCCATCACCTCTTCTTCGCTCACATCATACCAGTGTTCATAGGCCTCCGCCACCGCGAATCGGCCGCCTTTTCGGATGTTGGCGCAGAAAACGGCCTCCGCGAGCGGCGCCATCTCCGTCACGGCCCGGTCATGGGCTGTGGGAACCGCCACGATGAGGTTGTCGGCGCCGGCCTTTCTCAGCGCCTCGATGGACGTTCTCATGGTGAATCCGGAGGCCAGCCCGTCGTCCACCAGGATCACCGGCCGGCCCTTTACATCCGGAAACGGCCGGTCCCCCCGGAAGGTCTCTGACCGTCGCTCCACTTTGGACCGGGTTTTCCGGATCCCCTCCCGGATCTGATGTTCCAGCAGGGGCAACTGCGCGATCAGGGCGTTGTTCAACCGGTAAGTCCCGTCAAAAGCCACAGCCCCGTAGCCGGCCTCGGTATTCCAGGGGAGCGTGATCTTGCTGACGATCGAAAGATCCAGCGGGAGGCCGAGGCGGCCCGCCATCGCCGTTCCCACTGGAACCCCGCCGGCGGGAATGGCCAGCACGATGCCGTTTTCAATAGGGCAGGGGACCAGCATGTCCCCGAGGACCTGTCCGGCATGCCCCCTGTCCCGGAATACCGCCATACGATTGTTGAGATCCGGCCGTTCGTGGATGCCGGCGATCTCCCGCTTTTTCACTGGCGTCCTCCTTCCCCAACACCCGCTTGCCCCAGTGTAAAGGACGTTCACCTTTTGGATAGGCTCTTATCCCGCTTCTTGCGCCATGCGGGGAATGGGGCGGCGGTCAGGAACCGTCGGCCTACGGGGGGGAAAATTCGGATGGGACGTGGCTCATCACGATCTCTTTTGGTTCTATTTCGGTGCCAGGGGACACCGGATCTTTCGCGATCGCATGGGAAAACTCCGCCACCATCAATATCAGGAGGAAAATATAAAACAGGATATGGTATTTCATTTCGGCCCCTCCTTCGGAACAAATGCGCACCCCGTCTCCGGTTGTTGATTTCGGTGCTCATTGTGTTTTCGAGGCTTCCGCGCTGCCCTGCTCTTTGAATATGCAAAAAATGTGCAATTTTATTTTAACTGAATTTTCAGCCTGTTATTGGGGTGTGTGAATCGGGAAGGGAGCCACTGATAAGTTTTGCGACATCGGAAAAAAGGATGATTCTGCCTGTAAGTCATCAGAATAAAAGTGTTATGGTCGAATGGTGCGCGGGAAAATCGAAAAGAGGGGTGTCGAATTTCTTTAGACCCTGACCCGGATGGGGACCTTCTTCCGGGAAGGTCCGATCGTTGCCGCCGGTTTCCACCAGGCGGCATCTTTGACCCAGATGTTTCGATAATATTTTGGTTTTAAAAGATATATTTATCGGAATGTTCCCATCGATCGTTTCGGTCCGCTTGCCGGCGAAAGCCCCAAAACCGTCCAAACCCCTCTGCTGATACCGGATGACAAGATCGCCGACACGTCGGAGATAACAGAACTGCTTGACACCCTTCTCATCACTTCTGTATTCATCAATAACCGCACGCGGCATCCGCTCCACCTGCTGGAGGGGGAATCCGCGGCTGGCCGGCAGCGGTCGGCCCGGATCGGTCGCTGCCGAGAATCGTTGTACGCAACCACCCAAAAACGGACGAGGGCCGGTCAGGGGCCTCCTGGCCGCCCGTGAGAGCAAAGGGGGGGAAAATGGAACACCCGATGATGGATCAGATCAGCCTCCGGATACTGGAGTGCGACGGTCCCCTCGATGTCTTTTTCGTATATCAAACGGAATCCGATGAGGCCGAACTCCATGGCATTTCGCTGGATATGCAGAACAAGACCGACGAGGTGCCGGCCATGGTCGCCATGGGGGACAGCCTGGACCGGTTTCTGGAAGAAGAGGGGGTACTGGTCGTGATTGACGGGGCCTCCCCCATGCGTCACGTTTACGCAGTCGATTTCAACCCCCACGAGGATGAAATCTATTTTTTCAATGAGAGCGAAACCGAAGCCCTGTTCGATCTCCTCGAGCCCCAGATCACCTCCATTGCGCCCGGCATTCAGAAATCCCGCCTCCATTTCCTGGGCGCCTTTCCCGGGTGCGGCAACGATTCGGTCTTTTCCTATGGATCGGGCAACAGCCCGGTCTGACCCCGGCGGGCATCGCCGGCGGATGGAGGGCGAAACAGACGCGGGGGGCCTGTTCCCGGTAGAACGGGTCCCCATGCCCCCCGGTGTTTGACATGCCCGAACATCATAACTACTGATATCGATAGCCAAATGGCGTTGACGTGTAATAAATCGCCCTTTCAGGGCGCCCTGAATCGGTATAGGAGGATCTCAATGGCCAAACCGAAGCATGCGATGGAAATTTTCCAGTATCTCGACAAATCCAACTGCCGGGAATGCGGCGAAAAGACCTGCCTCGCCTTTGCCGGGGCAGCATTCAAAGGGGAGAAATCCCTCGACCGATGCCCCAAACTGGATTCGGACACCATCGCCCGGCTTTCCGGCGGATCGGAACCCCCCAATATGGCCGAACAGAACCGTTTGGCGTATCTTGAACAGTTGAAATCGGAGATCGCCCAAACCGACCTGGCGGCGGCAGCCGAGCGGGTGGGGGGACGATTCAATGGAAACAAATTGACCCTCAAGGTGCTGGGCAAAGACTTCAGCGTCGACACCGCGGGGACCTTGTCCGCCGATATCCACGTGAATCCCTGGGTCGCGGTCCCGTTTCTCACCCATGTGCTGTATGCCGACGGCGTCTCCCCCACCGGCAACTGGGTTTCGTTCCGAGAGCTGGCCAACGGCAAAGAGCGCTATCCCCTTTTCCAGAAACGATGCGAAGAGGCCATGAAGCGGGTGGCCGACGTCTACCCCGATCTGTTCGATGACATGGTCCACATCTTCGGTGGAATGGAAGTGGCCGAAGCCTTTGAGTCGGACATCGCGGTCGTCCTCCACCCCCTACCGAAGGTCCCCATCATGATCTGTTACTGGCAGCCGGAAGACGGTCTGGCCTCCAGCCTGAATGTCTTTTACGATGAAACGGCGGACAACAACCTGGATATCGGCGCCCTGTTTACCCTCGGGGCGGGGTTGACGCAGATGTTCGAGAAGCTCGCCGTGCGCCATGGATATGCCACGGCGGCGCAGGGGTAGAGAAACCGGCCGGAAGGAGATCGGAAGGGAAAAGGCGCCGGGTGGACGCCTTTTTCGTTGATCCTTTAATCGAGGATGTCGAGAATCTCTTTGAGGATGTGCTTTTTTTTGTACTTTTTCTTGTGGTAATGCTTGTCGTAGGAATGTTTCTCCCGGTGGTACCGATCCGGTTTCTCACGGGGCGGGGGATACGCATTCGACGCGGGCGTCTCGGATTGCAGGGTTCGTTCGAGGATCTTGTCCAGTTCCCCCCGGTCCAGCCAGACGCCCCGGCATTCGGGGCAGTAGTCGATCTCCACCCCCTGACGGTCGGCGATTCTGAGCGGTTCGTAGCATTTTGGGCAATTCATGCGTTCGGCCTCCTCTCGCTTCTTTACGGGTTCTGCCTGCCTGTGGCCTACCATACCATGAATCCTGGATCCGGCAACCCTTTTCTCCCCCTTCTACCCGGTGGCGGGGTTTCCCGCCGCGCGGTGGGCCCCATCTGCCGCCGCCGATGGCCCGACCGTTCCGGGCCTCGGCTGCCGTTCCCGGGTCAGGGTCAACACGGCGATTTCCGGTGGGCAGTTGAGGCGAACCGGCAGGATGGCCCAGCCGATGCCCCGGGAAATGAAGAGGTTCATCCGCCGGGTCCGGATGAAGCCGCTGGCATACCGCTTGTTGCGCACGGGCAGAATGGGCGGACCGTAAAACGGCACGATCACCTGTCCGCCGTGGGTATGGCCTGATATCATCAGGTCGATCCGGGTGTTGAAGGGAACATCGGCGGTATCCGGGGTGTGGGCCAATGCGATCTTGCAGTCGTCCGGCGGCGTTCCGGCGAACGCCGTGTCGATGCCGACGACATCCTCGTTCAGGTCCCCCGCGCCGCCGACCCAGATCCGCTCGCCGTTCCGTCGAATCGGGACGGCCCTGTGGCGGAGGTTCTGGCCGATCTTCTCCAGCCATCCCAGGGCCTTCTCCAGTCCCACCCAACTGTCGTGGTTTCCCAATGTGGAAAAGACGCCTTTCGGGGCGTGCAGCCGGCCGAGTTGAGGAAACACCCGGTCCATCTGGGAAAGCCCTTCCTGGACATAGTCGCCGGTACAGACCGTCAGATCCCTGTGGATCCTGTTGGCCCTGTCGATGACGCCCCCGATATACCGCTCCGGAACCAGGAATCCATGATGAAGATCGGTAAGATGGACGATTCTGAAACCGTCGAAAGACGCCGGCAGGCGGGGGACCGGAACATCGTAGAGATTCACCTGAACGAGGTACCGCTCGATGAAAAAGGGATAGCCGGCCATCAGACCGCCGCCGGCCCAGAGGCCGATCCCTTTGATGAACCGCCGCCTCGTCGTCTTCACGGCGGCGCCGTCATGCCGTCCCATCGTCCTCTACCACCACCACCGCCCCGTCGATCATCAACAAAGGACCGCCCGCATCGTCCCGGGCGATCACGACCGTCGCATCCCCGGTCCCGGCCAGGGCCGGATACCGTCGCCGCAGGAACTGGAAATCCCAGGTTGTCAGCGCGGTCTGCAAGCATTCGATCCGCCGTTCCAGCGCGTCGCGGTCCTCTTTTCCGGTGAAGTAGTCGGAAACGGCGCGGTTATGCCGCCGTTTGATCTCGGTTTCGATGCAATGGCGGGTCAGGTCGAGTTCGATGCGAAAATCCACCGGCGGCGGTCCTGTTTCGGGGTCGGATATCGGATAAACCGGCGGGGTCGGAAACCCCATCAAAAAGGGGGCAGCGCTGTTTCGCTCACCCCCTTTCCCTTTCGTGGCTGGGAGACCAGGATTCGAACCTGGGTTGACGGAGTCAGAGTCCGTAGTCC
>CAYPCE010000082.1:0-15301 GCA_964409085.1 uncultured Desulfobacteraceae bacterium | reverse complement strand
CGGTTTCCCCGCCGGTTTTCCAGAAAGGATACGGCAGCACCGCCCGAAGCGCCTCTGGCGGGGGCGTGCCATCGGTTTGCAATCGGAAAATGCGGTCCAGGCCGCCGTGACCGACCGCCGGCACGAAGGCGTCCAGGGCCGCTTTGCAAACTGCGGAAGCCTCGAATTGAGCCGAAAACACCGGCAGCAGCAGGCCGGCCTTGGGGGCGGCCTGCGGCAGATTTTCATCGGCGTCCGTCGCCAGCGCCAGCGTGAAGGTGTTCCGGCTTCCGAAGCGCAGGGACAGGAGGTCATCCAGCTCGGTCCGGACCATCCGCGCCCATTCCTTGTTGGCCTCCGGGCACAGGATCAGGATGTCGGGCTCGCACCCCGGCGCGAAGGAAACCCGTTTGGCTTTTTCCCGGATTTTCAGTTGCGGCGTAAGATGATCGGGAAGACCCCTGGCCTGGACGCCCAGAATCCCCTGATCGAACGCCGCCGGATAGAATTTACCGGCGAACAGGCCGGTGTAGAACCCACGGGAAAAATGGATGGCCGCCATGTCGTCGATGGGATCATTCATGCCGACGGCGTAATCGATATGCTCCGCCACGGCCTCGGCCAGACTCTCGGTGTAGCAGGCATTGAACACCACGCATTCCAGATGCGCGGCGGCCGACTTGAAAAAACCGACCAGGGTCTCGTTGTCGATCCACCGGGACGTATCATCGCCGGCGTCGAAGGCCAGACCGTGTTCTTCTCCGTGGCCGCTGAAATGGACGATGTGGGGCTTGTAGTTCAGAAGCTCCCGCTGGAAATCGGAATCTTGCGTTGCGGACAGCAGATTGACGTCGAACCGATCCCGACCCAAAGAATCGAGCAGGACCTCCTTGACGGCCCGATATTCCTTATCCAGCCGCAACGCCTTTTCGTCCCAGGCATTGGCCGACACCATCAGAATGCGCTTTTGATCCGTTCCGTCCATCATCAAACCCCGTTCAGTACGCCGAGTGCATTGAAATTTCGGAGTAATTTACCGGAAAAACGGGCAGGATGGAAGGAGAAAATGGTTCCCGACACCAGACCTGCCAGGTTTTCAAAACCTGGCAGGTCTTTGGCCATGGGGTTCGAAGGTCTGAACCGAGCGCCTCCCCCCTACACAAATCGCCCGCCCCGCCGCGACCGCATCACCCGTCCGTCGAATCGTCGCCTTCCTGGCTGATCGCCTTTTCGTCGGTTTCACCCGGGGCATCCGCCTCGGGATGGGGAATACCCGCCGCCGTTTCATGGGGCTGCCCGCACAGCATGCAATGAAGGGGCGTATCCGCCGGGGTGTCGCCCAACAGGTGGACCGGGAGGAAATAGGGGTCGCCGCAGCGGGTGCAGACGAGTTTGGCCGGGCTGGGGATCCCGCAGTTGGGGCAGAAATTGGAGAGGGGGTAGCGGGCCCCGCAGGCCAGGCAGTGGATGGTGTTTGCGGCCCGCTGGGCTTCGGCTTTTTGCCGTTCGCGTCGGGTTTTCAGGGCCGAGACGGCATCGGCCAGGACGTCGGCGGCATACGTGAGGTGCCGCCGCCGTTTTTCGGCGGTTGACCGGATTTCGGCCACGGCGGCCGACAGGGCCTCATCATCGGCGTTTTCGTCGAGCCGGGATACCTCTTCCCGCATCTCGCCGATGGGGTCCTCCTGGCCGGCCAGGTCGACGATCGCCTTTTTGAGGGATTCCTGCATCTCGGCCTCGCCCGCCGTCTCCCCGTGGGCCAGCAGCAATTCCGCATCCGCCATGAGATTTTCGGCCCGGCGCCAGGCCTCCGCCAGCCGGTCCACGGCGGCCCTGGCTTTTCCGAACCGGCTTTTCCGCCACGCCTCCCGCTGGTCCTCTTTTTTCCGGTTCGCCTCGGCTTCCAGGGCCGCGGCATGCGCCGCCTGTTGCCGCCGCTCCTTTTCGGCGCGAAAGGCTTTCCGCCGATCCGCCCAGGTCTGGTAGGTAAAGGTGAAAAAGGCGACGGCCAGCACCGTCAGGCCGATGTAGATGTACGTGCGGTAGGGGCCGCCGTAGACGCCGTTGATGACGATGGCCAGGGTGAAAGCGGCCAGGGGAAGCATCCAGAGGGTGGCGAAGGCCACGCCCCAGAACCGGCTCACGTGGATCATGAGCAGGGGCAGGGAGAGGGCCGCCGACAACAGCAGGGCGACCCAGGCCTTGAGATCCTGGCCCAAGTGGAGGGCCGTGAAAATGATGAAAAACAGGGAATAGGTCAGCGCCAGGAGCAGGAAATGACCCCAGCGGAAATGGTCTAGGCGGCCCGGTTCCTTGAGGTCGTTGAGGTAGATGAACCCCAGCCCGAACAGGAGCACCGCCAGACCGGCCAGGCGCAGGAACAGGATGGCCCGGCCCGTGGGGGACATGGCCCCCGGCAGTTCCACGGCGATCCGGCGCTCCGTGATGAGGTTGTCGAAATCCCAGACCAGCCGGTCGTCCTCGACCTGGGTCGGCTGGAGGGCATCCGCCGGGATGAATTCCGGGGTGAGCCCCGCCAGGGTCATGACGATCCGGAGGGACCCGGCCCGGCTCGCCCCCGGTCCCTCGTAGACGTACCGGTCCGCGCCCTGGGCGGTGTAAGCGACCCGGGCCGTGAGCCGTTCGCCGGCCCCCAGTTCCCCCGTCCAGCGGATCCCGTCGAGGCGGTAGACCCCATCTTCGGGCTCGAAAAAGTCCCCCCCCTCGCGGCGGAGCTTCAGGGAGACGTTCGTCGCCTGGGTGGCCCCCCGGGGAAAGGGGAACCAGAGCCGGACCCGGCCGGCCTCGGACCGGGGGCCGACAAAGGTGTATTCCCCGGTGAAATCGGCATTGAACAGGGTGTAGACCTGGAGCCGCCGGATGGTGCTGGTGGCGGACAGCCGGATCTGGATGTCGGCGGTTTCGGTCTCGGGAACGACCGCCGGTGGCCCGGCCCGGCGGCCGGTCGGCGTCGCGTCCGCCTTTTCCGGCCCCTTGGCGTCCGTCGCGACGGGGGATGCCGGTTCCCCGCCCTCCCCTTTTGGGCCCATGACGGAAAGGAGATTGGGGATGACGATGGCCGCGAGAATGCCGATGATCACCACCACGACCATCAGTTCCACAAGGGTGAAGCCGGCGCGCTGTCCGGTTGCTTTCATGGGGTCATTCTCCCGGTTCAGTCGCCGACCCGGAACGAGATCGAGGTCAACTCCCGTCCGTTGCTGTCGGTATCGTGGAGGCGGAAATCATAGGCCCCGGCCGCGGCCGGGGCGGTGAACATCAGGACGCCCTCGGTGCGGCCTTTGAGGTACTGATAGGTCAGGTCGTGCGCGTCGTTGACCGATTCGCTGCCGTGGGCCACCCGGGAGGGGATGATCCCCACCCAGGCATCGCTGGGCAACCCCTCCGGCACGGAAAAAGAGAGGTGGATCGCCTCCAGGGGCGCGAACACCCCTTTTTCGAGTCCCAGCAATGGGGCCGCTCTGTCCAGGGCCACTGTGAAAGAGACCCAGGCGACCTCCCGGCCGTTGTCGTCGGTGTCGTGCATGCGGAAATCATAGGCACCGGGCGCATCGGGCACCGTGAAGGTCAGCGTTCCCGCGGTCCGGCCTTTGAGGTACTGGTAGCTCAGGTCGTGCCGGTCGTTCTCCGCCTCGCGGCCGTGGTCCACCGGGGAGGGGACGATCCCCACCCAGGCATTGTCCGGAAAATCAGG
Source organism: uncultured Desulfobacteraceae bacterium (assembly GCA_964409085.1). Lineage (GTDB taxonomy): Bacteria > Desulfobacterota > Desulfobacteria > Desulfobacterales > JAABSP01 > JAABTD01. The sequence goes on along the minus strand of CAYPCE010000082.1, from coordinate 11,607 downwards.
GGGGGCCGTAAACCGGACCGTCGCCCTGGCCGACGGCTCGAAATCCGTCCGGTCGAGTTCTAACGCGGCCCCGCCGGCCGCCGCGAGGTCCGCCCGTTTCATGACCGTGAAGGAGACATAAGCGACCTCGCGGCCGTCGTTGTCGGTATCGTGCAGGCGAAAATCGTACCGGCCCGGCTCCTCGGGGGCATGGAAGGTGAGTTGTCCCGCCCCTTTTTTATGAAGGTATTGATAGGTGAGATCGTACCGGTCGTTGACCGCTTCCCGGCCATGGTCGATGCCGGAAGGAATGATGCCCACCCAGGCGTTGCCGGCATAATCCTCGGCCCCGGAAAACCGGACGGTGATCCGCTCCCCGGGTGAGAAGGTGGTCCGGTCCAGCCGGAGCGTTCCGCCCCGGGCCGGCATCACCGACAGCCCGGTCAGCACGATGAGGGTCCACACCATTGTTTTTATCCCGTTCATGCATCTTCCTCCATGAATGACAGGTTAGGGGGTGAATGTCTCCTTCGTGGCCAGGGCCGCGCCGAAGGCCACAAGGGACGAAATGAACAGCACCAGGAAGGCGGCTTCATACCCCGGCAGGGTGAAGGCGTCGCCGGTTTTCGGGTATCGCTCCAGGACGTACCCCAGAAACGGCTGAAATACCGCACCGCCCGCAAACGGAAACAGGTTGATGAGGCCGGTGGCCGTGCCTGCGATCCGCACCGGGAAGAGTTCCTTGTTCATGGTAAAGGCGATGACCACGATGGCGCTGGAAAAGACGCTCATGCACAAGACGAGGGCATAGAGACCGGGGCGGGACATGCCGTCGGTACGGAACGCCAGGAGGCCGGTGATGAGGACCATGGCCCCGGCCGCGATAACCAGGACCGGCTTCCGGCCCTTGAACACCTTGTCGGAGAGCCAGGACAAGGACGGGCTCCCCACGATCATGCCCACGGCGATCATGGACAGGATCCGTCCGGATTCGGCCCGGGTGAGGCCGTAGACCTGCATGAGGTAGGGGCCGCCCCAGAGGCCGGCAAAGGAAAAAAAGATGCCGCAATTGAAGAAGAACCAGATCGTCAGGGGCCAGAAATGGGGTCGGGTGAGCACCCGCCGGACCCCTTCCGCCAGCCGGATGGCCGGGGGGGGCGTCTTCTCGACGGCAAAGGGCGAGGGCCACCCGAAATCGGCCGGCCGGTTCCGCACGAAGATCCAGACCAGGGCCGCCAGCACCAGGGTGAACCCGCCCACCGCCACGAAGGAATACCGCCAGCCGATGGCCGAACTGAGCAGGACCAGCGGCGTCGCGGCGGTCAAGGTGCCGACCCCGCCCATGGCGATGAGGATGCCCGTCATGTAGGCGAACTCCCGGGCGTGGAACCATTCCGCCAGGATCTTCATGGTGGGCACGAAGAGCATGGCCACCCCCAGCCCCACCAGGGTCCGGCCGACGATGGCCGTGGTCACCGACGGGGCATAGCCCAGTACCAGGGACCCCACGAAGGCGACCCCGAAAAAGAAGGTGATGGTCTTCCGGGCGCCCCAGGAGTCGGAGAGCAGCCCGGCCGGGAGCTGCATCAGGGCATAGGGGTAGAAATAGGCGGCCCCCAGGAGCCCGGTGAGGGCCCCGCCCGCCTCCAGGTCCCGCATGATGTCCACCGCCAGCACCGCCGGGCAGAGGCGATGGAAATAGACCAGGATATAGCTGAGGGCCAGCAGGGCGAAGATCAGCCACCGGTAGCGGCGGGCCGTCAGGCGCGGATCGGTCTCCATCTAACCGCTCGTCCGGAAAGGTTGCCGGGGATGGGGGTCATTCATACCGCTTCAGCTCGCCGTTGCCGATGAGTTCTTGATAACTGGCCTCGATCCGTTTCAGCAGGGCCTCGGCGTTGGGGGTCTTTTTGTGGATATTGAAATAACAATTCCAGCGATACAGCGGCTTGACCTCCAGGTCGGGGACCGAAATCGTTTCCAGCACCTCGGCATCGATGTACTTGTAGTTGAGCAGGTACTCGGCCCGGCCCCGCTTGAGCATCTTGAAGGCCGATTCATGGGTGTTGACATCGAAAAATTTGATGTTTTGTTTGCCCTCGCGGATCCAGGCCCCCCAGTCCTTGTAGGTGAACCCCCGGACCAGGATCACCGAATGGCCGATGAGGTCCTCCTTTTCGGTGATGGGCGGTTTGTCGCCCCGCCAGTAGACCCGCATTTCCAGGGGAAACAGCTTGATGTCGCTGGAAATGCAGTTTTCGGCCACCACCGGGATGGAACTCAGCCCGTTGAAGAAATGGATCTCCCCTTCGGCCAGTTGCTTGAAAAACCGGGCCGCGGAATAGTCCTCCAGCTCATAGGGGATCCCCGCATGGTCCAGGGTTTTGATGGTGATCTCGTTGACGAACCCGGCGGGATGGCCCTCGTCGTCGGTGTAGGTGAGACTGGAAAAGTTGAAATAGCCGGCCTTGAGCACGAAATCCGGGGGCAGGTCCTGTCCCAGGGCCCCCGGTGGTCCAATCCCCCCCCACCCGATGATCCCCACAATGAGGGCGGTCGTCAACCAGTTGCAGAAACGGTCCATGCCGGTCGATCTCCTTTTGTTGAAGGGTAAACGTTTCGGCGCCCATCAGTAGATGGACCGGATGTACCGGCATCGATCCGCCTCGTGCTCGATATCCGTTTCCCGGTATTCCGAGATGGAGTTGAGGGTGCCGTCATATCCCACCCGGATCCCGCGATCCAGGTTGGCGTGATTCCAATGATAATCGACGTCCCCGTAGGCCATGAGGACGTTGATGAACTGGATTTTCTTGTCGCGCTGCCGGTTATGGGCCTGGGGCCGGTGGGAAAAGAGGTCGATATCGTCGTCGGAAATGGTGTCGAAGGGGAGCATGACCCCGAGCAGGGCGGCCTCGATCAAATTTTCCGGTGGCCTGGCCGCTTTGTAATCGGCGATTTTGATGACCCAGATTTCGTCCAGATCCGGGTGGTCCGTCAACTGGTCGAGGTCGACCGTATTGATGACCGCCCCTTCGCAGTATTTGTAGTGTTTGCCGTCAATGGTGCGGTTTTCCGTGTAGTGGAGCACGCTGGAACCGGCCATGAGTGCGTCCGCGTCGATGTCGTTGTATCGATGCCCCTCCCAGTTGATGAAGATTTCCATCCGGTGCTCCGAGAGGTTGTAGGCGTTCAGATACACGAGCTTTTCCCTCCTAAATAACTGCCCGAAATCGATGTACTTGTCAACAAAATTCTCACTGTTGACGAGACCGGCAATGCCGCTCTTCTTGATTTTGTACTGGAGTTCCGCCGCTAGGCGGACCCAGGGGTTGAGGGCGAGCCCTTCGGTGATGCGGTAGAAAACATCGTCCAGGGTGGCCGGCGGCTGGCGCATGCACTGGAGAGCCCATTCCGTTCTCGATGCCCACCACCGGCCCGCCGCCCGACAGGACCAGTGCCCGCTTTTTTCCCTTTTTTTTCAGCCATTGGCGAATGCCTCCATTTTCAGGTTTCGAGCCGCTTGTACATCACATAGGCATCCACGAACCCGGATCGCAGATGCCGGAAGGCTTCCGGCAGCCGGCCCACGATCTCGAAGCCATGTTTTTTCCAGAGCCGGACCGCCCCCTCGTTGGTGGCGGCCACCAGGTTGTATTGCATGGCCCGGAACCCCAGGGACAGGGCCTTCTGCTGGGAATGGCGGCACATCCCGGAAGCGACGCCCCGGCGCCGGGCCGCTTCGGCGACAATATAGCCGCAGTTGCAGACATGGGAGCCGAGGCCGGGCTGGTTGGGTTTGATGTAGTAGGTGCCCTGCATATCGCCGTTTTCGTCCACGGCGACAAAGGTGGCCGCCGGGATTTCCACCCAGGCATGACGGGCTTGTGCTTCGGTAATGTCCGGTGAAAACGCATAGGTCTCCCCGGCCCGGAACACCGGTTCGATGATCCGCCATACCGGGGGCCAGTGCCGCTCTTCAAAGGGGTGGATTCGAATCATCCGTCGCTCCGGTTCCCGCCGTCGTCGGGAATATATGGACGATATCCCCCCGGCACGGGAACGATTCCCGGGCCGGGGGGGGAATGGTCCTTACTTGATGGTCTCTTCGAGAAATCGGGTGAAGCGCTCCCAGGATTTCCGGTCCGCATCCTCCCGGTACCGGTCGGACCCGTAGACGGTGAACGCGTGGGGGGCGCCGCCGTAGGTGATCATTTCATGGGGAACGTTGTGGGTCTCCAGCTCCCTGGCGAGGCTGGCGAAATCCTCCATGGTGATGTGCTGGTCCGCCGTGCCGTGCAGGATCAGGAGCTTGCCCTTTGTCCGGGAATAATCCTGGCCCTCCGGGGTGCTCAATCCGCCGTGGAAGGTGACAAATCCTTTCATGTCCGCGCCGGACCGGGCGAATTCCAGCACGGCGGCCCCGCCGAAGCAGTAGCCCATGACGACGGCGTTATCGACATTCGCACCCTTGGACCGGGCGGTATCCAGGGCGCCCTTGATCAGGCGGCGCATTTTCCCCCGGTCCTTGTACAGCTCGCCGGTATGTTGCCGTTTGTCCTCCACCGCCGTGGGCCGGACGCCGGCCCCGAACAGGTCGGCGGCGAAGACCGCATACCCCATCTCCGCCAGCATGTCGGCCCGTTTCACTTCGTAATCGGTCAGGCCGTCCCAGTCATGGAGGAGCAGCACCATCGGTGCGTCCGGCGACGGACTGACATAATGCCCTTCATAGGGCTGCCCGTCGACGTTGTACGTAACGGACCCGCCGGCGGCGATGGCGGTGGGTGCCAACAGTAAAACCAGAAAAGATGCGATGATATATTTCATGGCGTGCCTCCTTGGGTTGGTTGATGTTGGGTCAAACCTGGCCTCAAAGATAGGTACCCATTCAGATGGATGTCAACTCAACGCCGCTACGGTTCGATCACCCGCCGCACTTTTTCCGCCAACGCCTGGACGGTGAAGGGTTTCTGGATAAATTCCACGCCGTCGTCCAGCACGCCGTGGTGGGCGATCACATTGTCGGTGTAACCGGACATATAGAGCACCCGCAATTCCGGATGCTTTTCGGCGACCTTGTTGTACAGCTCCTTTCCGTTCATTTCCGGCATCACCACATCGGTCAGGAGCAAATCGATGGCGCCCTCATGGGACTGCAACAGGGCCAGGGCCTCCGTGCCGTTTTTCGCCATCAGCACGGTGTACCCCTGCCGCGCCAGAATGTCGATGGCGATTTCCCGCACTTGGGGATCATCTTCCGCCAGGAGAATCGTTTCGGTCCCTTTCAGATCGACGGGCTTGGGGGCCACCCGGCCGTTTTCGGCAGTCGGGGGCTCGGAAACCGGCAGGTAAATCTTGAAGGTCGTGCCCTTGCCGGGCTCGCTGTAGACCCAGATGTTGCCCCCGTGTTGTTTGACGATGCCGTAAACCGTGGCCAGCCCCAGACCGGTGCCCCCCTTTCCCTTGGTGGTGAAAAACGGTTCAAAAATCTGGGCGCGGATTGTCTCGTCCATTCCGCAGCCGGTGTCACTGACCACCAGCATGACGTGTTCGCCCGGCGTCACTTCCGGATGGGTCGCGGCATATTCTTCATCCAGCGTCGCTGCCTGGGTTTCGATGGTCAATCGCCCGCCATCGGGCATGGCGTCGGCGGCATTCACCGCCAGGTTGGTGATCACCTGTTCGATTTGACCCCTGTCCGCCATAATGGGCCGGACCTGCGGGGATGGAACGATGGTCAGATGGATATCCTCTCGGATGGTGCGCCGAAGCAGTTTTTCCAGACCCGTGAGGATCCGGTTGATATCCAGCGACCGGTAGGTCAGGGTCTGCCTGCGGCCGAAAGCCAGGAGCTGACCCACCAGGTCCCGCGCCCGGGTGCCCGCCTGGATGATCTGGTCCAGGGATTCCCGTCGGGGATCATCCCATTCGGATTCGATGAGCAGCAGTTCGGTGTACCCCAGGATGGGGGTCAACAGGTTGTTCAGGTCATGGGCGACGCCGCCTGCCAGGCGTCCGATGGCCTCCAACTTCTGGGATCGGACGACCTGCCGCTCCAACCGCGCCTTTTCTTCTTCGGTCCGTTTATACTCGGTGACATCCCGGATGGAGACGGTATAAGGGGCCGGCGCCCCGTCGGCATCCGTTTTCGAAAATGCCGTCGTCAGCACATCGATGACGTCGCCGTTCCGGGTCACCGCCTGAAATGGCTCATCCCTGACGAATCCATCGGCGTGAAACCGCGGAATCACTTCGTCCTGCTGCCGTTGTTTCGATTCTTCCGTCAAAAAATCCCGGGCGTACCGGCCGATCACCTCTTCCCGGGCGTACCCCATCGTGTTCAGCCATTGTTCATTGACTTCCAGGAGCAGTCCTTCCGCATCGATGGTGTGCAGCATGACCGGCGCCTCCTGGTAGAGTTCGCGATATTTTTCTTCGCTCCGCCGCAGCTCCGCTTCCGCCGCTTTTCGCTCGGATATGTCCCGGTGGATGCCGATGCCCCCGATGACATTCCCCGCCGCGTCGCGGATCGGCGCCGCGCTCGCTTCGATGGGCCGCGTTTGTCCGTCCCTGTGGATCAACGTCAGGTCCCCTGTCCACGCTTTGCCGGCAAACGCCGCGTCGATGGCCTCCCGGGCCGCCTTGTCTTCCCTGTATAACACCGGAGGGCCGCCGGCCCGGTTGATCGCATCCACATCATAGCCGCTCATCAGCATCAGGGCCTTGTTCAAGAAAATGACGCGGCCGCTCTCATCGCTGATGCCGACGCCCTCCGTGGTGCTCTCCAGGGCCTGGAGCAGACGATCCATCTGGCGCTTGTGCCGGCGTTTTTCCGTGATGTCCTCGATGGTGCCGATCCAGTGCCGGATGGCGCCGTTCCCGGTTCTGAGGGCCGTGGCCCGGACATGGGCCCATAGCGTACCGCCGTCCTTTTTCAGATAGCGCTTTTCCACCTCGTACACCTCCTGCTGCCCTGACCGAACCGCGTCGACGAGGGCGGCGGTATCCGGGAGATCCGCCGGGTGGGTGATGTCCAGGAAGGTCCGGGTCATGATCTCGTCCAGGGAATATCCCAGGACACCGAGAAGGTAGTCGTTGATGGCCAGAAACCGGCCCTCCGGATCGGTGATGGCGATGCCCACCGGCGCTTCCCGGAACACCAGCCGGAACCGCTCCTCGCTCTCCCGGAGGGCCGCCTCTCTCGCCCGGAGGGTGTGTTCGGCCCGGCGCCGCCGGCCGATGTTGAGAACGAGAAAGAGGATCATGATCCCCATGCCGATAATGACCGCAGACACCCCCAGGACCAGGTGCCGGTAGGTCCTGTAGAAGGAATAGGGGCGGTTGACGACCATGCTTCCGGATGGCAACGCGGATTCTGCAATACCGAAGCGAAGGAGCTGCCGCTTGTTGAACATGTAAGGATTGACGCTCGTCTCGATCACCGGGATATCGGCCGGGCGGGCACCCTCCAGGATCTCCAGGGCCAGTTCGCCGGCGGTCCGTCCCTGCCGGAACCCGTCCACCAGGCGGCCCCCGAAGGCCCCCCAGCGGAGATAAAGGCTGCTCGTGGGGAAAATGGGATAGGGGGTCTCGGTGGACAGCGTGGTCATGACCGTTTCCATGGAAAGGAACCGCCCCTGGGCGTCCCGGAAAAAATCGGAAAAATAGACCACACTGGGGTCGTGGACCGCATTGATCTTTTCGACCAGGCGGTCCAGATCGAGGCCGGTTTCCGCGTCATCCAAAAAGACGAAATCCGCACGCCCTCCATAACGGCTCGAAAGCGCTTCCAGTTTTTCCCGATTGCCGATGCCGCTGGTGGTCCTGTCGGTGACGACCAGGACGTGACGGGCCTCCGGAAACAGGCGCAGGCTCCCGTCGATGGTGTCGGCCCGGTCCAGCATTTCCACCACGCCGGTCACATCGTTTCGGCCGGTCAGATCATCCTCCCTGAAATGGTTCACCCCGCAAAACACCCAGGGCGCACCGGGAAACAGGTCGTCTTTGTGGGCGAGGAGAAACCGGTAGGCGTTGTCGTCGCTGGAGAAAATGAGGTCGAAGGCGGCATTCCGGTATTTGTACCGGTATGCGGCGAACAGCAGCGCCAGGTAGTCGTCATCGAGAAACCGCTTGGTATCCATGTACTCCACGAACAGCTCCGGCTCGCCAGGCGCGGCGTCCAGGGCGTCGCGGATGCCGCGAACGATCTCGTCGGACCAGTGGAGGCCGTTGTGATAGCTGTTGAGGATGAGGATGCTGGGTTTGGGGGGATGGGTGGGTTTCCGGGCCCCGGCCGGGAGCGCCGGTAGGAGGAAGAAGAAGGCGGTCGTCAGAAACAGCAACACCCCTTTCGCGCAACGGTGGCGAACAGGGGCGTTGAGGTCAACATTATAGTGGTCGTTCTGGAACGGCCTATGGTTCATTGGGGTCTTTATGGCTATGCGCTAGCGGCATCTCCTTCCCTCCCGTTTTCCGTTTTTTCCGGCACGCAAACCTCGGGCGTAGGCATCCGGCTGATGCGGATGATTTTGGGCCGGTATTTCTCTTTACCGCTGATCCGGTCGCCGATGAGCCGGACGAGGAGGAACGCGGCGGCAAAGGCAAGGAAGCAGCCGATGACCGAAGCCGCGGATTCGCTCATGTCATAATGAGGGGCCGCGTTCTGGCCCGCCACGGCGCCGGCGATCATGGCCAGAACGGGGAAAATGTAGATCAGAAAGGAGAGCTTGAAGAGCGAGGCCGACCGGAAGCTGAGGATCACCCGGTCCCCTTCCCTGGCCCCGATGGGGTTTAAAGCCTCCACCTCCATCTCCTTTCCGCCGCCGAGGGTCTGGCAGGTCTGTTTCTCCGCGCAATGCTCACAGGCGGTGGTGCGGATCGTCCGCACCCAGGCGGTGTCGATTCCCGCTTTGTAGACGACGCCGGTTTCCGTTACCACAATGGTTCCCCTTTCCTGGAACGCTGGTTTCGACGATCGGTCGCCTTACCCTGGTACTCACTGGTTCCATTTTGCGGCGCCAATCGTATCCAAACAGGACAGATCGCCGAGTCATGTTCTTTCCTTCCACCGCTTCGGGTGGCGACTGCCATGCATTACAGCAAGCACGACGACGGAATCTTCTTCTATTCGATAGTAGATGGCGAATGGAAAACGATTGGTTAAGGCTCTGCGCGTTTTTCTGTGAACAACAGCGTACAGATAAGGATTCTCTGAAATAGCGTTGAAAGTTTCGAGCACTTCGTCAAGAAACTCATCTCCAAGTCCTTCATTTTGTCTTTCGTACCAGCGGGCAGCATCCTCCATATCCGTCTCCGCTGCTGGTCGGATGTGGATTTTGTAGATCACAATTTTTTTCGAATGTCGGCGATCACATCGCTTGCCAGGCGGCCTTTTATTCCATCCGACTCATACGCATCCAGACGGCGGTCAAGCTCCGTTTTCTGAGCGTCGGTCAACGATAATGCGTTCCGATCGGCGGCGATACTGTCCCATAGATCTTCTACAATCTTTATTCTTTCTTCTATGGGCAGCGTACGAAGGTTGTCTATCATTGCAGTCTACGCTTTCAGCGGATGAGGCGGCCCCCGATTGCGGGCCGCCCCATCCGGCATTTCTGCGCTACGCCGCCCCTTTGGCCCGGGCGGCTTCCGGTTGCGAGGTCTCTTCCAGGGAATGGACCGTCTCACCGGTGGACCGTTCATAGCAGATGAGGCCGCACTGGAGGCAGCGGGCCGCTTCCTGCTGGGCCTTGTCTTCGTCGTATCCCAGCTCCAGCTCGTCGCAGCGGTCCCGTTCCCTGGCCGAGCACAGCGGCATGATATGGCGCGCCGTTTTCCCCACGTTCTCGACATGGTCGACGTCCTGGATAATCTCGTCGGGGGTGAGCACGTTTTCCGGCAGGTCCAGGGAGATGCCGTACATCAGTTCGTGGATGGACGCCGCGGCCCGGCGGCCGGCGCCGATGGCGCGGATGGCGGCGGAAAAATCGGTCAGCACATCGCCGCTGGCCAGGAGCCCGATCTCGCCGGCATGGGCCGGGTTTTTGTAGGGCGGAACCGCATTCCATTTCAGGGGCATCTCCGACAGGGCGTCGGCGGCCTCGGTCGGGACCTCCGGCACGTTCCGGACGAAGATCAATTCCGGAAACCGGCCGGCGGCCAGAAAGAGGTTCTCGGCCGGGACCCGGGTCTCCACGCCCCGGTCCAGTGACCGGTAGGTGATATGGGTCAGCCGCTGCCCCTCCCCGTGGAGGGCGTTGACGGCCGCATTGAAGGCCACGTTCACGCCGTCGTCCACCAGTTCCTTGAGTTCCGCCAGTTCCGCATCCTTTTTGAAGATATCGTCTTGGGCTTCCCGGAAGATGAGCAGGACGTTCTCGCATCCCAGGTCGGCGCAGATCCGCGCGGCCCGGAGGCCGGAGATGCCGCCGCCCACCAGGACCACATTGTCCTTGACCGGAATGCGGTTGCTCCGGCCGGTGTCGGATTTGATCAGGTCGATCATCAGATAAATCCCGCCCACCGGCTCTTCCACCTCCTCGCCGCTCATGCGGGTGAGCCGGCTGTCCCAGCCGCCCGAGGCGAGAAAGACCGCCTCGTGGCCCTCGGAGAAGAGGGATTCCAGGGTGATGTCCCGGCCCAGGGTCACGCCGGTGCGGGCCACCACGCCCATGTCCAGCACGCCCTGGATGTCCCAGTCGAGGATCTCTTCCGGAAGCCGTTCTTTGGCGATGGCGCTGCGGAGCAGCCCGCCCAACCGGTCGACGCTTTCGTAAACCGTGGCGTTGTGGCCCAGCCGGGCCGCGAAAAAGGCGGTGGATAGGCCCTGGGCCCCGCCGCCCACCACGGCCAGCTTCCGGCCCGTGGCCGGGGCCTTGTAGGGCTGGATCCGGTGGCCGCTGTCCCGCTCGTAATCGGCGGCGAACCGCTTCAGGTAGTTGATGGCCACGGGCTCGTCCACCATTTGGCGGCGGCAGTCCTCTTCGCAGGGCCGGGGGCAAATGCGGCCGATGACCGTGGGGAAGGGGTTCCGCTCCTTGATGACCTGGACGGAGCGGTGATAGTCGCCCAGGGCGATCTGGCGGATGTACTCCCGGATGTCGATCCCCGCCGGGCACCGCCGCTGGCACGGAGTGGTGCATTCGTCGGTGGTGTATTCCCGGAGGATGCGGCGGGTCACCGAGGAGAGGGTGATGATGTGTTTGGGGCAGACCCGTTCGCAGGTGCCGCAGCCGGTGCATTTGTCTTCCAAAACCACGGGGAGCCCCTCGGGCCCCATGACGATGGCGCCGAAGGGGCAGGCCTGGGCGCAAGAGCCCAGCCCCAGGCAGCCGATGGTGCAGACCTTCATGCCGCCGTTGAGCAGGGCCGCGGCCCGGCAGTCGCTCAGGCCGTTGTAGATATACTTGAGGTCGGCGTTGTCGGTGCCGAAGTAGCAGCCCGGACGGGCGATGTCCGGCTCTTTGGCTTCGATGGCGACTCCCAGGAGAGCGGCGATGGCCTCAGCCGTCTCGTCGCCGGCGGCCACACAGGAGTTGACCGAGGCCTTTCCGGCCACGATGGCCTCGGCATTGGCGCTGCACCCCGGCAGGCCGCACCCGCCGCAGTTGGCCCCGGGCAGCACCC
>CAYPCE010000081.1:0-15338 GCA_964409085.1 uncultured Desulfobacteraceae bacterium | reverse complement strand
CCGCGGTTTTTCCGGGCGGCAATTCCCGGAAGCCATGGTCCGCCAGCACCAGGGAGCAATCCCCGGCGGTCAGTCGATGCCAGCCCCGGTCGGAGCCGTCCCCGGCCAGGCGTTCAAAAGAGATGGGGCTGTCGTCCGCACGCGGCCACCGCTTCCTGAACGCCAGCGGCGCCAACCGTTTCAGGGCGGCGTTCCGAAAGCGTTCGGGGGTTCCCAGATCCTCCCACTCAGCTTTCTCCGGGATAAAGGCCCGGATCTCCCGCCCCTGGGCCATCAGCGAGCGAAAGGCGTCGATGCTGCTATAAAACGAGTGTTCAGGGATGTGGGCGAGCACCTCGGTGTCCAAGACCTGAATGCCGGTGAACGTCAACCATTTCAGCCCGGGAGATTCGGAAGATTCCGATCTGTCGAATGCCCGGAACGCCCCCCCTCCATCCACCCCCACCGTGTTGAACCGGGGATCGTCCACCATCGCCAGGGTGGCGGGGTGGGGATGGCCCAAGTGAAAATCGTAAACGCGCCCCAGATCGATGTCGAAAAGGATGTCGCTGTTGACCACGAAAAAGGGGCGGTCTTCCCAGAAATCGGCCAGGTTTCGGATGGCCCCGCCCGTGCCCAGGATTTCCGGCTCGAAAACGGTGTTGACGGGAACCGGATAGAGACGGCCCCGGATATGGGCGTCGATCCTTTCGTGGAGGTGGTGGGTGTTGACGGCGATGGCGTCGCAGCCGGCCTCAACAAGTTTCCCAATAACGAAGTCCAGCAACGCGACGTCGCCGATGGGGAAAAGCGGTTTGGGCAGATATCGGGTGAGGGGCAGAAGCCGGGTGCCGAACCCGGCCGCCAGGACCAGGGCTTTCATGGGGCCGGCAAACGATGACCCTGGCCGCTTCGCCTCACGGCGAGATCCGGTTCAGGTACCGGCGGATGGTCTTGGCGCACTTGTCGATGGCTTCGCTGTCCTCGGAGCCCCGGATGCCGTGGGTGGTGAAGTAGTCCACCGCGTTTTTATAGTTCAGCAGCGAAAGGGATTCGATTCGCTCCACTTCCCGGCGCTTGTACATCCGGTTGCCCATGGAGGAGATTTTTTTGGTCCGGTTTTTCGAATCGAGAAAGCTTTTGGGGTACCGCATGAACACATTGAGCACGATCCAGTAGGATTCGAAATAGGTTTTGAGGAAACTGGCGAAGAGCTTGAGCTTTCGATACCCGGCCGAAGTGAGGTTGTAGGTGTCCCGCAACTCCGGATGGGGCATGAGAATGGCGTCGGCCATGAAGATCTTGATGGTTTTCCGGACAAAAAACTCCGGATCCCGGTCTACGTCATAGGCGAACTCGTTGTTGAAGAATTCCTGCAAAAAGGCATAGGAGTCGAACAGTTCCTCGGTGGAGAACTGGAAGGCGTCTTTTTCCAGGATCGCCATGGCGGTGAAGGCGGCGGGGATGAAGTAGACGATGCCGTTGTTTTTGTAATAATCGAGCACCGGCCGCCGGGGTTCATTGACCCGGTAGAGATCCTGGGCCTTTTCAGTCCCCTTCTGGGGCGGAATCCGTTCCAGGAATTTCCGCTGGGTATAGGCCTCGAAGACGTAGGCGATGGCGTGGCTGTAATCGATGAGCAGGGTATCGGCCAGCTTGGCCTCCAGCAGAAACAGGTGGTTCACGTAGGTCTCCACGTCCGCCATCAGATGGTCATAGGTGAACCGCTGCTTGGCGCAATTGAGGATCGCGCCGGCCACGATGGCGTGGGGGGTGATGACCGTGACGTGGTCGATGGCGTTGATGAAGCGGTAGCCCAGGTATCGCACGAGACCGTTCTGTTCCTTGGAGGTCATCTCCTCGATGGGCGTGTTCCGCGATTCCAGGTAATCCCGGAGGGAGAAGGGTTCGTGGAACTGGATGTAGATCTTGCCGTACCGCTTTTTCAAAAACTTCCGGGCCCGGATGACCTGCCAGAGGTTCTCCGGTTTTTTTTGGCCCCCCTCCAGTTCGTGGAGATAGGCGCTCTCCTCCAACACCCGGTCATAACCGATGTAGACCGGCGCAAAGATCAGGTCCTTGCTGGCCCCCTCCCGGAAGGCGTTGATGAGGATCGAGAGGAGACCGAATTTGGGCTGGATCAGCTTGCCGGTGCGGCTCCGGCCGCCCTCGATGAAGAATTCGACATTGAACCCTTCCTCCAGCAGCTTGTATACGTACTCCGAAAAGACCTTGGCGTAAAGCACGGCCCCGCGGAAGGTGCGCCGGATGAAAAAGGCCCCGCCGCTGCGGAACAGCGGCCCCAGGGGCCAGAACGAGAGGTTCTTGCCGGCGGCGATGTGGGGGCAGGGCATGTTGTTGTGGTACAGGACGAAGGAGAGGATCAGGTAATCGATGTGGCTTTTATGGCAGGGGATCAGCACCACCGGGCCCCGCTGGGACATCCGTTTGACCTGGTTGAGCCCCTCCATGTTGACGGTGTAGCCCTCGAACATGGCGTTGATGAGCCACCGGACGATGGTGGAAAAAATCCCGATCATGGCCAGGTTATACCGGGCCGCGATCTCATCCAGGTAGCCGTCCGCCTCTTTGTGGACTTTGTGCCGGGGAATTTCGCGGCTCTCGGCGAAATGCTCCATAAATTCCCGGAGACGCTTGCCGGTGAGGATGTTCTCTTTGAGTTCGTCCCGGCTCTTGAGCAGGGGGCCCGTGATGGTCTGCCGATGCCGGTTGATCTGCACCAGGAGGCGTCTGCGCAGGGCAAGGGAAAGATTTTCCACGCTCTGGTGCTGGTTTTCGGGGCTCTCCAGGAAGGCCTTGAGGTCGAAAGGATCGGAGACCTCCACGAAGATTTTGCCCGGATTACGGATCAGCGTAAAGAGCCGGCGGATCGTGCCGGGCCGTTCTTCGGTCCCGAAAAGGATGTCGATGATGCTGGGCACCGCCCGGTGGGGGGTCCGGCCGAAAAACATGAGTTGGGGGACGATGTACAGGGTCCGGTCGATCCCCTGCTGGGTTTCGATGAGGTAGCGGAGGGGATCGGTATAGGATTCCACGAACCGCCGCCGGAATCCCTTTTTTTCGACGAGGGAGAGCAGGCCGGCATTTCCCGAGAGCAATTCCTCCTGAAGGTACCCGCTTTCATAGGGGTCGGGAAGACTCAGATGCCGGTAGAGGTGGTCGATATGGGCCAGCAGCATGCGGCCGATCCGCGAAACGGGTTGCAGGAGGAGGGTGTTGTAGTCGAACCCGATGACCGGGGGGCGAAGCCCGGTTTCCCGGTACCGGTAGTGGAAAAACAGATATTCGAAAATGCTTTTGTACTTGGTGGCGTAAACGATGACGGCCTCATCGGGAAGGTCCCGAAGCTTGTCGCACTCTTCTTCCCGAAGGGTGATGCCGGCGTAAAACAGGCGGAAGACGAAATCCACGATTCGGCCGACAGGAACCGGCAGGTAGCAGCTGTAGTAATGATGGGTGTTTCCCAGGGCCATATCCACCCAGTGGCGGATCCGGGCCTTCAACCGGCTCAGCTTAGATCGAACGTGTTTCCACATCTCTGCCATCCATAGAGGGTTCTTTTCGGCGGTCTTGCCGTTGGCATCCTAAACCAGTAACCGCTATCAGAATCGGATGGGGGTTGCAATGGTTTATTTATTCCGCTATCACCGGAGCGCCGGCAGCCGGCGGCGGTGCCGGAAATATGGTAGAACACCGAGGTCATGGGCAAAAAATAAGCTTGCGTTGTGAAAGCGGTTATGATATCCCGTTAGAAATCTATGGAAGGGATGGTCGGGATGGCTTTTATCCTGCCAATATCCTTAGAGATCCCATGCTCTCAGATCTGTCCCGGAAAGACGTGATGCGTTCAGCGAACTGGATGGCGGTCACATGGTGTACATTACTCGGGAATCATCCAAAGAATCAATTGTAAAGGAGGAAGAGGTTCTATGAAGACGTTAATTGGAGGTGCGGTGGCAGCAGTGTTGGGTCTGATCGGTTTGTCCGTCTGGTGGAAACCGTTTTTACAGCTACTGGCCGGAGCGATTCCGATCATGCTGCTTCTCGGCGGCTGTCTGGCCCTCTATCTCGGATTTGACGAGCTAAAGGATACCTGGAAAAAGACGGAAACCGCCCCTGAAGAGAAGGAAGAGGACGTCGAGAAATATAAGTCGGAAATCAAGGAACTCAAGAAAGAGATCGAATCCCTCAAGAAGGCGTAGGGATTTGCGGCCAACGCGGTAGAAAAAGCCCCGATGCAACCGTGCGTCGGGGCTTTTTTCGTGGCGATCCGGTCTCGATGGCGGCGCCTAACCGCCCCACCCTCTCCCGGTCCGGTCCATCAATGCCGTCGGGTTGGTCTCCTGGATATAGCGGCGGATTCCCTGTAGAATGGCGTCGCAGAGATGATCCTGGTAGGTGGCATCGGTCAGCCGGTTGCATTCGCGCTTGTTGCTGATGAAAGAGGTTTCGATGAGAATCGCCGGCATCTGGGCGCCCAGCAGAACATAGAACGGCGCCTGTTTGACGCCCTTGTTTTTCACATAACTGTAGTGGCGGTCGATTCGGGAGACGAGGGATTTCTGGACGTGGGCGGCCAGCCGGCTCGACTCGTTGATTTTGGCGTTTTTCATCAGGTCGTTCAGGATGACCTGGAGATCGGAGATGTTCTTTCGGGAGGTGGCGTTTTCCCTCGCGGCCACCAGAATGGCGTCGTCGTCCGTGGCCAGGTTCAGGAAATAGGTTTCGATGCCGTAGGCCCGCTTGTTCCGGTGGGCGTTGGTGTGGAGGGAAATGAACAGATCGGCATTGGTGGTGTTGGCGATGGCGGTTCGTTCTTCCAGGGTAATGAACCGGTCGTCGCTCCGGGTCATGATCACCTTGCAACCGATGCCGCGGCGGATTTTATGGGCCAGACGCTTGCCCAATGAGAGGACGATGTCCTTTTCCAGCACGGTTTTGTAATATCCCACGGCCCCGGAGTCGTGACCGCCATGACCGGGATCGATCACAATCTTGTCGACCCGAAGCGCGAATTGACGGGCCAATCCGTTGGCCCCACGGCTTTTCACCGGCAGCGGCACCTCGGCCAGCGGCACGGTCCGGGACCGCCGGGCGGTGCCATCGGATCGATCATTCCGCGCTGTAAGGCGCTGATTCCCGCCGGCCCCCCGCCCCCACACATCGATCACCGTTCGAAACGGATTCCGTAACGAAAAAATTTTGTAATTTTTAAAAGACTTGATGTCGACCACCACGCGGACCTGGCGGTCGCTGTACTGCCCGGCCCGGGCATCCAGAAGCAGGTTGTCGTTGATGGGGACGACCCGGCGCAGGTCTTCGCCCAGTCGGGCATTGTCGAAATCGATGTAGAGGCGTTGCGGCTTGTCCAGGGACGGATCTTCATCCAGGAACCCGTACCGGTAGTCGGTTCCCCGGCTGGCGTCCACGACGATCCGGGTGTAGGATGGGTTCGACCAGAACCGAAGTCCCGTGACCGTTACCGCGTTTCGGTCCGCCGCCCGCTCCCTGAACGCGGGGGCCGGCACCGGTGGCTTCCGGGGAGGGGTGCCACGGGCGCGGTATCGGGCTTTGGCGGCCTTGAAGGACGGTTCCCGGCGCTTGTGCGGGACCGCCGCCGGAGCGGTCGGGGTTTTCTCCTTTTCCACCCGGACCTGTTTGAGTTCCGGGGCCTCTTCATCGTCGTCCTCCCCGAAATCGGCCAGTCCCTTCCGGGCCTTGGGGGTATAGGCGCTGTCGGGAAATCGGCGCTGAACCCGCTGGAAATAGTCCAGGGCCTCCTTTTTATCCGACGACTTGAAGGACCGGTTGTAGAGTTGCTGGAACAATTTGCCGGCCATGTAAAGGCTGGCGGCCGCGTATCGCCCGGACGGCTCCATCTTGTAGGCGTTCTGGAACATCCGGATGCACGGGAACCAGTTTTCCCGGAACCGGGGTTTCTCTTCGTCGGCCATCAGACGGGCGTAACAGGTCTGGGCTTTGAAGAACTGCCGCTCGGCCGTGAGGGCCGACGCATGGTGCGGTCGGCTCATCCCCCACAACACACCGAGGATCAGCAGGCAGGGGAAGACATAGCGGTAGCGCATGGCGTCAACCATTGAGGGTTTTGGTTTTTTCCTGGAGCGCATGGAGGGTGTTCATGGCTTCCAGGGGGGTCATGCGGGCCAGGTCGAGGCCCTGCAATTCGTCGATCAGGAACCGGGCCGCCCCCCCGAAGAGATCGAGTTGAACGGGCCGGGCGTCCTCTCCGTCTCCGGCCCGAGCCCTGGCAGCCCGGGGCCGGCGGAGTCCGCCCGTTGCGGCGGCCGACGCCGCGGTCGCGCCATTGCTGGTTTCGATCCGGTGGAGCACCGCCTGGGCGGACTGGATGACCCGATCGGGAATCCCGGCCAGGCGGGCCACCTGGATCCCGTAGCTGCGGTTCGTCCCGCCGGGCACGAGGTTCCGGAGGAAAATGATCTCTTCGTTCCATTCCTTGACCGCGATGGTGTAGTTTTGCACCCGGGGTCGGGTGTCGGCCATGGCCGTCAATTCATGATAGTGGGTTGCGAACAGCGTTTTGACCCCCCTGTCGTGAAGATCGTGGAGGTACTCGGCCACGGCCCATGCGATGGACAGGCCGTCATAGGTGGAGGTGCCCCGGCCGATCTCGTCCAGGATGATCAGGCTGTCGGGGGTCGCGTTGTTCAGGATATTGGCGGTTTCCTGCATTTCCACCATAAAGGTGGACTGGCCCTGGCTCAAATTGTCCAGGGCCCCCACCCGGGTGAAAATCCGGTCGGTGACCGGGATATCGGCCCTTTCCGCCGGCACGAACCCGCCCATCTGGGCCATGAGCGTCAGGAGGGCGGCCTGGCGGAGAACGGTGGACTTGCCGGCCATGTTGGGGCCGGTGATAATCAGGATCTGATGGTCCTCGTTGTCCATCCGGATGGTATTGGGCACGAACCGCTCCCCGGTGATCATTTTTTCGATGACCGGATGGCGGGCCGCTTCCAGGTGGAGGCGGCCCTCGGTGTTGATCGACGGCTGAATGTATCCGTTCTGATCGGCGGTTTCGGCCAGGCTGAGCAGGCCATCGAGCCGGGCGATGGCGTCGGCGGCTTCCTGGATGTGCGGGTTTTCGGCCACCGCCCGCTTCCGGACCTCGTCGAAGAGCCGGTATTCCAGGGTGGACCGTTCCTCTTCGGCCCGCAATACTTTGGTCTCGAAGGTTTTCAGCTCTTCGGTGATGAACCGCTCGGCATTGGTCAGGGTCTGCTTCCGGATATAGTGGGCCGGGGCCTCTCCGGAGCGGCTCTTGGGGATCTCGATATAGTATCCGAAGACCTTGTTGTACCGGATCTTGACGGTCTGGATGCCGGTGGCCGCTTTTTCCCGGCCCTCCAGTTCGGTCAGCCATCCTTTGCCGTCGGTGCTGATGCGGATCAGTTCATCCAGTTCCGGGCTGTATCCTTCCCGGATCATCCCCCCTTCGCTGACGGTCAGCGGTGCATCGTCCCGGATGGCCGCCTCGATGGTTTCGGCCAGATCGGCCAGGGGCGCGAGATCCATTGTCCATGCGAAGGGGGCGGCCGTGAAACCCTTCAGGGACTCGGCGATCTCCGGCAATTGCTGGAGAGACCGTTTCAGGGCCACCAGGTCCCGTCCATTGCACTGGCCCATGACGATCTTGGTGCCGAGCCGTTCGAGGTCGTGTACCCCTTTCAGCGCATCCCGGAGACGGTTCCGGGTGGAAGGGTCCGCCTTGGCCTGGGCCACCGCGCCGAGGCGCGCCGCCATCCGGTCGGGGGCCAGCAGCGGGTACCGGAGCCATTCCTTGAGCCGCCGCCCGCCCATGGCGGTGACGGTGTTGTCCAGGACCGACAGCAGCGTCCCCTTCGGGGTATTCGTCCGCAGGTTGCGGAACAGTTCGAGATTCCGGGCCGACACATCGTCCACCATCAGATACTGGCTGAAGGTGTACGGGGTGAGGCGGAGGAAATGGTCCACCGCGGCCTTCTGGGTCTCCCGGACATAATGGAGCAAGGCCCCGGCGGCCTGGATACCGGCCCTCATCTCCTCACAGCCAAAGCCTTCCAGGGAGAGGGTCTTGAACTGGCTGACGAGCCCGTCGTAGGCGGACTGGAATTCGAAATGGGGATCTGCCAGAAATGACGGGGTCATGTCGCTCGTGGCATCGGTGATGACGGCGACATCCGCATCGTTTCGATTCCGAAAGGATTCGGGCAGGACCACTTCGGCAGGTCCCACCCGGCGGATTTCCTCAAGGATGGTCCGGGTCCCCTCCTCCTCGGCCGTCTTGAACTCACCGGTGGAGATGTCGAGCCAGGCGAGACCGAAGCGGCTTCCATTGCGGGAGACCGCCAGCACATAGTTGTTGGATTTTTCATCGAGAAAGGACTCCTCGATGATCATGCCCGGGGTGATGACCCGGACAACCTCCCGGTCCACCAGTCCTTTGGCCGTGGCGGGGTCTTCCACCTGCTCGCAGATGGCCACCTTGCGGCCCTTTTCGATGAGGCGGGCGATGTATCCCTGCACGGCGCGTACCGGTACACCGCACATGGGAACCTGGGCCTCGGCGCCGTTTTTTTTGTTTCGGGCCGTCAGGGTGATTTCGAGGATCCCGGAGGCGACCTCCGCGTCCTCGTAGAACATCTCGTAGAAATCCCCCATGCGGTAGAAGAGGATCGCATCCGGGTACTTCTCCTTAATGGACAAGTACTGTTGCATCATGGGCGTCGGTTTGGCCATACGCATGGATCCCGATCGTGCTGCCCCGACGCTCAGCTGTCGAGCCTTCAGCCGGGGAGGAGAAACGTCCTCGGCAGCGGTGCAGGGGCTACGCCTTCTTCATGGCGGCTTCGGCGGCTTCGTCTTCCTTGGATGCGAGTTCCGCTTCCGGGATCTCCTCATGACCGGGCAAGCGGGCCATCCGCTGCCCCCGAAGGGAGGCCAGCTCCGTTTCCAGCTGTTCCACCTTCCCGTTGAGGTGTTCGTTCTCGGTGGAGAGCCGGCGAATGGCCCGTTTGGAGCGGATCCATCCAAAAAAGTTGAAGAAATAACTGACCGCCACGCCTAGAATGAAAAAGCCCAGGAAGATGACGACATTGGGCACGGGAGGGATTTCGGCTTTTTTAAAAAAGCTGCCGTATTCCGCCAGCCCTTCAATACCGAAAATGTTGACGTCAAAGGCGGTTTTGGTCATGAAAAATTGCTGATTGTGAACGAAAAACAAAAGGATAAAGACGAAAACAATGGCCCAGATACCGATTTTGAATTTGCTCATGACGTTCCCTCCCTTACTGCAGCGGTTGGCGCCTGTTGAAAAAAATGGCCTCGAATGATGACCGAACGCGTAAACAGGGTCGTTTCAAATTCTGCCAATCTACCCGCTTTGGCATTGAAACTCAACCCTTTTTTCCTTTCAGGGGGACAACTTCCAGCGCGCCCCACGCGCCGATCCGATCCCGGGCAATGGCCACCACCCCGGAAACGCCGTCGATCTCCCGGGCAAAATCGATGGCCCGTCGGATATCGCCCGGCGATTGTATCAGATTCCCCGCCGCCGTGGCAACCGCATCGGCAAGGGTTGCGGAGGGGGAGACCACGCAGACGGCATCGGATCGGCCCCGGCTCAGGGAGTGGCCCACGGTTCCCGATGAGGTGCAGACGGCGACGGGGTCCGCCGGGGCCGCCAGGCGCACCCCCACCTGGAGGCTCAGGGGGGAGTCGCCGGCAAAGATCCCGACGGTGACGGGGGGCGTTTTCCGGATAAAGAGATCTCCGCCGTTTTCCACCACCACCGCATCGGTAACGGCCAGAAGTCCCCGGCCCACATATTCCGCCAGCGCACCGGCCACGGCGGCCATGGGGCCGACCCCGGCCCGCCGACCGGCGCCGACCATGTCCTGGACGATGGCCGGGGCCCAGGCATCGGTCGCCCAGGGCGTGAGGGCCGCGACGAATCCGGGATGATCGGCGATATACCGTTCCAGGTGCCCCCGGTACCGCAGGATCAGCTCCCGGGCGGGCTCCGCCAGGGGCGTCCGGGCATGGATCAGCAGGTCCGTCTCCTTGACGGCGACCCGGAAGGCGGTCAGGTCGGGGTCCGACATCAACTGACGGTAGGTTCGCTGCCGGTAGGCCGTCATGCCATCCCGATTTCGGCCAGCAGGGAAGCCGGGCACTGCCGCAGGAAAAACTGGTCGGTCATCCCGGCGATGAAGTCCCGAACGATTTCCGCCGGTCGATGGGCGGCGAGATAGGCATCGGCCATGCCGTCGAGAAAACCGGTGAAAATGGGCGATGTCCGGTTTTCCCCCTCGATGTCGGTCAGGAACCGGTGGAACAGTTCGGTGAACAGGCGCTGGATGCCGTCCGTGTGTCGCTTGATGACCGGATTCATGTAGATGCGCTCCAGGTTGAACCGCTTGAGGCGACGCAAGGCCTCGGAGACCTCCGGACTGAAGGCGATGTGGGGGGTGTCGAAGCTCTGGCGGATCAGGTCGGTCACCAGGGTATAGACGATGGTGCCATTGGTGTCGCCCAGCACCCGGACGGATGCCGCGGGCAGATCCGGTCGCGTCAGGAGGCCGAGGCGGATGGCGTCTTCGATATCCCGGCCAATGTAGCTGATGGTGTCGGCGAACCGGACCACGCACCCTTCCAGGGTCATGGGAACGAGCGCAACGGCCGGATCGGCCTTTTTCGCGGATCGCTCGGCATCCAGGCGGTCGAAGCTTTTGTCACTGTCGGGGCGGAGGGTCCGGTTGTGGATTTCCCCGTCATGGCAGAGGATGCCGTCCAGGGTCTGGAGGCAGAGGTTCCACCCCTGGCCCTTGCGTTCCACCGATTCCAGAAACTGGACGCTCTGGACGCTGTGGTAGAAGTGACCGATGCCGGCGGTCCGGCAGAGATCGGAGAGGAACCGCTCGCCGTCGTGCCCGAAGGGGGCATGGCCGATGTCGTGGCCCAGGGCGATGGCCTCGATGAGGTCTTCGTTGAGGCCCAGAAACCGGCCGACCGTCCGGGCGATTTTGGAGACCAGCTGAACATGGAGAACGCGGTGGGTGATGTGGTCGTTGTCGATGAGGTAGAATACCTGGGTCTTGTCGATGTACCGGGTATAGGCCCGGGAGTGCATGATCCGGTCGACATCCAGGGAAAATGCCTGCCGGTAATCCGACGCCAGCCGCGCCTCCCCCCGGCGCCGGCGTCCTTCGGTGCTGACCGTGGCCCGAACCGATAGAAAGTCGGCTTCGCGGCGGTTCAGGGCATTGCCGATCGCCTCGATACGGGTGGGATCAGATTTTGCCATCTCGGATCAATCCCTCCATGAGGTGGGCGTAGTCGATGCCGGCGGCCCGGAACCCTTCCTTTCCGTATTTCATGTTGGCTTCCAGGATCAGGTAGCGGTCATTGTGGCAGCAGATGTCGATGCCCACGTCATCCCAACCGCAATCGCGGGCGCACCGGAGGGCCAGGTCCCGGGCCGGCCGGGGCACCGGTGCCAGCGAAACCCTTCCGCCCAGGGAGACATTGCTCCGGAAGTCGCCCGCCGGGGCGATGCGCCAGTAGGCAAGAACGATCTCCTGTCCGATGATCACCAGGCGGATGTCCCGGTCGATGGGCAGATGCTCCTGGATGTAGGCCACCGTCGGGGATTTCCGGGCGTAGGCGGTCAGATCGGACTCATGCCGGATCAGAAAAACGCCGCGGCCCATGGCCGAGCCCCGGGGGATCTTGGCGATGAAGGGGTAGGTGAAATGGCCCGGAATTTTGGACGGCCAGCGGCGGCCGTAGTAAACCCGGGTCCGGGGGTGGGGGAGATCCAGCAGGTCGAACAGGGCCGTCTGCTTGATCTTGTCCATGACGCACTTGTAGGTGTGGTAGCTGGGAAAGGTCCGCTTGCCCATGGCGTCCAGGAGGTCGGCGTAGAAGGTGGCGGGGTAATAGACCGTGTCCGCGTTTCGGATCATGGTCGCCTCCTCGGGGCCGTAATCCGAGAAATTGGGGCGGACCCCCAGGGTGGTGACGTTGGCGCAGGCCCGGAGGCGGGCTTCCAGGGCGATGACGGTGCGGCTCACCGTCACGGCTCCACGGGCCGGAGGTGGAACCGGGACGGATCGATGGCCGCATCGGCCCAGTACCGGTCCACTTGCAGGGAGAATCCCGCGCCACGGTCGCCGGAAACGTCGAGGGAAAACGGGATGGCAAAGCCATCGACCGTCCGGATATCGTCGATGACCACTTTATAGCGGAGATGATTTCGGGTAGAGAGGCGCTCGATGGCCCGGACCCGTTTCCGCTCTTCGTCCAGATAGAGTCGCTGGACCGTGCGGCCCCAGTGCTTCAGGACCACGAGCCACCGGCCGTCCTCGTTCCGGATATCGGCATAATGAAAGGGGGCCAGGGGAATGCGGCCGGAGAGCAGCGCGATCATGTCGCTGGCCCGGACCGGCACTTCCACCAGTCGCTTCAGGTTGGGATCGGCGGACCGGGTTTTGTAGAATCGATCCGTCGTATGGGAGAGCAGGTAAAACCATTTTCCGTCCACCGCCAGTTTGGCCATGGGTTGACCGGCGTTGATCAGTTCGATGCGCAATCGGTCCGGATGGCGGCCCATCCAGGCCACCCGGGCCGAAATCGTTCCCTCCGGCTGCCGGAGCCGGAGGTTCCCGATCCCCTTGAACCCCCGGAGGTCGTTATTCTGACGGGCGATGGTCTCGATCAGGCTCCGGGTGACCGGGGCATCGTATTCCCGAACCGTGAGCGCCGCGCACCCCGCCATGAGGGACAGGGCTGCGGCACAGAGGAGAAGACGGGCGGATTGGCGGGGACGGGCCATGGAAAGGGGTCAAATTTCCTTGTCGCCGGGCTCGTTCAGTTCGCGGATTTTTTCCTGGATGGGGCCGGTATCGTCGGTTTCCTTTTTTTGCTTCAGGGACCGTCGGTAGAAGTCCAGGGCCTCGGCGTCCCGGCCCAGCTTCCGGTAGGCATCGCCCATGTGTTCGAGGATGATGGGGTCGTCCGGCACCAGCCGGACCGCCCTTTCCAGGATTTCGGCCGCTTTTCCATATCGTCCCTGCTGGTAATAGACCCATCCCAGGCTGTCGGTGATGTAGCCGTCTTCGGGCTTCTGTTCCAGGGCACGCTGGATCAGGTCCTCGGCCTCTTCCAGGTCCCGGCCCATCTCCGCCAGGGTGTAGCCGAGATAGTTGAGAGCATTGGCATTGTCCGGTTCCAGCGCGATGACCTTCCGCATGGACTGGATCGATGCCGCTTTGTCCCCCATCTTGTCGTGGATCACGCCCAGGCGAAAGTGGAGCTGAGGCGATTCGGGGTCAATCTTTAGGGCCTCCCGGAGCACGGCCATCGCGGCGTCGTAGGCCGTCAGTTCTTCATGGAAAGAGGCCAGGTAGAGGCGAAAATCGATGTTGTCCGGCCGCTCTTCGATCACCCGCTCCATGAAATCGACCGCCTTTTCCAACTGGCCGATCTCCTGGTACAGAAAGGCGATATGGACCGCGGCGTTCTGGTAGAACATGGAATCCGGACCGACATTCAACAGGTGCGAAATGGCTTCGGTCTCCCGGCCCAGCTCGCTCAGGGCCACCCCCAGCACATAGTGGATATCGTCGTTTTCCGGAGCGGATTGGAGCATCTTTTCCAGGAGCACCACCGCTTCTCCGTAGGCCTTTTTGTTGATGTAGATCTGGACGACCTTTCGGAGGATGTCGGGCTCCGAGGCGGCTTTTTCGGCCAAGGGTTCCAGGAGGGATTCGGCCGACGCTTCCCGGCCGGTTTCATGGTAATGAAGCGCCAGACCGAACAGGGCCTGGACGTTGTCCGGATCATCGGCCAGGATCTCCCGGTAGAGGGCTTCGGTGCGGTCGGAAAGCCCCTGGGCTTCGGCGATGTCGATCAGCGAGAAACGGGCTTCATTCAGCTCCGGTTCCAGGGCCAGCGACCGCTCGAAGGATTCGGTGGCCGACCGGTACCGTCCCTGCTTCTGGGCCGTTCGGCCCATCAGGTAATGGCCGGCATAGGATTCCGGAAACCGGTCCACCATCTCGCGGAAGATTTGGGTGGCTTTCGGGTAGTTCTCGGCTTCCAGATAAAGATTGCCCAGGAGAATATAAATCTCCTCTTTGTCCGGTTCCAGCGCGAGCACCTTTTCGTATGCGGCCCGGGCCCCCGCCGGGTCCTCCTCGCCCTGCTTCAGTTTGCCGTAGAGCATCCAAAGCTCGGCGTCGTCGGGGTTCCGGTCGACCAGGGAACCCAATACCGACAGGGCTTTGTCGTTCTCCTTATTGCGCAGGTACAGATCGGTGAGTTCCCGCTCCAGTAGGGGGGTATCCGGATCCTTTTCCAGGGCCTGCTGAAGAAAATGGATCGCCCCGTCCAGGTCCCCCCGTCGTCGCCGGAGGTGGGATTCCATGTAATAGAAATAGGCGTTGGGCGGCCCGTCGTGTTGCAGGTTGGAGACCCGGATATTGGGAAAGATCGCCCGGTCGTCCAGCCGTTCTCCGGGGAGCCCCTCCCCGAAATCCGGTTGATCGGCGTCTGAACCCGCTTCCGGAACCGCTGCCGGCCTCGCTTTGGCCGCAGCGGGCGTTTCCGCGTCTCCGACCGGGGCTTTCTGGATCCGTGCGCACCCGGTCCACAGGACGGCGGTGCCCAGGACGCTGAGCATGAGAAGACAAAAAACACCGGCGGCGATCCCCCGCCGGGGTGTGTCAGTGTCGCGCAATTCCATAAATGGGTCCGTCACAGGGGCGCCCGGTGGTGAGGGCGGCGGATCGGTGTTAGGGTCAATTGGGTTCGGGCTCCTATTTCGCTGCCGTGGTCGTTTCCTCGCTGGCATAGACGTCGTAATCCTGCATCTTCTCTTTAAAGAACTCCCGCATCTTCCGAATAATGGTTTTTTCCACCTGCCGGACCCGTTCCCTGGAGATGTCATAGTTGTCGCCGATCTCCTGGAGGGTCGCCGGATTTTCGGCGAAAATCCGCTGGTCGAAGATCTCCAGTTCCCGGTCGGTGAGTCCTTTCCGGAACTCTTCTATCCGATTGTGGAGCAGGACGTCCATCTCTTTTTTGGCCATGGTATCTTCGGCGGACTCGGAGTCGGTGCTCAGAAAATCCATCCGCTCCGTGTCCGAATCTTCCTTCAACGGAGCATCCAGGGAGAGGTCCCAGTTGTCCAGCCGCTGGTCCATGTCCACGATTTCCCGTTCCGAAACCCCCAGTCGTTCCGACAGGAGCCGCGGTTTCGGGTCGAACCCCTGATCGATGAGGCTCTGCTTCTCTTTTTTGAGCTTGAAAAAGAGGCG
>CAYPCE010000080.1:3069-15857 GCA_964409085.1 uncultured Desulfobacteraceae bacterium | reverse complement strand
TTGTCCATGGCCAGGGAGATGGCGGTCATGTCCATCACCTTGAGCTGTTTTTCCAGCGCCTCCATATAGGTGATGTGGCGGACGAAGCGGGCGTCCCGGTGGGTGACGGGATCCGCGTCGTAGAGGCCGTCCACCTTGGTGGCCTTGAGCAGGATCTCCGCATGGATCTCCTGGGCCCGGAGCACCGCGGCGGTGTCGGTGGTGAAATAGGGATTCCCCGTGCCGGCGGCGAAGATCACCACCCGGCCTTTTTCCAGATGGCGGACCGCCCGGCGGCGGATATAGGGCTCGGCCACTTCGTGCATGGAGATGGCCGTTTGCACCCGGGTCTGGATGCCGTTCTTTTCCAGGGCCCCCTGGAGGGCGATGCTGTTGATGACCGTGGCGAGCATGCCCATGTGGTCGGCCGCACTCCGTTCCATGCCGTAGGACCCGGCGGCCACCCCCCGGAAGATGTTGCCGCCGCCCACCACAATGGCGACCTCGGCCCCGAGGTCGGTGACGGACCGGAGTTCGTCGGCCACGTAGGTCAACATCTCCGGGGCGATGCCGAAGCCCGCACCGCCCATGAGGGCCTCGCCGCTGAGCTTCAGCAGCACCCGCCGGTGCCGGGGGGCGGTCACCGGGTTATTCTCCCACCTGGAACCGGGCGAACCGCCGGATGGTGATGTTCTCCCCGGTCTTGGCGATCACCTCGTTGAGGTAGTCGGCCACCGTGAGGTTGGGGTCCTTGACGTAGGCCTGGTTCATGAGGCAGCTTTCTTTGAAGAATTTGTTGAGCTTGCCTTCGGCGATTTTGTCGACCATCTTTTCGGGTTTGCCCAGATCCAGGGCCTGGGCCCGATAGATCTCCTTTTCCTTTTCAATGACGTCCGCCGGGACATCCTCGGGCACGATGCCCACAGGGCTGACGGCGGCCACGTGCATGGCGATGTTGCGGGCGAATTCCTTGAAATCGTCCGTCTTGGCAACGAAATCGGTCTCGCAGTTCACCTCGACCATGACGCCGATCTTGCCCCCCATGTGGATGTAGGACTCGATCACCCCTTCGGTCATGGCCCGCCCGGCCCGTTTCTTGGCGGTGGCCAGGCCCTTTTTCCGGAGGAACTCCACCGCGCTGTCCACATCGCCGTTGCTCTCGGCAAGGGCGGCCTTGCAATCCATGATGCCCGCTCCGGTTTTTTCCCGGAGCTGTTTTACCATTGCTGCGTTGATCTCTCCCATACTGCTATTCCGCCTCCTGTGCCGCTTCCGCTTCTGTTGATTCTTCCGATTCGGCCGCTTCGTCGGCCGCGCTCCGTTTGATGATCTCCACGACCGGGCCCTCGGTGCCGTCCGAAATGACTTTCCGCTCTCCGGGCTTCAGTTCGGCGCTGGCCGTGGAGAAATCCGCCTCTTCGGCCGTTTCCTCGCCCTTGTCCGCCTCGGCCTGGCGGGATTCCTCCAGGCGTTCTTTTCCTTCTGCGCAGGCATCGGCCATCCGGGCGGTGATGAGCCGGATGGCCCGAATGGCGTCGTCGTTGCCCGGGATGACATAGTCGATGTCGTCCGGATCGCAGTTGGTGTCCACGATGGCCACAATGGGGATGCCGAGGCGTCGTCCTTCGCGGACGGCGATGGCTTCGTTCTTGGGATCGACGATGTACAGCGCCCCGGGCAGCTTGGTCATGGTCCGGATGCCGCCGAGGGTGCTGTCCAGCTTGATCCGCTCTTTTTCGAGCTTGAGCCGCTCTTTTTTGGTGTAGAGGTCGATGGAATCGTCGTTCCGGATATCGTTGAGGTAGTTGAGCCGGTCGATGGACTGCTTGACGGTCTGGAAATTCGTCAACATGCCGCCCAGCCACCGGTTGTGGACATAGAACATCTCCGCCCGGTTGGCCTCCTCGTAGATGGCGTCCCGGGCCTGCTTCTTGGTGCCGACGAAGAGCACCGATTTCCCGCTGGCCGCGGTGTCGGCGATGAAATCATAGGCATCTTTGAACATCCGGACCGTCTTTTGAAGGTCGATGATGTAGATGCCGTTGCGGGCCCCGAAAATGTAGGGTTTCATTTTCGGGTTCCACCGTTTCGTCTGATGACCGAAATGGACCCCGGCCTCCAGGAGTTCCTTCATTGTCACGTACGCCATGAATGGTTCCTTTCTGATGTGGGTTGTTTCCGCCGTCCCCTTCGCCCCGGCCGCCGACTTTAGACCCTAAAGCACCCGGAAACCGGTCCGGGGACGTGTGGCATTCAAAATCCCCTTTTCGTAGCAGATGATGCGCCGATGTGCAAGATTTATTTGGCCCGTTTTCGGGCCACCACCACGCGGTCGTGGCCGGCCTCATCCGGGAGCAGGGTCGGGGGGGCATAGGCCGGGATATCCCCGATGAGCCGTGTCACCGCCACCCCCTGATCATGGCCGATTTCCAGCAGGAGATGGCCGTCGGGGCGCAGGTAATCCGGCGCCGTCCGGATGATCCGGCAAAGGGCCGACAGGCCGTCGGGCCCCCCGTCCAGGGCCTGGCGGGGCTCGTACCCGTGGACCTCGATTTGCAGGCCGTCAATGGCCGCCGTGGGGATATAGGGCGGGTTCGACAGGATCATGTCGAAGGGGGGGGCGGCGGGGTGGATCGGGGCGAACCAGTCGCCGCAGAACCATTCGACCCGGGTTTTCCCGGCATTGCGCTGCGCCACCCGGAGGGCTTCCGGGCTCCGGTCGGTGGCAAAAAACCGGTGAGCCGGTCGTTCGGCGGCCATGGCGAGGATGATGGCCCCCGATCCCGTCCCCAGGTCCAGCACGCGCCGGGGTGGATCGGCGGCGCCGGCCGGCAGCCGGTGCAGCGCGGCTTCCACCAGGCATTCGGTTTCCGGGCGGGGGATGAGCACGGATCCGGAGACCGCCAGATCCAGGGTCCAGAAACCGCCTTTCCCGACGATATAGGCCACCGGCTCCCCCTTGAGCCGCCGTTGGAGGCGCCGTTTGAACCGGACCAGTTCCCGGTCGTGGAGCGGCTGGTCGAACCGGACATAGAGGTCGATCCGCTCGCATCCCAGGGTATCGGCAAGGAGGATCTCGGCACTCGTCCGGGGACTTTCGACCCCGTGGGTCTTAAAGTAGCCGGCGGTCCACTGGAGGAGGTTAAGAATGGTCCATGGCGGCTTGGGAGGCGTGGGGGGCGTCTGCATCCTGCTGTAGGGCCTGGGCCTGGTAAAACGTGATCAGCTCGTCGATGACCGGGTCGAGAGCCCCCTGGAGGATGCTGTCGAGCTTGTAGAGGGTGAGGCCGATGCGGTGATCGGTGACCCGGCCCTGGGGAAAGTTGTAGGTGCGGATCCGGCCGCTCCGGTCCCCGGTTCCGATCTGGCTTTTCCGTTCCTCGGACCGCTTGTCGGCCTGCTCCTGGATCATCCGGTCCAGGAGGCGGGCCCGGAGAACTTTCAGGGCCTTGGCCTTGTTTTTCCACTGGGATTTTTCATCCTGGCAGGTGACCACCAGGCCGCTGGGCAGGTGGGTGATCCGGACGGCGGAATCGGTGGTGTTGACCGACTGCCCTCCGGGCCCGGTGGACCGGTAGACGTCGATCTTCAATTCATTGGGGTCGATGTTGAGTTCCACGTCTTCGGCTTCCGGCAGTACGGCCACGGTCACCGCGGAGGTGTGGATCCGGCCCTGGGTTTCGGTGGTGGGGACCCGCTGTACCCGGTGGGTGCCGCTTTCGTACTTGAGCCGGCTGTAGGCTCCCCGGCCATGCACCATGGCGATGACCTCCTTGAACCCACCGGAACCGGTTTCGTGGTGATCCATCATCTCCACTTTCCACCGCTTGGCTTCCGCGTACCGGGCATACATGCGAAAAAGGTCGCCGGCGAACAGACCGGCCTCCTCCCCGCCGGTGCCGGCCCGGATTTCCAGGAGGACGTTTTTCGCGTCATTGGGGTCCTTGGGCATCAGCAGCTGCTTCAGGCACCCTTCGAGCCGCTCCTTTTCTTCGGTGAGCCGCTCCGATTCATCCCGGGCCAGCTCCTTGATCTCCGGGTCTCCGTCCCGGAGCAACTCGATGCTGTCGTCGATCTCCCGGTCGACCCGGCGGTATGCCCGGAAGGCGTCCACGATCTCGGTGAGTTCGGCGTGCTCCCGGGCGTACTGCTGGTACTGGTCCGGGTCCTTGAGCACGTCCGGGTCGCTCAGGAGTCTTTCGAGTTCCCCGTAGCGTTTTTCCACGCCGTTGAGCTTGTCGAACATGGGCGATGCGGGGCGTTACTTGGCGTTCTGCTGTTGGAATTTGGCGTATTTCTTCCGGAACCGCTCGATGCGGCCGGCCGTGTCCACCAGCTTCTGCTTGCCCGTGAAAAAGGGATGGCACTGGGAACAAATCTCCACCCGGATGTCCGAACGGGTGGAGCCCACTTCAATGGTGTTGCCGCAGGCACAGGTGATGGTCGTATCCGCATAGGCGGGGTGGATATTCTCTTTCATTGTATTTTCAACCTCCTGTCGTCTCGTTACGCGTTCATTGAATCCAGAAACTCCCTATTATCTTTCGTCCCTTGCATTTTTTCAAGTAAAAATTCAAGGCTGTCGACAGGGTTGAGGGAGGAGAGGAGTTTCCGGAGGATCCAGGTCCGGTTGAGGATCTCGGTGTTGAGCAGCAGTTCCTCTTTGCGGGTCCCGGATTTTTTGATATCGATGGCCGGGAAGAGACGCTTGTCGGAGAGACGGCGGTCGAGCTGGAGTTCCATATTGCCGGTCCCCTTGAATTCCTCGAAGATCACCTCGTCCATGCGGCTGCCGGTGTCGATGAGGGCCGTGGCGATGATGGTGAGACTGCCCCCTTCCTCCACATTCCGGGCCGCCCCGAAAAACCGTTTGGGCCGCTGGAGCGCATTGGAATCGACGCCGCCGGAGAGGATCTTCCCGCTGGGGGGGACCACGGCGTTGTAGGCCCGGGCCAGGCGGGTGATGCTATCCAGGAGGATCACCACGTTCTTTTTGTGCTCCACCAGCCGTTTCGCCTTTTCGATGACCATTTCGGCCACCTGGACGTGGCGTTCGGCCGGTTCGTCGAAGGTGGAGGAGATCACTTCCCCCCGGACGGAACGTTCCATGTCCGTCACCTCTTCGGGCCGCTCGTCGATGAGGAGCACGAACAGGACGATGTCCTTGTGGTTGGTGGTGATGCTGTTGGCGATGTTCTGGAGGAGCATGGTCTTGCCGGTGCGGGGCGGCGACACGATGAGCCCCCGTTGTCCGAACCCGATGGGGGTCATGAGGTCCATGACCCGAACGGAATAGTTCTCGGCGGTGAGTTCGAGGTTGATCTTTTTTTCGGGGTAAAGCGGCGTCAGGTTGTCGAAGAGGATTTTTTCCCGGGCCACTTCGGGGTCTTCAAAATTGACGGCCTCCACCTTGAGCAGGGCGAAATACCGCTCCGATTCCTTGGGCTGCCGGATCTGGCCGGAGACGGTGTCGCCCGTCCGGAGGTTGAACCGCCGGATCTGGGAAGGGGAGACATAGATGTCGTCCGGCCCCGGCAGATAGTTTGCGTTGGGGGCCCGCAGGAAGCCGAAGCCGTCGGGCAGCACTTCCAGCGTGCCTTCGCCGTAGATCAGCCCGTTTTTCTCGATCTGGGCCTGGAGGAGGGAGAAGATCAGCTCCTGTTTCCGCATCCCGGCGGCGGATTCGATGTTGAATTGCTTGGCCATGTCGGCCAGTTCCTTGATTTTCTTGTTCTTGAGTTCTACGATGTTCATCATGGGAACTTTCTTCTTGGGGGTTGGTATGGCGGCGTTCCTTTGCGGTCCCACTACCGAAAAGGTCGCAAGGTTCGTCCCGGTCCTGCAGTGTTTCTAAGAAAAGGGCGTCCGATAACAGATCGTTCCGATTGATCGAAAAAAACCGTGGATAGTGGATGGATAGTGTGTATTCAGATTACTGGTGAATCGATGATTTATGGAATGATTGGGTCCTTTTGGTGCTTCGATATGCCCGGTGTCTTGTGTGTGAGCCGATTGTTAGGATTTAAGAAAAAAGGATATTTTTCAAAGGGGGGCCATTTATTTGTCTCTAATACGCAAAACTTTAATACGTGGAGGACGGGCTTGTCAAGCCCAAAAGCGGAATTTTCCTGAAAACGGCATTGAGGCCCATGATGGGTCTTGAAGAGGGAGGGCGAATCCCATGAGAACCGACGACATCCGCTATTGTCTCGACGGGCTGCCCGGCGCTATCCGACGACATCTGTATCGGACATCGGGGGTGTACCTGGTGGGGGGAGGGGTGCGGGACGCGCTGATGGGGCGGCGGCCGGCCGATTTCGACTTGGCGGTCTCATCGGATCCGGCCGGTTTCGCCGCTCGCCTGGCCCGACAGGCGGACAGCCGCGTGGTGGTCATGGGCAAGCCGGGGGTCCGGATCTACCGCGTACCCGCCGGGGAGACCTTCGTTGACGTTTCTCCCCTGGACGGCCCCGACATCGATGCGGACCTGCGCCGCCGGGATTTTACCATCAATGCCATGGCCGTGGACCTCTCGGCGGGTCGGTTGATCGATCCCACCGGGGGGCGGCGGGATCTGGGGCGGCGGGTCCGGATGGTTGCGGAAGCCGCGCTGTTACGGGATCCCCTCCGAATGCTCCGGGCGTTCCGGTTGGCCGCCGAGCGCCAACTGGCCATCGACGGGGGGACCATCACCGCCATCGGACGGCATGGGGGCCGAATCCGGGGCGTTGCCGGGGAACGGATTCGGGAAGAATTGCTCAAATTTTTCCGGGCCGACCCGTCCGCGGGGTATTTGGAACAGATGGCCGCCTGCGGGTTTTTGGAAGCGATGCTGCCCGAGTTGACCCCGCTGCGCCACTGCCGGTCCAACCGCCATCACCGGTTCGACCCGTTCACCCATACCGTGACCGCCTACGGTCAGCTGGAAGCGTTGCTGCGCGATCCCGTCCATCTGCCCCCCGAATGCATTCCGCCCCCGAGAGAGGCGGCATTGCTCAAATGGGCGATGCTGCTCCACGATATCGGGAAGCCGGCTACGGAAACCACGGAGGGGAACGGCCCGGTGCGGTATCCCGGCCATCCGGAGGTCGGGGCGACCATGGGGGAGGCCATCTGCGACCGATTGCGCTTTTCCGGCGGGGAAACGCGGTTCGTGGTGATGACGATTCGATCTCATCTGCGACCCCTCCAGCTCTTTCTCCTTCAGGAAACGGGGCGGTTGAGCCGTCGGGCCATCACCCGATTTTTTATCCAGTGTGGCGACCGGTCCGCCCATGTCCTGCTTCACGGATTGGCGGATGATCTGGGAAAAGGGCGGACCGATGGGGAGAAAACCCGCCGATTCCGCTTGTTCATCAATGAGATGATGGACCGGTTCTATTCGGATTTCAAGGAAAAATCCGCCCTACCGCCCCTGATCACCGGCCACGATCTCATCCGGGAATTGAAATTGACCCCGTCACCGGTGTTCAAGGGGGTGTTGGAGCAGATCCGGGAGGCCCGGATGGCGGGGGCCATCAACACCCGGGAAGCGGCCCTGCGGTTGGCGGCCGAGCTGGTGACGGCGGCGGATGAAACCGAGGCCGACGGCCCTTGACAACCCAGGGCCATTTTTATAGTAAAGGCCGAGCGATTTGCAGAGATCCAGGAAACGGGTTCGCACAAGACCCGCCATTCAATCCACAGGAGGAGACATGAACATTCTGTTTTTCGGTCCGAACGGCAGCGGCAAAGGCACCCAGGGAGCGATCCTGAAGGACAAATACAACATCCCCCACATCGAATCCGGCGCCATTTTCCGCGAGAACATCTCCAAGGGCACCGAGCTGGGCGCCAAAGCCAAGGAGTACATCAACCGCGGAGACCTGGTCCCGGACGAGATCACCATTCCCATGATCCTCGATCGCCTGAAGCAGGACGACGCCAAGAACGGCTGGCTCCTGGACGGGTTCCCCCGCAACAAAAACCAGGCCATCAAACTCGACGAAGCCCTGAATGCCGCGAACATGGCGCTGGACATCGTGGTGGAGGTCATCCTCGACCGGGAGATCGCCAAAAAGCGGATCATGGGCCGGCGGCTCTGCGTCAATGACAACAACCACCCCAACAACATCTTTATCGACGCGATCAAGCCGGACGGAGACAAATGCCGGGTCTGCGGGGGCGAACTCAAGACCCGGGACGACGACCAGGACGAAGCCGCCATCGACAAGCGCCATTCCATCTATTATGACGCGGAAACCGGCACCCTGGCCGCGGCCTACTATTTCAAAGACAAGGCCAAAGACGGTTCCCTCAAGTACATTGACCTGAACGGCGAACCCAGCGTCAAAGAGGTGACGAACGAGTTGGTCTCCAAGTTGTAGCGCCCGGGCCCGGAGCGGACGCTCACGCCCGCTTTCCCCATGGAAGGCGGGCGTCCGTTTTGGGGCGGAGGATCGCCTGCTGCCGGCGATGATGATTTTTTTCTTGCCAAGATTTTATTTACGGGTTATAATGATCGGATATCGAAATTGAGGAAAATAACCATGCGGGACCGGGTTCCGGTGGGACGAAAGGGGCGAGGAACGGTTGAAAAACATTGAGGTCAAAGTTTACGACAACGACCTTGAAAAGGCCATGCGCATTCTCAAGAAGAAGATCCAGAATGACGGCCTTTTCAAACGCTTGAAGCTCAAAAAGAGCTACGAAAAACCGAGCGAATACCGCCGTCGTAAACAGCGGGAAGCCTTGCGTCGGCAGCGGATCGCTGCCGCCAGAAGCCGACGATACCGGTAGCGGAAACGCCATCGAACATCCGGCCCGGCACGCCGCCACGCGTGTCGGGCTTTTTTGTGGAAGAGACGGTCCATGAATACGCCACGGGAATACGACGCCTGCCTGGAGGCCATGTACGGCATGCGGCGATTCGGCATCAAGCTGGAACTCGCCACGATCCAGCGGATGCTGAGCGCCCTGGGCGACCCCCAGACACAGTTTCGTTCCATCCACGTAGCCGGTACCAACGGGAAGGGATCCATCGCCTCGGCGCTGGCCACCATCCTTCATCTGGCCGGATACCGGACGGGGCTGTTCACCTCCCCCCATCTGGTCCGGTTCAACGAGCGGATCCGGGTGGACGGCCGGGAGATTGAAGACGAGGCCGTGGTCGGAGCCTACAAAGCGGTCAAGGCAGTGGATCCCGGCGAGCGGGAACCCACGTTTTTCGAGTTTTCCACGGCCATGGCCCTGTACGAGTTCGCCCGCCAGGGGGTCCGGTGGGCCGTGGTGGAGACCGGCATGGGCGGCCGGATGGATGCCACCAACCTCCTTGAGCCGGCGGTTTCCATCATCTCCAACATCTCCATGGAACACCAGATGTACCTGGGAAATACCATCGCCAGAATCGCCGGTGAGAAAGCCGGGATCATCAAACCCGGAACGCCCGTGGTCACCGGTGTTCGTCAGAAAAGCGCCATTGAGGTGATGGAAGCGGTCGCCCGGGAGCAGTCCGCCCCGCTCCATCGCTTCAAGGAGGCGTTCCGCGTCCGGCGCGAAAAGAGCAACGGGGCCTTCACCTACTACGGGCTGGACCATGTATGGAACGGGATGCGCACTGGCTTGGCGGGCGGCTTCCAGACGGATAACGCCGCCCTGGCCCTGGCTGCCTGCGAAACCCTCATGCGGCAGGGGGTTGCGCTTACCCCGGATACGATCCGGCAGGGATTGCGCACCAACCGGTGGCCGGGCCGGCTGGAGGTCGTATCCTCTTCGCCTTACATCCTCCTGGACGGGGCGCACAATTTTATGGCAGCCCGGAATCTGGGCCGCTTCCTGTCCGAGTCTCTGCCGGACCGGGATATCGCCATGGTGATCGGCATCCTGGACGACAAGCCTTACGCCGCCATGCTCAAGTCGATGCTGCCGGTCTGCAAACGGCTGGTGCTGACCCAGGCCCGCATCGGCCGGGCATTGCCGCCGGAGACCCTGGCGGAAACGGCGTCGGCAATGGTGCCCGACATCACCCTGATTCCCGACGTGGCCTCGGCGGTGGAACACGCCATCCGGACGGCCGGACCACGGGACGCCGTCTGCATCGCCGGGTCCCTTTACGTGGTGGGGGAGGCCCGGGCGGCATTGGCCTCCGCCGGCTACATCGCCGATTCGCCAGACAGGAGGGCGATCCAAAACACGACCCGAGATTGACCCTTGACGACTCCGACTTGGCGAGGCGGATCCTGAAAATTTACGAGGCCGCCCCGCTTTGCGGTCTCAATTTTTCCGCATCCCATATAAATCATATCGATTTGAAAATCGGTGTACAACCGCGGCTTTAAGCGGGCGGCCACGCTTGAGGTCCGAACCATTTCAATCTTCACGCCGTACCGACTTCCGCCTTTTTACCGATTTTGTCTGAACGGGCCAAAACGTATAAATATGTTTTTACGTTTTAGTTGACAAAAGATGGACTTTTGTCATACGATTCATCGTTCCGTTTGAGCCGAAGCGAAAATGGGACATGCTCTTGTCGCGTCTGCTTCCCAAATCCTTTGCAAAAAGAACAGCAAAGCAGTTTTTTTCGCCATTACCATGCAAAGTCCCGGACGAGGTTGTTTCATGACATCAAAGTGGCCAGCGATTAGGGGGCCTCAATCCCTGTATTTTTTTCAGCTGATCTACAACCTGACCCATGAGGTGAAAATGCGTGCACTTTCTCAAAAAAATCATGTTTCTTGTTCCCGGTTCACTTCCATTGTCTTCGCTTTCCTGTTGCTTTCTCTTTTTGCAATGCCCGCCCAGGCAGCCAAGAATTTTGTGTTTATTTTCGATGCATCCGGTTCCATGTGGGGTCAGATAAGCGGCAAAAACAAGATCGTAATCGCCAAGGAAGCCATGGACGAAATTGTCAACGGCTTGCCCGATGACCTGAACGTCGGTCTGGTGGCCTACGGGCACAACCGAAAAGGGGACTGCGACGATGTCGAGACGCTTATACCGCTGGGCAAGCTGGACAGGAAAAGTTTTCTGGCCAAGATCAAGGCAATCAACCCCAAGGGAAAGACGCCCATGATCCGGTCGATCCGAAAAACTGCCGATTCGATCAAGCACCTTGAAGATGAGACCGCCATCCTGCTCATTTCCGACGGCAAAGAGACCTGCGACCCCGACCCCTGCTCCATCGTCGCGGAGCTGAAAAAACTGGGGATCAAGTTCGTCCTGCATGTGGTCGGATTCGATGTCGGCGGCGAAACCGAGGAACAGCTCAAGTGCATGGCCAGGGCGGGCGGAGGCGAATATTTCCCGGCCAGGGACGCGGGGAACCTGGAGGGAGCGCTTGACAGCGTGGTCAAAAAGGCCGTGGCCCAAAATCTCGTGGTGACCGTCTTCGACGCCGACAACAATGCGATTCCCGTCATGATCCAGGTCCTCGACGGAAACGGAAACGTCATCGACTCCGACGGCGGCAGGCGGGTCGGCTTTGGCCTCCCCGCAGGGACATACACCCTGAAAGTGAACCCGGACAACTTGTCGGAGAAGAAGACGATTGAGAATGTTGTGGTGGCCGAGGACAAAGTGACGGAGCAAAAAGTGGTCTTCGCCGAGTCCCGGGTCGTCGTCGGCATGAAGGACGGGAGCGGCCAGGACATTCCCGGCTACGTCCGCATCGTGAACGTGAAGACCGGCCAGTACGCCGAGGAAGGGGATCACACGGGTAAGACCACGGCTTTTGTCGTATCCCCGGGCGAGTAT
Organism: uncultured Desulfobacteraceae bacterium; assembly: GCA_964409085.1. Taxonomy (GTDB): domain Bacteria; phylum Desulfobacterota; class Desulfobacteria; order Desulfobacterales; family JAABSP01; genus JAABTD01. Next base: position 4,148 of record CAYPCE010000080.1, on the reverse strand, counting down.
GTGGTGGATATGGAGTGTTCGAACACCGGCAGAAGGGTCAAAAGCGAGCCGTTTCTCCTCAAGGCCGGCGAAAGCCATGAGGTCGCCGGTGTTTGCGCCAACGTGCGCATCGGCGTCCTTGTCACAAGCGGGGGAAAGCCGATTACGGGATACGTGCGGCTCGTCGATGTCCCCAAAGACGTCTACGCCGAAGAAGCCGATTCGCACCCGACCATGCGCTTTTTCAAGGTACCGCCCGGAACGTATAAGGTCGACATCGAATGTCCTGGTGAACACAGGGTCCGCAGCGAGGTGTTCGACCTTCAGGTCGGTCAGGAGGCGACAGCGACCATCGATTGCAAAACAAAGAAGAGCACCCTTACCCTCCCGTAAGTTTATCCACCACCGTCCGGATGCGGACAAGCGAGAGGAGGGACACCGGCGAAAACGGTCAATGGAACATGCGGCCAAAGACCGTTTCGCCGGAGGGGACGGCCATCCAAACAGCTAAAATTCATCCTTGACGAAACCCCTCCCTGCGTGTATAGAGGGTCAAGTTTCTGCAAGTCTTTCGGTGTGCGCCCGTAGCTCAGTGGATAGAGCGCCAGCCTCCGGAGCTGGAAGCCGCTGGTTCGATCCCAGCCGGGCGTACCATCTTTCCTTCCCCCCTGAATAGACCCCAACTGCTGCCATTCCCGTTGCCGAACGCCGCTTGCATCTGCTTTGTCGATGCTTATACTTCAAGCCACTATGAAGCCACACAACGAAAAAATTCCCAGCCCCAAAGAGCTGGAAAAGGAAATCGGCGAGTTTCTGGCGAAAAAATTCGGCGGCGAGGTGAAGATCGTGTCGCCGTCGAAGCTGCCCAAAGCCCTGTCTGAAGAGGACAGCGTCGACGGGCCGACCAGGAAGAAACATCGAATCCACTTCGATCTGAAACCGGAAGAGCTGATCGATTATCTTGATCAGTACATCGTCAAGCAATCCAACGCCAAGGCCATTCTGTCCACCAAGATCTGTACCCATTTCAACCGGATCAAGCACGCCCAGGATCGTCCGGTCGAAGGAGGGGATATGGTGGGCCGGATCAAGAACAACGT
>CAYPCE010000080.1:0-2969 GCA_964409085.1 uncultured Desulfobacteraceae bacterium | reverse complement strand
ACGCCCCACGACCCCATCTCCATGATGCAGGAGATCGAAAAGTTCCGCCGGACCGGCCAGCGGGAGCAGCGGACCGTCAACACCCGGAACATCCTTTTCATCATGAGCGGGGCCTTCGGCGAACTGGCGGAGATCATCAAAAAACGGCTGACCCAGCAACCCATCGGGTTCGGGGCCCAGATCCGGACCGAAAAGGATGCCGCCAATATCCTCCGACAAGTGCGATCTGAGGACCTGACCCGGTTTGGGTTCGAAGCAGAGTTCATAGGACGACTGCCGGTGGTATCGGTATTCGAGAACCTGACTGAACCGGACCTGTTCGATATTCTCAAAAACCCCAACAACCCGGTGATCCTGAGCAAGAAGCTCGATTTCGCCGCGTACGGCATCGGCATCAAGTTTTCAGACACCGTCCTCAAACGGCTGGCCGGCGAGGCGTTTGCCGAGGGGACCGGGGCCCGGGGGCTGGTCAGCGCCGTGGAACGGGCCCTGTTGACATTTGAAAAAGGCCTGCCCTCCACGCCCATCCAGACCTTCGCCGTGACGGACACGGTCCTCGATGCGCCCGAGGCGGCCTTCCAGAGGATGGTCGAGGCGAAGACCGAAGCGGACATGGCGGCGGATTTCCAACGGCTCTACGAGGAAGAAAAGGCCGCCATCACGGCCTATGTGACGGAACGCAAACAGAAGCTTTCCGTCAAACACGGCATCACGCTGACCCCGCCCCATATCGAGGCCATCGCCGATTACTACTGCCGTCACATCACCAACGTGGAGACGGTGGTGCAGAAGGTCAAACGGTTCTCCGATGAGATCAAAAAAATGGAACTCTATTTCTTCCAGAATCACGACATCAACATCGTCCTGGAAGAAGACGCGGTCCAATACTTCATCCAGCAGTACATGGACGAGGAGACCGATTTCGAAGCGATCTACCGATGGTTCTGCAGTCAATTTGAATACGGGCTGAAGCTGGTCCGGGAACGAATCGGCCGCAATCGTTTTTTTATCACCCGGGACGCCCTGCTCGGTCCGGAATCCTATATCGGCAACCTGCTCAAGGATACGGACGATATTTCGGTAACCCCTCCCAATCCACAGGTCTGACATGATCGGCATATCGAAGCTCTACTGCAAAACCGTGGAACCGTCCGACGCCCTGCGATACGGACGCCATTCCGGACAGCTCCCTTCCCATCTGCTCCAGTTTTCCCAGGACAAAAAGCCGGTGGTGGTCTGGAACATGACCCGCCGGTGCAACCTCAAGTGCGTCCACTGCTACGCCCAGGCCAAAGACGAGGCATTCAAGGACGAGATGTCCACCGACGAAGGCAAGGCGCTCATCGACGACCTGGCCGGTTTCGGCGTGCCGGTGCTCCTCTTTTCCGGGGGCGAGCCCCTGGTGCGCAAGGACCTGCCGGACCTGGCGGGATATGCGGTGGAAAAGGGGATGCGGGCGGTGATCTCCACCAACGGCACCCTCATCACGCCGGAAAAAGCCCGGACCCTCAAAGAGATCGGCCTCTCCTACGTGGGCGTGAGCCTGGACGGCATGGAAGCCATCCACGACCGGTTCCGGGGCGTCAAGGGGGCTTTCAAATCCGCCATGACGGGGATCGAAAACTGCCAGGCCGCCGGGATCAAGGTGGGACTTCGGTTCACCATTAACAAGTTCAACGTCTCGGAAATCCCTGCGGTGTTCGACCTGCTGGAAGCGCGGGAGATCCCCCGCATCTGCTTTTATCATCTGGTCTACGCGGGAAGGGGATCGGACCTGGTCAAGGACGACCTCGCCCACGAGGAGACCCGACAGGCCGTGGATCTCATCATGGACCGGACCAAGGATCTCCACGACCGGGGCATCGGGAAAGAGGTGCTCACCGTGGACAACCACGCCGACGGCCCCTACGTCTATCTCCGCCTCCAGAAGGAAGACCCGGAGCGGGCCGCCGAGGTGCTGGAACTCCTGGAGATGAACGAGGGGAACAACTCGGGCCGGGGCATCGGCTGCGTGAGCTGGGACGGCGAGGTCCACGCCGACCAGTTCTGGCGCCACCACAGCTTCGGCAACGTGCGGCGCCGGCCCTTTTCCGAGATCTGGACCGACCTGTCCGACCCCCTGCTGTCCAAACTCAAGGAGAAAAAACAGCACGTCAAAGGCCGCTGCGCCGGGTGTCGATGGCTCGACATCTGCGGCGGCAACTTCCGGGTGCGGGCCGAAGCCCTCTACGACGACGTCTGGGCCCCCGATCCGGCCTGCTACCTGACGGACGCGGAGATCGCCTGACAGTCAAGTTCGGAGTTCTGCCTTCGGGCGGTTTGCGCCGCCTGAAGGCGGAATTCCAAACCACTGCACAACACCATTAGGAGAACCTCATGCTATTCCCCGACTACCGACCCCGCCGGATGCGCCAGAGCGATGCGTTCCGCCGGATGGTCCGCGAAACCGTCCTGACCCCCGACGACCTGATCCTGCCCCTCTTCGCCATCGGCGGCAAGGACGTGAAAAACCCCATCGCTTCCATGCCCGGCCATTTCCAGCTCTCCATCGACCATTTGACGAAGACGGCCAAGGCGGCCCATAAAGCGGGGGTCCCCGCGATCATGCTGTTCGGCATCCCCGACAAGAAAGATCCCCTGGCCACATCCGCCTACGCCAAGGACGGCGTCGTCCAGAAGGCGGTCCGGGAGATCAAGAACCGGGTCCCGGATCTGGTGGTCATCTCCGACGTCTGCCTCTGCCAGTACACGGACCACGGCCACTGCGGCGTGGTGGAAAAGGGGATCATCGACAACGACGCCTCCCTGGACCTGCTGGCCCGGACCGCCCTCTCCCACGCCCAGGCCGGGGCCGACATGGTGGCCCCCTCCGACATGATGGACGGCCGGGTGGCCGAGATCCGGAACGTCCTGGATGAAAACGACCGGTCGTCGGTCCCCATCATGTCCTATGCGGCCAAATACTGCTC
>CAYPCE010000079.1:0-15862 GCA_964409085.1 uncultured Desulfobacteraceae bacterium | reverse complement strand
ACACACCTCTACACATAAAAGGAAATGTCATGGAAACGGCGGTCACGTTTACATCCGGCGCATTGACGCTTGAGGGCCGATACGACAAGGGCGACGGCAAGCGGGGCGCGGTCATCACCCATCCACATTCTCTTTACGGCGGCGATATGGACAATCCGGTGGTCACGACCATCGTCCGGGCGTATGCAAAGGCCGGATACGCGACCCTCCGGTTCAATTTCCGGGGGGTGGGCCGCTCAGGCGGATTTTTCGACGGGGGCGCGGGGGAGGTCAAAGACGTGGCCGCGGCCCTGGCGTTTATGGCCGGAAAAGGGATAGAAGCGTTCGATCTGGCCGGGTATTCCTTCGGCGCCTGGGTCAATGCGCATGTTGACTGCGCCGCGGCCGGGGTCCGCCGGATGATCAAGGTCTCGCCGCCGGTAGCCTTCATGGACTACGACGTCGTGTCCGCCATCCCCAGTCTCTCCCTGGTGGTCTCGGGATCGGCCGACGAGATCGCGCCGCCCGACGTCATCCGGAAACACCTTCCCCTCTGGAACCCGGACGCCCGTTTCGAGGTGATCCAGGGGGCCGACCATTTCTACGGCATCCATCTCGAAAAACTGGAAACCCTTCTCTACAACGCCATCAAAGGACAAACCCCCTCATGATCATCGAATACAAAGGAAAGAAACCCACCATCGGCCGGGATGTCTTCATCGCCCCCACGGCCGTGATCATCGGCGACGTGATCATCGGCGACAAGTCGAGCATCTGGTACGGCGCCGTCATCCGGGGCGACATGGAGCCCATCCGGATCGGCCGGGAGACCAACATCCAGGACAACTGCGTCGTCCACACCGACTGGGGCAAGCCGGCGACCATCGGGAACAAGGTCACGGTGGGACACAAGGCCGTAATCCACGGCTGCACCATCGAGGACAACTGCCTCATCGGGATCTCCGCCTCCGTCCTCAACGGCGCCACTGTGAAGACCGGATCCGTGGTGGCGGCCGGCTCGGTGGTCCGGGAGGGGCAGACGGTGGGGCCGTACCATCTCATGACCGGGGTGCCGGCCGAGATGAAAAAAGATCTGGGGGAGGGGATCGTGGCGGTGCTGGACGAACCGGCCGACATCTACCTCAACCTGGCCCGGGAACACATCGGCCTCTTTCCGACGGATGACTGACCGTCCCGACGAACGCGGCCGGCCCCTCCGGGTCCGCTGGCGGTTGTCGCTGCGGCTGGCCGGATATGCGGTTTTTGTCGGACTCCTGCTGGGGCTGATCCTCAGCGGCGGTCAACTAGCCCTGGATCTCCTGGAAGAGCGGGATCGCATCGACGCCACGGTCCGTCAGGTGATCAACACCGTCCGGGAACCGGCGGTGCGGGCCGCCTACGAACTGGACGATCAATTGGCCCGCAGCATCGTGGCGGGGCTCCTCCAGTACGACCCCATCCGTCGCGTCGAGGTGGTGGACGACTACGGAACGGTGCTGGCGCAAGGGGAGCGATCCCGGCTGCGGGGACGGATGGAATGGCTGATCCGCTGGACCTTCGGCGAAGACCGGACCCTCTCCATTCCCCTCCAGATCCAGAAGGGGATGCCGCCCGTCGGCCGGATCACCGTGGCCGCGGACAGCCGACGATTCGCCGTCAATTTTTTCCGGCGGGCCAAGGTGACCCTCATCGGGGACCTGATCCGCAATCTCTTCCTGGCCAGCCTCCTGGCCCTCATCTTCTATTACAGCGTCGCCCGGTCCCTGCGCCGGATGGCCCTCCAGGTCTCCCAGGTGGACCCCTCGGCGCCGGCGGCCCGGCCGGTGGCCATCCCCAGGCGGCACACCGCCGATGAGCTGGGGGTTCTGGCGGATGCCGTCAACCGGCTGCTCATCGCCTCGGAGGCCAACCTGGCCACCCGGCGGGAGGCCGAAGACCGTCTCCAGCGCCACAATGAAACCATGGCGGCCCTCCACGAGACGGCGTTAGGGCTCATCAGCCGTCTCGACTTGGGGGACCTCTTCGGGACCCTGATCAACCGGGCCGCACGTCTGGTCCGGGCCACCGACGGGTTTTTTTATATCTACGACGCCGAGTCCGACCGGCTGGAGGTCAAGGCGGGGTACGGATCCCTCACCGACCTGATCGGCTTCCAAATCGCGCCCGGCGAAGGGATGTGCGGCCGGGTGTGGCAGTCGGGAGCGCCCCTGAGCGTCGAGGACTACCAGAGCTGGCCCCACCGGATTCCCCATCCGGCGTTTGATGGAATGCGGGCGGTGGTGGTTATCCCCATCCCCTCCCGGCCCCATCTGCCGGGGGGTGTCCTGGGGCTGACCAAAGGGGACCCCGAGGACCGGTTCGACGACGCCGATATCGACATCATGGAACGGTTCGCGGAACTGGCCTCCATCGCCCTGGAAAACGCCCGGCTCTATACCCGGCTCCAGGAAGAGCTGGCCGAGCGGCGGCGGGCGGAAAATGAACGTCAGCAGATGGAGGCCCGGTTTCTCCATTCCCAGAAAATGGAAGCCATCGGCACCCTTGCCGGTGGCATTGCGCATGATTTCAACAACATTCTGTCGCCCATCATCGGGTTCGCCGAACTGGCCCAGCGCCGGCTGGCCTCCGATCCCGAAAGTGCCCGGAAACATCTGGACGACATCCTGGGGGCCGCCGATCGGGCCCGGGATCTGGTGGGCCAGATCCTGACCTTCAGCCGGAAATCCGACGGGGAGCGAAAACCCCTGGCGGTGCAGCCCATTGTCAAGGAGACCGTCAAGCTACTCAACGCCACCCTCCCGGCCTCGATCCAGGTACAGGTCTCCGTGGATCCGGACTGCCCGCCCGCCGCCATTATTCCTTCCCAGATCCACCAGGTGATCATGAATCTTTGCACCAACGCCTATCACGCCATGCGGGATGGTGGCGGGACCCTCACCATCGCCCTTGCCGAGTGGCAGGGCGACAACGCCGGACCGACGGATTTGCCCCGGGGAGGCTATTTGCGGATTTCGGTGAGCGATACCGGCCACGGCATGGACCCGATGACCCTGGAGCACATGTTCGAACCCTATTTCACCACCAAGCCGGCAGGGGAGGGCACGGGCATGGGGATGTCGGTGGTGTACGGGATCGTCAAGGCCCACGACGGGGAGATCACGGTCCGCAGCCGGCCGGGAGAGGGGACCGTGATCGAGGTTTATCTGCCGACCACTCTGCTGGAAGACCGGCGGACGACCCGAACCGAGTCGGCGGAACCGACGGGGGGAGAGAATGCGATCCTCCTGGTGGATGACGAAGCCACGGTGGCCCGGGTCGAGCGGACCCTTCTGGAGGAGTTGGGGTACCGGGTCACGGTGGAATCCGACGGCCTTGAGGCCCTGGATCGGCTCCGGGCCGCACCGGACCGGTTCGATCTGGTGATCACCGACATGACCATGCCCCGGATGAACGGCATCCAACTGGCCGAAGAAATCGCGGCCCTCCGGCCGGATCTGCCGGTGATCCTCTGCAGCGGCCGTCTGGACGGCATCGTGCTGGAGGAAAACCGGTTGCCGGCGGGCCGCCATTTTTTGATGAAACCGGTGACCCTGGGCGCGTTGGCCGACGCCGTCCGCACCGCCCTTTCGGCGGCTTCTGTCGGCGGCCCCGGCACCATCCGGAGAAAAGACGGTTAGCGGCCGGTTTCCCTGAAGGCGGCCGCGAGCGTTTCCACCAGCAGCAAGCCCGCGGATCTCAGGTCCTCGCCAAAAGAGAGGATCCCGTCTTCATGACCCGCCAGGATGAGCAGGCCCCGGGACCCCGCTCCGATCCGATGAAAGGCGTCGGCTACGGCCACGGCCATGGCCACCGTGCCGTGGGCTGCCTCGGGCGGAGTGGCCGGTTGTCCGGTCTTCAGTCCCCAGTGCCAGACAGGAGGGCAATGGGCATGGATGACGGCACCGACCGTCTCCCCCGCCTCATAGAGGGCGGCGTGGGCCAGGGACTCCGACGACGGAGGGACCGGTCCATGGGCCGTCACCCGGTTGCCGGCGATGGACCAGTCCGTCACCGCGGCCCAGTGGCGCCCATCGGGTTCCGACAAATGACCGGTTTGGGAGCCCGAGATGAAAAACCCCGGGGCCGCTCCACCGGTCCGGGACCGGCGGCTGATGTTGCCGAATCCGTAGCCGCCGTACCGGTCCGGATCCTGTCCGATCAGGTGAAGCCGATGGAAGATGCGGCGCCACGCCGCGAGATCCGCCAACCCGTCCTCCGGCAGGGGCGGGCCGGGCGTGTAATCGAGCCTGAACTGGATGACCCCTTCGGCCGTCATGGCGCTATTCCGTCTCTCCCAGGGCCTGAACCGGCGGGTCGAAGATCAGCACCATGCCGGGTCGGAGGGTGCGGTGATCAATGCCCATCATCCGCTCCGCCGCCTTCCAGACCGCGGGCCGGCCCGACCCGATGACCGCTTTGCAGATCTGGGAAAAGGTGTCGCCGCCGGCGACCTTGTAGGCGACCCGACCGTCGCCCAGAGGGAGGATCTCCCCCTGATCCAGGTCATCGGTCATCTGTTCGACAGCGGCCGGGGACAACGGGGCCGGCGCCTCCGTCGGGCGTCCGGAGGATTCGGATGGCGGCACGGAAGGATCGGCTTCCGGCGGCTCGGAGGGGGCTTGGGGGGTGTCGGCACCGGGAACTTCGGCATCCGGGGCCTCGGCCGGGCCGGTTTCCGCCACCGGCACGCCGGCCACCGGTTCCGGCGCATCGGAAGGACCGGCCCCGGCGGGCGGCGCATCGGATTTCGGTTCCGGGGACGGCGCGGGGACGGATGGTGCCGGTTTCCGTTCCGGGATGACGGGCGCCGCGTCGGTCGAAACGGTCTCCAGCCGGGTTTCGACAATGTGGACGGCGCTGGGGAAAAGGAGGTTGCCCGCCGCCGTCATGAGGATGATGATCACGAGGGCGGTCACCGCAAAGGACAGGATCGCCAGGAAAAATTCCTTCACCATGCCGTCGTCTGCCATCTACATCAGCCCCCGTTCCCTGGCCATGTTCAGGTAGGTTTCGACGGTGTGGGCCGGCGGGACGTGGCGCTCGTCCGGGGCTTTTTCCACCAGCCGGAGGGCGTCGGATTCGCAGGCGGCCACGCATAGGCCGCAGCCGATGCACCGGTGGGCCAGGACCCGGGCGGTCTCCGCCATTTCGATGGCGGCCATCTGGCACCGGACGGCACAGGCTTCGCAGGCCGTGCAGGCGTCCGGGTCGGCCTCGGCCCTGAAGCTTGTGCAGACCGCGTCGGCCGGGGCATCGAGGGGATTGAGGTTTTTAAGGATCTGGCAGCAGTCCCCGCAACACATGCAGATGTTCATGGGCCGCTGGGAATTGCTTGCCTGGAGCACCAGCCCGGCCGCCACGCCCTTGTGGAGGAGGTCCACGGCCTCGTCCCCGTCGATAACCCGGCCCAGGCCGTTTCCTTCGTAAAAATAGGCCCCGCCGCCGAAGACCAAGCAGGTCTCCAGGGGCCTTCCGCACCCTTCGCCCACCATGTCGTGCTCCTTCCGGCAGATGCAGGGGGCGACCACGATCTTTTTCTGTTTCCGGACCAGCATTTCCACTTCGTCGTAGGGCATGACCGTGGTCTGGGCCGAAATGGACCGGGCCACCGGCACCACCCGGAGCTGTTTGGTCTCTGTCCGCTCCCAGCCCTTTTTCATGAGGGTCGGGACATACTCGTTGAAATCCCGGATGAGATCCGGGTCCAGGTCGTTGACGTGGTATTCCCAGATGCCGATGACGAACTGGGCCGCCATGTAGCGGGTTTCCCCGTTTTTGGACAGACGGAAGATGAGTCCCTTCCGGGACATCTCCGCCAGGGTGTCGGCCAGGGGTCCGGGGTCGGTATTCAGCCGCCGGGCGATGGCGTCCGCCCCTTCAGGCATCATGGTGAGGCCCGCGGCGATCTCGGCTTCCTGCGGGGTGAAGAGCCGCTTGAGGATCCGCAGTTCCACCCCGGAGTCGGCAGGGGGAAACCCCGCCGGGAGGCTGTCCAGGTGGCGGGCCAGCCGTTTGTAGACGTCTTCCATCCGGTTATGCTCCTTTCAGGTAGGCGATAAAATCCCCGATGACCCGGTGAACCCGGGGTGCGCAATCCCCTAAAATAATGCAATGTCGCTGGATGTCAAAGAGGACATATTGCTTGTCCGGGCTGCCCAGATGATCGAAGATGCGCCGGGAGCCCTTTGGACCCGCAATGGGATCCCGGATGGTGTGGATCACCAGGGACGGGACCATGACTTGGGCGAGTCGGGGCTCGACGGTCTCCATGAGCGACTCGACCTCCCGGATCCCGGAGACCGGATTGCGCCGGTAGCTGATCCGGGGGTTTTCCGGTGAGTTGGGGATGAACTCCTTCTGGATGTCGGATCGACGGATCATCCGCTTCAGCCGTTGCCAGGCGTCGGAGGTGGCGGAATAGCGCGCCGAGAGATCCTGGAGCCGGCGGGGCGGCGAGACGGCGAACACACCGACCGCCTCCGTTCCCACCCGGGCCGCGAGATCCAGGGCCAGGGCTCCGCCGGTGGAGAACCCGCCGAGCACCACCTCCCTGCAGATGTTCCGGATAATGGCGAACCCCTCGTCCACGGAACGCACCCAGTCCTGATGGGACCGTATGGCCAGGTCCTCGGGGGCGGTGCCGTGGCCCCGGAGACGGGGGACATAGACCCAATAGCCCTGACGCCCCAGGTAAAGGGCCAGCTTGGCCACTTCGAAGGGGGCGGCCATGTATCCATGAATCAGCAGCACGCCGGGCCCGTGGGATTTTCCCCGGATGAGGAAGGGGCGGCCGATGGCCTCGTCTCGGCTTTCGCCGGGAACGTGGAAGGACCGGTAATCCGCCTCGTATTCCGCCATGGCCGCGTCGATCAGGGGAGAGAAGATCCGGGACCGGAGGCGGAACCGGGGGGTCCAGGCCAGAAGACGGACGGTCTGTTGCAGCGGGGTCAGGGGTTCCACCTCGTTGGCCATCACCGATATGGGGTTGTCGATGCGGACCCGGTGGAAATCGACAGGGGAGGCGAATCGGTCCCGGTTTTTGATGATCCGGCGCCCCTCCCGCCGGACCACGCCCTTTTCCTCGGCCAGGGTGATGAAATCATGGAATCGGTTGTACCGGTCGTCGGTGAGGAGATGGCGGGGGTTCTCCTTGAGACTCGTATGGACGTAGAGTCCCATCCGGTCCAGCCGCCGGGCGGCCGCCAGATAGACCCGGCGCCGGAGGTCGTATTCATCCATGGACCGACGGGGATGGAGCTTGAGGATGGAAGCGAAGAGATGGTCGTAGTTGACGGTGGTCATGTTGTAGATGGCGGTCATGTAGCGTTCCATGATGGAGATCGCCGTCCGCCGTAATGCCCCTTTGGCCGGGATGGGATCATCGAAGTCGAACCGGCGCCGGGTGGCGATATCCCGGCCGATGGTCGACTGCTTCAGGTAATCGGCGACAGGAATGGGATCGCCGAACCGGATGTCCACGTCCGCCCCGGAAAAAAGGAGGGTCCCCTCGGTCATCAGCTCTTCCAGCGCGCGTTCTGGCAGATTTTCCAGGTAGGTTTCGGCCAGTTCACTGAGCAGGTTCTCTTTGGCCCGAATGGGGTAGAAGGTGATGTTGACCGGCACGATAAACGTGGTGCGGGCGATCACCGGTTCGAGATCCTCGACCCCGAACAAGGTCATCAGCCGCCGGGCCTCCTCCGGCATGGTGTCGGATATGGCCGCCAGTCGCTGGCGGTAAAACTCGGTGCGCAGGGCCAGGGTCGCGGCGCCGGTATGGGGGGGATGTTTGCCGCCGGCATAGGAGATCATGAACCGGCCCTTTTCCACGATCTTCTTGTTCTTGACCATCCGGCCTTCCGGGAAGATCATCCAGTGGGCTTCGCCCGTGAGGAGGCTCTTGACGATCAGGAGGTCCCGATCGGGATCCCGGGTGGAGACCACGCCCACCCGGTCGAGAAACGCGCCCAGGGCCCCGGTGAACAACCCCGCATCCCCCAGGGACCAGATGGGCACGTGGGTCACCCGGTTGAGGTGGTAGGGCAGGAGGAGGGTCTCCACCCGGGTGAAATGGTTGATGACGAAGATGTTGCTGCCCCCGGGAACGCGTTCCTGACCGTGGAGCGCCACCTTTGCCTTGAACAGCCCGGAAAGGGTCTTGATGGCCAGGCCGGTGGTTTTGTAAGCGAATCCGTTCATGGTTTCCGGAGGGTGGGGGGTGAAACGGGATCGACGATCATGGGGCCTCCTTGGGGGATCGGGTCGATTCGAGCCGGCCGTAGACGTCGGTGAGAACGGCTCGCGATATCCGGGCCAGGGCCCGGCTCATGGCGGCGGCCAGGGCGGCCGGCGTCTTCCGGTCGCAGGGTTCCCGCTCGGTGTAGGACCGCTGCAGGAGGACCCGGCGGCTCACATCCGGCTCGTTGGATGCCACGAGGGCGATGTCCACGGAGAGGACCGCCCACCAGGCGTCCGGGGTGTCGTGTTCATGGAACCCGCCGATGGTCCCTTCCAGCACGTGGGTGGCCGTCCGGGGGCCGTCGAAAACGAAAACCCCGTTGAACCCCCCGGTCGCTCGCAGGTCCCGGGCCAGGAAATGGGGGACCATCTCCGATGGATTGGCCCACCACCGATGGTAGACATAGGCGTCCCGCCGGAAATCGGCATCGCGATAGACAATGCGGGTCGCGTCGTAGAACGGGGAGATGCCGAACCGGTCCACCCGCAGCACGACGGGGAGCGGCCCGCGGGTGACGATGGCCGGCGGGTCGTATTCCGGCGCGTAATAGGCGATATCCGGAGGCGGCCCGCCCAGCCCAGTGCATCCGGCGGCCAGCAGGACCAGAAAGGAAAGGATCAGCCACAGGGGATGTCGGGATCGGTCCATGGTCCTCCGATGGGGTGGCGTTACCGGTGGTCTTCTTCTAACCGCCGGCGTGGCGGCGGATCCCCCAGCAGCAGTTGCGCCGGATGGGTGGCGATCGTCTCGGTAAAAGATTTCAGGGTTTCGGCGGTTTTTTCCAGGTTCTGGAGAATGACCGCCAGAGAGCGCTGGAAATCAGCGGCCCCCTCCCGGAAGGCGACGAGGGTACGGGACCCCTCCGCCAGAAATGCTCGGGCCCTCTCCAGGGACCGGCGGAAATCGGCGATGGCCCGGGAGATCTCGTCGCTGTGGCGGGCCAGGCGGGCGTCCAGGTCCCTGCTGGTCCCGTGGAGGGTGTTCAGGGTTCGGGTGGCCGTGGACAGCAGGGGATCGACGCCGCGGCGGACATCGGCGACCATTCGTCCGGCCTCGGCGCCGGCCGTTTCCAGATGGGCCGCCGTTCGTTCCAGACTGGCCATGATCCGCTCTATCCCCTCCCGGTCGAGGGTCCTTTCCAGGCTGTTGACAAAGGCCTGAATCTCCGTTGACACGGTCTTGATCTCTGCATCTTCCAGCACCCGGTTCAGGGTGTCGACGGCGGACTGGATCTTTATCGAAATCCCTTTGACATCCAGAGCGTTGAGCTGGTTGAGCGCTGAATCGACGCCCTTGAACAGTCGCTGCAAGTCCGACGGCCGGGTCGCCACCACCGGATACCCGGGGTCGAACCCCAGCGATGGCGACGACGGACGGGCCATCTCCGTTTTTCGGTCGAGTTCCAGGTACATGATGCCGGTGATGCCCACCGACTGGAGCTGGGCCACCATCTCCGCTTCCGGATCCAGGTCCGTGTCGGGGTCCAGGGTGAAAATGACCTCCACGAGGGTGGCGTCCGGGGCCACCGCGATCCCTTCCACGCGGCCGACGGTCACCCCCCGGTATTTGACCGCTGAATCCCGTTCCAGACCCTGCACGGATTCGTCGAAATAGGCCACGTATTTCTCCCCTGTCTGAAGGTAGTTGGATACCCCGAGCCACAGGATTGCGGAAATGGCGATGGCCAGCCCCGCCAGCACGAAGACCCCGACCGCGATTTTGGTCCGGTTGGAGGCCATGGGCTATCCCGACGGGGACGCCGGCGGACGGGGATCCCGGTTGAAAAACCGGCGGACCTGGGGGACGTCGCTGTGGTCCCGCAGATCGGCCGGATCCCCCTCGGCGATGATCCCCTTTGCGGATTTGTCGAGCATGATGACCCGCCGGGCGGTCCGGAAAATGCTGGCCAGCTCGTGGGTGACGATCACGATGGTGCTCTCCAGATGATCGTTGATCGTCAGGATCAGGTCGTCGATTTCCGCCGACGTGATGGGGTCGAGACCGGCGGACGGCTCGTCCAGAAAGAGGATTTCCGGGTTCAGGGCCAGGGCCCGGGCCAGCCCGGCCCGCTTTTTCATGCCGCCGCTGATCTCGGACGGAAGGTGGTCGGGGTAGCATTCCAGGCCCACCAGCCCCAGTTTCATCATGACGGCCCGCCGCACCAGGTGGCGGGGCAATCCCGAGTAGGCCAGCAGCGGGAGCGCCACGTTCTGGGCCACGGTCATGGAACCGATGAGCGCCCCGGACTGGAACAGGACCCCGATCCGCCGCAGGAGTTGCCCGTAGCGCTCTTCGTCCGTGATATCGCTGCCCCCGACGATCACCTCTCCGGCGTAGGGCCGGTCGAGCCCCACCAGATGACGGAGCAGGGTGCTTTTGCCGCAGCCGCTGCCCCCAAGGATGACGAAAATCTCGCCCTTTCGGACCGTGAAGCTGACATCGTCGAGGATCCGGTCCTCCCCATACTGAGCCACGAGATGCGAGACGCGGATGATGGCGGATTCGGTCATGGCCCTATCCCCAGTAACTGCGGATCACTGCAAAGATCGAGTCGAAGAGGATGATGAGAAAGATGCTGGTGACCACCGCGGAGGTGGCCGCCGTGCCCACGGCCGCCGCCCCGCCCCGGGCCTGAAAGCCCCGGAGGCACCCGGACAGAGTGATGAGAATGGCGAACACAAGGCTCTTGCCGGCGCCCCAGAGGATCTCGGTGACCGTCAGAATGGAGAGGCTCTGTTTGATATAACTGCTCGGGGTCAGGTCCAGCATGAACACCCCCACCACCAGACCGCCAGCCATGGCGAACAGGTCAGCGAACAGGGTGAGCAGCGGGATGACGATGACGGCGGCGATGAGACGGGGGGCGGCCAGAAACAGGGTGGGATCGAATCCCATGGTGATGAGGGCATCAATCTCCTCGTTGATCTTCATGGTGCCGATTTCGGCGGCATAGGCCGATCCGGATCGGCCGGAGACCACGATAGCGGTCATGATCGGACCCAGTTCCGAGACCATGCCGAAGGCCACCAGGGAGGCCACGTAGATCTCGGCGCCGAACTGCCGGAACTGGATGGCGGACATGAAGGCGATGATGAGCCCCAGCAAAAACCCGATCAGGGCCACCACCGGCAGGGCGGCCACGCCGGTCTTTTCCATCTGGGACAGGGCATCGTCCCACCGGAGCGATCGGGGACGGCGGAGCACCCCGAACAGCGACAGGCTGATGCTGCCGAGAAACAGGATCATGAACCGGATATTGCCGATCTCGGCGAGGGTCGCCCCTCCGATGCCGGCCAGCAGGTTGGCGGACCGGTCTTTTCGGGCCAGACGGCAGTGGGCCTCGGGGGCCAGGTCGGTGCGGGAGAGGACCGATTCGACCCGGGACCCCGCCCCGACTACCGCGAACCGACCGTCTCCGTTGCGGGTCATCCACCGCCGGCATTCATCGACCACCAGGGCGCCGAAGTCGTCGAAATGGTCGATTCCGGACAGGTCGATACGCACGTGTTCGGGAGCGCGCCGCCGCAGGAGGGTGTGAAAGGATTCGTGGAGCCGGGCGGCGGTGGTCACGTCCATGGATCCATGGACGTGAAGGGTCAGGGCCCCGTCCGCCGCCTGCCGGGCGCTGTAGAGGTCGGGGTCCAGGCTCAGCTCGTCATGGGGTTCTGGGGCCGCCATGGGGGATCGGAGGGGGCTCAGGAACCCCGGGTACAGGATCGCGTCTGGGCCAGCAGGGCATGGATTCGTTCCAGCAGTTCGCAGGTATCGATGCAATGGGGAAATTCCTCGCACCGCCGGTCGCATTCCCTGCAAGGGCTTTTAACGAGGTTTCCGATGTCGAAATCAAATCTGAATCTGTAATATGTCATGGGTCCCGGTCTGAAAAGGCGCCTGGGCCGTTCCGGTGGAACGGCTTGCCATCTCTTGATTGATGTTTATCATAACATCGAATCATTGGAAAGGTAAAGTCCCGTTCAGTTTAAATGGTTCTTGACACCCTCCTGATATCTATTATTAAATGCCCGGACAATCGCGGAAGGCGCTGCTGCCGATATCCCCCATGGATATCCTGATGCTACACAGATATGGAGGTTGCCCGCAAGGAGATGGAAATGACTGTCCTCAAGGAGTGTTCCCGCCGTTCATTGTTCTGGATTATCCTGGTCCTCGGTCTGATGTGCATCCTGGTGGACCTTGGATTTCTCTACCTGCTCAATATCGCCACCATTAAAATCGTCTCCCTTTCCGGCCCCTATGCCGATGATCCCGGCATCGGTGCGCTGCTGCACAAGGCGGGCGTGGTGCTCGATCTGCTGCGGCTCTACTTCATTCCGGCCTCGGCCGGGGTGTTTCTGGTTTTCGGGATGATCCTGTGGCTGTCGCTGCGCCTCTCCCTCGGCCGCCTGTTCCGAAAAACGGACGTTCCGGCCGCGCCCGTGACGAAAAAGGCCAAAAAAGCGCCCAAAGAGGCGCCGCTGGTCGAGGATAAAGCGGAGCGGGAGCGACGGGAAAAACGGATCTTTCTCCATCTCCTGTCGGTGCTCCAGCGGGAGGGGCGGCTGATGGACTTTTTCGCGGAAAACCTCGAAGACTATGAAGACGAGCAGGTGGGCGCGGCGGTGCGCACCATCCACGAAAACAGCAAAAAGGGGATGGAAAAATACCTCAGGACCGAGCCGGTGGTGTCCGAGGGCGAGGACGAAGAGATCGAGATTCCGCCCGATTTCGACCCCAACGCCATCAAACTGACGGGCAACGTCTCCGGCGATCCGCCCTTCAAGGGCCTGGTCCGGCACCGGGGATGGCGGGCCCAAAAACTGGACCTGCCCACCCTCTCCGCCGTCCGAGACCCTCTGATCATCGCGCCGGCGGAGGTGGAGATCGTCTGAGAAAACGGGTTTAACCTCAACCCAAATCAGACATTCCCGAACCCAGACCTGCGAGGTTTTCAAAACCTCGTAGGTCTTCGTCCAAAGATAATTGGAAAAATCCACAACCGAATCACGCGTTTTTACATACGGAGGTAAAGGGTGACAGAACAACAGTACGTGATCGGCATCGACCTGGGCACCACCAACAGCGTTGTCGCCTATACCGAAGCTCATATTGAAAAAGGACAGACCCCCGACATCCGGGTGCTGCCCATTCCCCAACTGGTGGCGCCGGGAACGGTGGAGAACCGGAACGTCCTGCCGTCTTTTGTGCTGATTCCGGGCAAGCACGACGTGCCCGAAGGATCCCTGGGCCTGCCCTGGAACCCGGACAACGACATCGTGGTGGGGGAATTCGCCCGGGAGCGGGGCGCCGAACTGCCCCAGCGGCTGATCGCCTCTTCCAAATCCTGGCTCTGCCACCCCCTGGTGGACCGGAACAAGGCCATCCTCCCCTGGGAGGGACCCGACGAATCCATCAAGCGCTCGCCGGTGGAGGCCGCGGCCCTCATCCTCGGCCACATCCGGGACGCCTGGGACCACACCATGGCCGAAACCGATCCGGACCTGCGGATGGCCAACCAGGAGGTCCTCCTCACCGTGCCGGCCTCCTTCGACGCCGTGGCCCGGGAGCTGACGGTCCAAGCGGCCTCCATGGCCGGTCTGGAGAACATCACCCTTCTGGAAGAGCCCCAGGCGGCCTTTTACGCCTGGATCCAGGCCGCCGGCGACGAGTGGCGGCAACGGGTCAGCAAAGGCGACCTGGCCCTGGTCTGCGACGTGGGCGGCGGCACCTCCGACTTCAGCCTCATCACCGTTTCCGAGGAGGAAGGCGAACTGGTCCTGGACCGGATCGCGGTGGGCGAGCACCTGCTGGTGGGGGGCGACAACATGGACCTGGCCCTGGCCTACACCGTCTCCCAGCGGATGTCCAAAGAGAAAAAGCTCGACTCCTGGCAGATGCGCGGTCTCTGGCACGCCTGCCGCAAGGCCAAGGAGACCCTCCTGTCGGACCCGACCCTGGAAGAATACCCGGTGACGATTCTCGGCCGCGGCTCCAGCCTCATCGGCGGGACCCGGAAAAAGATGGTCACCCGGAAAGAAGTGGAGGAGGTGATCCTCTACGGCTTTTTCCCCAAGTGCGACCGGAACAAGACGCCGGCTGCCGTCCAGCGGGTGGGCCTCAAGGAAGTGGGGCTCTCCTACGAATCGGACCCGGCCATCACCCACCACATGGCCCACTTCCTCAACCGCCAGGAAAAGCAGGGTTCCGACCTGCCCACCGCCATCCTCTTCAACGGCGGGGTCATGAAGGCCCAGTCGGTGCGGACCCAGGTGTTGGACGTCATCCGGTCCTGGGGCGGCGAAGGGGCCGGTCTTCGGGAGATTCTCACCGAGGATTTCGACCTCACCGTGGCCCGGGGCGCGGCCTATTACGGCCTGGCCCGGAAAGGGGAGGGAATCCGCATCCGGGGCGGCCTCAACCGCACCTACTACATCGGCGTGGCCGCGGCCATGCCGGCGGTGCCGGGGATGCCGGCGCCCATCAAGGCCCTCTGCGTCGCGCCCTTCGGCATGGAAGAGGGGACCCGGGCCCGGATGGAGGACCAGGAGTTCGTCCTCATGGTGGGGGAACCCGTGAAGTTCGATTTCCTCGGCTCCACCGTCCGGCTGGAGGACCCCATCGGCACGGTGGTGGACGACTGGGAAGAGGAGGTCGAGGAGATCACCACCGTGGAGACCACCCTCGACGGCGAGCCCGGCACGGCCATCCCGGTCTACCTGGAGATCAACGTCACCGAGATCGGCACCCTCGAGATCTGGTGCGTGGCCAGGGAGGACGCGAACCAGCGGTGGAAGCTGGAGTTCAACGTCCGGGAGCAGGCCGAAGCGCCGTCTGAAGAGACGGAAGCCATCGAAGGGGAAGAGGGCGTCGGTCTCTAATGCCTGTGGACGCCGCGTTGGACAAGCGCTACATTGTCGGCATCGACCTGGGCACCACCAATTCGGCGGTCTCCTACGTCGATCTGGCGTCGGAGCGGAAAAAAGACGCCGACGCCATCCGCATCTTCCGGACCCCACAGCTCACCGCCCCCGGCGAGTTCGCCGGCCTGCCGGTGCTGCCCTCCTTTCTCTACATCCCCGGCGAATACGACATCGCCAAAGAGGCGGTGACCATCCCCTGGGACAAACACCCCGAGCACTTCGTGGGCGCCTTTGCCCGGGACCACGGCGCCCAGGTGCCGGCCCGCCTCGTCTCGTCCGCCAAAAGCTGGCTGTGCCACTCCAAGGCCGACCGCCGGTCCCGGATTCTGCCCTGGGGCTCCGGGGAAGAGGTCTACAAGATTTCGCCGGTGGACGCCACCGCCGCCTACCTGGCCCACATCCGCCGGGCCTGGAACAGCACCCTGGGGGAGGAAGCCGACCTCTTCCTGGAAAACCAGGTGGTCATCATCACCGTGCCCGCCTCTTTCGACGAGGTGGCCCGGGACCTGACGGTGGAGGCGGCGGCCAAGGCCGGCCTGGAGAACGTCACCCTCCTGGAAGAGCCCCTGGCGGCCTTCTACAACTGGCTCATCCGCCATGAAAAGGACTGGGACGACCATGTCCGGCCCGGCGAGCTGATCCTGGTCTGCGACGTGGGCGGCGGCACCACCGACTTCACCCTCATCACCCT
>CAYPCE010000078.1:0-16171 GCA_964409085.1 uncultured Desulfobacteraceae bacterium | reverse complement strand
GTGGGGTGCGACTGCGACCGGTGGCTGGAGATCTGGAACCTCGTCTTCATGCAGTACAACCGGGACGCCTCGGGCGAGATGACGCCCCTGCCCAAACCCAGCATCGACACCGGCATGGGCCTGGAGCGGGTCGTCTCCGTTCTCCAGGACGCGCAAACCAACTACGATATCGATCTGATGATCCCCATTATGGAAAAGGCCGAAGCGCTGTCGGGCAAGTCCCGGGGGGATTCCTTCGAGTCGGATGTGGCCATGAAGGTGATCGCCGACCACAGCCGGGCTGCGGCCTTTCTCATCGGCGACGGCGTGCTGCCGTCCAACGAGGGGCGGGGGTACGTGCTGCGGCGGATCATGCGGCGGGCCATCCGGTACGGCCGGAACATCGGGCTCACGAAACCGTTTCTCCACGATACCGCCAGCGTGGTCTTCGACATTATGAAACCGGCGTATCCCGAACTCACCGACGGCGCGGCCTTCATCACCAACGTCATCAAAAACGAGGAACTCCGGTTTACCGAGACCCTCGACCACGGTCTGCGTCTCTTGACCGACACCCTGGAAACCATGAAGGCCAAAGGAGAGACGGAAGTCCCCGGCGATGTGATCTTCAAGCTCTACGACACCTTCGGTTTTCCGGTGGACATCGTCCAGGACGTGGTCCGGGACAAGGAGATGACCCTCGACATGGCGGGCTTCGACCGGAACATGGAAAAGCAGCGGGAGCAGTCCCGGTCCGTTGCCTCTTTCGCCAAGATTTCCGACGCATACAAAAACCTGTCCGCCACGGGCTTCAAGCCGGAGTTCACCGGCTACCAGACGATCGAAGACGCCTCCCGGGCCACCCTGCTGGTCAAGGACGGCGAGGAAGCCGAATCCGCCTCCGCCGGCGATGCCGTGGAGGTGGTGACGGAGAAGACGCCGTTTTACGGCGAATCGGGCGGCCAGGTGGGGGACACCGGCGTCATCACCGGTGACGGCGGCCTGGAGATCCGGGTGGAGGATACGGTCAAGGACCCCACCGGTCTGACCATCCACAAGGGGAAAGTCCTGGCCGGGACCCTCAAAAAAGGCGACGCCGTGACCCTCAAGGTGGACCGGCGGATCCGGGGCGCCACGGCCCTCAACCACACGGCGACCCACATCCTCCATTACGCCCTGCGCACGGTCCTGGGGGACCACGTCAAACAGGCCGGCTCTCTGGTGGCGCCGGACCGGTTCCGGTTCGACTTCACCCATTTCTCCCAGCCCACGGTCGAGGAACTTTACGAGATCGAGCGGATCGTCAACGAGCGGGTACGGCAGAACGTGCCGGTGGAGATCGCCGAGATGGACGCCGAAGAGGCCTTCCAGTCCGGCGCCACGGCCCTGTTCGAGGAGAAATACGGCGACCGGGTCCGGGTCATCTCCCTGGCCGACTTCAGCAAGGAACTCTGCGGCGGCACCCACACCCGGGCCACCGGCGACATCGGCCTGTTCCGCATCGTCGGGGAAACCAGCATCGCCGCCGGCGTCCGCCGGATCGAGGCCTTGACCGGTGAAAAGGCATACGACTACACCCAGGAGAACGACCGGATCCTCCACGCGGCGGCGGGAAAACTGAAGGACAAGCCCCAGGCCCTGCCTGATCGGCTGGATAAACTCCTGACCCGCCAGAAAGCCCTGGAAAAGGAAGTCGATGCCCTCAAAACCAAAATGGCCACCATGACCCCTGCGGGCGGCGGGAACGAAATCCGGAAGACCGTGGGCGGCGTGAGCGTGCTCATCAAAAAGGTCAACGTGGACAAACCCGCGGCCCTGCGGGACCTGGCCGACAAGTTCAAGCAGAAGGTCGGCTCCGGCGTGGTGGTGCTGGGCGCTCCGGCCGCGGAAAAGGTTCTCCTCATCGCCGTGGTGAGCGATGACCTGACCGACCGGTTCCACGCCGGCAATATCGTCAAGGAAGTCGCGGCCGTGGTGGGCGGCGGCGGCGGCGGTCGGCCCGATATGGCCCAGGCCGGCGGCACGAAGCCGGAGAAGCTGGACGAGGCGCTGGAAAAGGCGTATTCGGTGGTGGAAGCCATGTGATGTTCATGCGCCGGGGGCGACAAACGCCCCCGGCAGGCATGGAAGCCGATCTGAAAAAGCGTTTATTTTTCCCGCCTTCAATTCCTGCCCCCCTATTTGCCGACAACCCAAAAGAAACAATATCGACACGTCTGAGAGAGACATGATGCAAATCTATCTCAAAGAATTACAGATCGCACACCGCCACACCTGCCGGCTTGGCGCGTGAGCGGGGCTGAAGGTTTCCGAGAAAAGTTGGCGCATTGATGGGAATGGGTCGGAACGGTGGGTGTTTGGCGTGAATTAATCAAATTTACAGAATTTTATAAGTACGAGAATCCTCTCGATGAGAGAATTGCATCATACTCATTCTACAAAACGGTTTTTCGTTGACAAAAGACCGATTCCTATCTAGGTTGCAGGAATTTTGCGGAAAATGTCGGTTCAACGTGACAGTTGTTTTCCACTCTCAGAAGGCGCCGCGCGGGCGGCGACGTACCCAGCATGACCAGCCAGACTCCAACAGGTAAAGGCGTCCTCGTCGCCATCGGCGGGGCTGAAGACAAGACATCGCAGTCGGAAATTTTACAGCGCGTGCTCGATCTTTCGACCTCAGACAACCATGAGGTCGGCGTTGTCACCACTGCCAGCAGCATTCCGGACGAGGTGTTCCCAACGTACGAGCAGGTGTTTACCCAGCTCGGCGCCGCGGCGGTCCACGACATCGATGTACGGACTCGTGAGGAGGCGACCGAAGATCGTTTTGTGGATGTTCTTCGAAAGTGCGACGTGATCTTCATGTCGGGCGGCGATCAGCTCCGGCTGACCCATATCCTGGGCGGATCACCGCTTTTGAATGCCATGCGCGAACGGCTCGCCGAGGGGGCCGTAGTGGCCGGCACCAGCGCCGGGGCCGCGGCCCAGTCGACCACCATGATCTACGAAGGCGCGGCCGCCGATGCGTTGCGCAAAGGCGCGGTAAAAATGAGCGCAGGGTTCGGCTTCGTGGAGGGGTTGGTCATCGACAGCCATTTCCTCGAACGGGGTCGGTTTACGCGGCTCATCGAAGTGGGCGCGGCCAATCCTGAATTCCTTGGGGTCGGCATCGGAGAGGATGCCGCCGTCATCTTCCACGACGGCCCGGTATTGGAGGCCGTCGGCTCCGGCCATGTGATCGTCATCGACAGTTCAAATCTGAAGTCGTCGAATGTGGCGAGCCTCTCCGAGGGGGAGCCGGTGGCAGTGGAGTATGTGATTATACACGCGTTAACCAGTGGTTTTGGCTATGACGTTCCCGGCCGCCGCTTTCTCCAGCCCGGGGAGATCAACCGCACGGACAAGGACAGAGAGAATGGAGATACTTGAACACAGGGCGCTTCGCGGCCCGAATTATTATAGCCGCTATCTGACCATTTACATGCGGTTGGATATCCGCGATCTCGAACACCGCCCAAGTGACGGGGTCCCCGGCATCGCCGACCGCCTGGAGGCTTTGTTGCCGGGTATCCACGAACACCGGTGTTCCGTTGGAGAGCCGGGGGGCTTCCTCCAGCGGGTGCGAAACGGCACTTACGCCGGACACATGGTCGAACATGTGGCCATCCAGTTGCAAAACGAGATCGGTTTCTCGGTCGGCTACGGCAAGACGGTGGACAGTTACGAGCCCGGCATCTACAACATCGTCTACCGCTACCGCGACGAGGCCTGCGGTCTGGCCGCGGGAAGGGAAGCCGTGGCCGTCGTCCAAGGGCTCTTTAACGAAGAAGACGTCGATATGTCGGCGGTGATCGCGCGGCTGAAGCAGGTGCGCGACGACAACATGCTGGGTCCCTCCACCGCGTCCATCGTCGAGGCGGCCCGGCGCCGGGACATTCCTTTTTACCGCCTGACCGAGGACACCAGCTACATCCAGCTCGGTCACGGCTGCCGCCAACAGCGCTGCCAGGCAACCGTCACCGGGAAGACCTCGATTTTGGGCCACGGCATTGCCGACGACAAGGACTGGACCAAACAGATCCTGGGTGACGCCGGAATTCCTGTCCCTCATGGCCAGATTTGTTACAGCTGGGAGGAGGCCCTGGAGGCCGCGGCATACCTCGGCTACCCCGTAGTGACAAAGCCCCTGTCGGGAAACCATGGGCGCGGCGTCACCACCGGAATCGCAACGGAAGACGAGCTTCGGGAAGGCTACGAGGCCGCCTGCCGGCACCACGATTCGGTGGTCGTGGAACAGTTCATCAAGGGCGAGGATCACCGGCTTCTGGTCATCGACGGCAAGCTCGTCGCCGCCGCGCGCCGGCGTCCGGCCCATGTGGTCGGGGACGGAAAGACCACGCTGCGGGAGCTGATCGAGAGGGAAAACGCCGATCCCCGGCGTGGCGTCGGACACGAGAACCTGCTGACCCAGATCCAGATCGACGAACAGACCGAACGCCTGGTGGAGGGGGCGGGCCTGACCTTCGAAAACGTTATCCCCAAAGACGAGATCGTCTGGCTGAAATCCACCGCCAATATCTCCACCGGCGGCACGGCCACCGACTTCACCGACGATGTCCATCCGGATGTGAAATACGCGGCCGAGCGCATCGGCCGGCTGATCGGGCTCGACATCATCGGCATCGACCTCCTGGCCGAAACCCTGACGAAACCCCTCGACCAGCAATCCGCCGGCGTGGTGGAGGTGAACGCCGGTCCGGGGTTCCGGATGCACCTCTCCCCCACCCACGGCAAAGGCCGTCCGGTGGGAGACGCGGTGATCGCCATGCTGTTTCCCGATATGGAGGACAACGGCCGCGTGCCCATTACCGCCATTACCGGCACCAACGGCAAAACCACCACCACCCGGCTGATCACCCATCTCCTGCGCCATTCCGGGCGGCAGGTCGGCATGGCCTGCACCGGGACCATCGAGATCGACAACCACGTCATCATGCGGGGCGACTATAGCGGCCCCCTCGCGGCCCAGACGGTGCTGAAGGAGCCGACGGTGGAGCACGCTGTGCTGGAAGTGGCCCGGGGCGGCATCCTCCGACGCGGGCTCGGTTTCGACGCCTGCGACGTCGGGGTGCTGCTCAACATCGCCAGCGATCACCTGGGGGAGCGCGAGATCCATACTCTGGAGGAACTGGCCCGCTGCAAGACCGTTGTGGTGGATGCGGTCAAACACGAAGGCGCCTGCGTGCTCAACGCCGACGATCCGCTGGTGATGGAGCACGGGACGTACTGGTCCCGGGGCCGCATACTCTATTTCACCATGGACCCCGACAATGCCGACCTGGCGGACCATGCGGCCGAATACGGCGTCGTTTTCACGGTGAAAGACGGCTGGATCATCATGCTCCAGGGGCAGGTGGAGGCCCAGATCGTCGAAGTCAATGACGTGCCCATCGCCTTCGAAGGGCACGCGCCCTTTAACGTGCAAAACGCCATGGCCGCGGCGGCGGCGGGCTATGCGCTGGGGCTCACGCTGGGCGACATCGGGATGGGGCTGCAAACTTTCCATCCGACGCCGGGCATGCTGCCGGGCCGCACCAACCTCATCGAAGCCGACGGGATCAGGTGTCTGATCGACTATGGCCACAACGTCCCGGCCCTGACCGCGCTGGAACCGCTCGTGGCGGGCCTGGGGCCGGCGGGGCGCATCGGCGTGGCCAGCGCCCCCGGCAACCGACGCGACGAGGACCTGACGGCGCTTGGGACGCAGCTTGCGCAGATGGTAGACCGTCTTTTCGTCTGTGAGCCCGATTCCCGCGGGCGGCCCCCCGGTGAGGCGGCCGACCTCATCCGGCTCGGGGCCGAAGCGGCCGGGACCTGCGCGGCCGACATCGTCTTGGAGGAGGACGAAGCGATCGGCCGGGCCATGGACGCGGCGTCGGAGGGAGACCTTCTCCTGCTGCTGGTGGACGATATCGACGGCGTGGTTCAGCGGTTGAAGGGACGCAGCTTCCGAACGCCTGCGCCGACCCCGGCCTGAGCCGGTCCGACAGCCGCGGGGCGCTAAGGCTCTAAACCTGTAGAGGGGACGCAAAGGCGTCCCGAAAGGAACAGGATGAAAAAGAACGTGTTCGTCATCGGACTGAACGAATTCAACCGCGAGCGGCTGCAACGGCTTCGCGGCGCCGAGGAGATCGAATTTCATGGCGTGATCGATCCCGCCCTGATTTATGAGGCGGAGGATTTCAACATACCCGCCATGCTCGAGGTGGCCGAACGGCAGCTCAACGAATTCGAGGGAACCATCGACGCCATCGTCGGTTACATCGACTTTCCGGTCTCTACCATGCTGCCGATCCTGTGCCGGAAATTCAATGTCCGATCCGTCTCGCTGGAGGCGCTTCTCAAATGCGAGCACAAGTACTGGAGCCGGATGGTCCAGCGGGAGGTGATCCCCGGCAACATTCCCAACTTCACCTATTTCGATCCCTTTGACGACGAGGCCCTCGGCCGGATCGGCAACGCCGGACTCGCCTTTCCGTTCTTCGTCAAACCCATCAAATCTTCCGGATCCCGGCTCGGATTCCGCATCGATTCGCCGGAGGATTTCGACCACGCCATTGGAAAGTTCCGCAACGAAATCGGCTCCATCGCCGAGCCCTTCGACTATGTGCTCCACAAGGCGGATCTCCCCGATGAGATCCGCGCGGTGAACGGCGGCTGCTGCATGGCCGAGCAGGTGATCGGCGGGCGGCAATGCACCCTTGAAGGCTATGTCCACAACGGCGAAGTGACGTGCTACGCCATGGTCGATTCGATCCGCTATCCCCAGGTCCTGAGTTTTTTCTACTATCTCTATCCCTCGTTGCTTCCGGGACGGGTGCAGCAGAAGATGCGCGAACTGGCCGAGACGGTCATGGCCCACACCGGATTCGACCATTCGGCCTTCAATATCGAATTTTTCTGGGACGAGATACAGGACCAGATCTGGCTTCTGGAGATCAACACCCGGATCGCCCAGGCCCATTGCGACCTCTTCGAGAAAGTGGACGGCCTGAGCCACCAGCAGGTCACCGTCGACCTGGGCCTCGGCCGGCGTCCCGACATGCCCCGGGGAGAGGGGGCCTACAAGGTCGCGGCCAACTATTTCTACCGGGTTTTTTTCACGGATGCGACAGTGGCGCGCGTGCCGCCCCCCGAAGAGATCGAGACGGTGGCGGCCCGGGTTCACGGCACACGGATCGCCCCGCAGGTGAAAGAGGGCATGCGCCTCAAGGATCTGCCGGAGCAGGATGCCTACAGTTACGCCGTGGCCCACATCTGGATGGGGGCCAACAAGCTCTCTTCGCTCCTCTGGAATTACGAGCAGATCCTGAAAGGGCTCAATTTCGAGTTCAGCGACATCGATGAATAAGGCGGCCTTGACCATCGTTTCGGCCATTTTGGGGCGAACACAAGGTTCACCCCTACCGGAATCGCCGGGTTGCGCCGCAGGGGGGATTCTTGTGATCGCCCTTTTTGGCCGGGATTTTGATCAAGGTCAATAAGGCGTTCCGGGAAGCCCGCGGGCAGGGGAACCCTGCCGCGAAAATCCCCCGCAACATTTCATCGACAATCGGGCTGGATGGCAATGGTGGCCTGAGCATTATTGCCGATTCGCTGATGGGCCGATAAAAATTCAGGTTTACCGGAATTGGGTAAATATGGGTGGACAAATCCCATCCTCAACGGGTAAGCTCAGGGCGTTTCCAAACGTGGAAGCGGCAACCGATGATGGGAGAGGATGGATATGAAAGACGAAGAGTTCGGGGTCGATTTGTCCGGCAGCCATATCCTGGTGGTCGACGACAATGCCAAAAATCTGCAAGTCATCGGCAACATCCTGAAGCAATATGATTTCAACCTTCAGTTCGCCCTGAGCGGCCCCAAGGTGTTCGATGCCCTCCTCCAAACAGAGGCCGACCTCATCCTCCTGGACATCAAGATGCCGGAAATGGATGGCTACGAGGTGTGCCGGCGGCTCAACGAAATGGAAGAATACACGGATATTCCGGTGATCTTCGTTACCGCCGCCCACAAGGACGAAGAGAGCATCGCCAAGGGGTTCCGGGCCGGCGCCGTCGATTACATCACCAAACCCTTTTTCAAGGATGAACTGGTCGCGCGGATCCGGACCCACCTGCGGTTGAAAAAGTATCAGGAGTACCTGCGGGACCTTTCCCGGATCGATCCCCTGACCCGCCTGTTCAACCGCCGGGCCATGATCGAGCGGATCGAATCCGAGCAGCGCCGCTCGGCCCGCAACCGGTCCCCGTATGCCCTCGTACTGGCCGACATCGACCGGTTCAAGTCCATCAACGACCAGTACGGTCACAATTGCGGTGACGCGGTGCTCACCGGCGCTGCGGCCATCTTGAAAGAACGTGTCCGAAAGAGCGATTCAATCTGCCGGTGGGGCGGTGAGGAATTTTTGCTGCTCCTGCCCGACACCGCCGCCGACGGCGCCGCCGTGCTGGCCGAAGACCTCCGTACCGCCGTCGAATCGACCCCCTTTTCCTGTGAAGACCAAACCCTTGGCGCCACCATGACCTTCGGGGTGGCGACCTGCCAGTGGGACGCGCCCATCGACGACTGCATTCGCCGCGCGGACGCGGCGCTGTATTTCGGCAAAACGTCCGGACGAAACCGGTGCATTCTGTACCCCGATATTCCGGTGCCTTGAGGGATGGGTCATGGGTGATGGGGTGAGGATTTCCGGCCATGTCTTCCCTGATTGATTTCGGTCCCATGGTGGCGGTGGCCCGGCGAATCGTCCCGGAGGCGGATGTCTGGCCGGTCGTGGATGTGACGCCCAATGTGGTGGAATTGACGGGGATCCGTCCGGAAGATTTGGTGGGCGGCGCCGTTTCCTGGGACGAACTCCTCCATGAGGCCGACCGGTCCCGGGTGGCCGAGCGGATCACCGAGGCCCTGGCGGCCGGGACGGACCGCTTCCGGCACGAAGAGTACCGGTTGGTCCGGCCGGATGGCGCCGTTGTCTGGGTATGCGACGAAACCCGTGTGATCCGGGACGCGTCCGGCAACGGGACCCACCTGACGGCCTACCTGATGGACATCACCGATCGGAAACGGGCGGAAATGGCCCGGCGCCATCGGGAAGAGCGGCTCCACGCCGCCATCGAGGGCAGCCGGACCGGGGTCTGGGACTGGGACGCGGAAACGAACCGGGTCTTTTTCTCCCGGATCTGGAAAGAGATGCTCGGGTATGGGCCGGAGGACATCGCCGACGGGATCCAGGAATGGGACAGCCGGATTCATCCGGAGGACCGGGACGCGGTCTATGCCGATCTCAACCGGCACCTGGAAGGCCGAACACCGTTTTACGAGAACATCCACCGGCTCCGATGCAAGGGCGGGGAGTATAAGTGGATCCTCGACCGGGGCCGGGTGGTGAGCCGGGGGCGCGACGGCGGGCCGCTGCGGGTCATCGGGACCCATACCGACATGACCGCATACAAGCGCATCGAAGGGCGGCTGGCCGAGGCCGAGACCCGGTACCGGGCCCTTTTCGATGAATCGCCGGACGGATTGGTGATCATCGATCCCGAAACCGCCTTGCCCGTGGAATTCAACGATCTGGCCTGCGACCAGCTGGGCTACGACCGGGAGACCTTCGCCGGGCTCCGCATCACCGACTATGAAGCCCTGGAAACCCCGGAACAGACCCATGCGCACATCGAGCGGTTGATGCAATCGGGCCGCGACGATTTCGATACCCTCCATCGGCGACGGGACGGGGGCCTGCTCCCGGTTCGGGTGACCGTCAAGACCATCGATCTTTCGGACCGTACCTATTTTTACGCCACCTACCGTGACATTTCCGAGCAGAAGCGGGCGGAGGCGGCGCTCCAGACCTATTCGGACCGGCTGGCCCTGGCGTCCCGGTCCGGCGGCATCGGGGTGTGGGAATGGGACGTTGTCACCGGCGCCCTGGTCTGGGACGGACGGATGCGCGAGATTTACGGGGTCCGGGCCGACGCCCTTTCGGGCACGGTGGCGGACTGGCGGGAGCGGGTCCATCCGGACGACATGGAGAGGGTGGAGGCGGCCCTTGCGCGGGCCATGACCGGCGCCGCGCCCTGGGAGGACGGATTCCGGATCATCCGGCCGGACGGGGCGGAGCGCACCGTCCGGGCCGCGGCCCTGGTCCAGCGCGACGCCGGGGGAGAGCCGGTCCGGCTGATCGGGGTCAACTGGGACGTTACCGAACAGAAGATGGCCGAAGCGGCCCTGAAGCGGAAAAGCGAGCTTCTGGCGGCCACGGCCCGGGCCGCCACCCGCCTGCTGGTCGATCCGGACTTCGACCGGGTCGTCCGGGAGATCCTGCCCCTGGTGGGCGATGCGGTGCAGGCGGATCGGACCTATCTCTTCGAAAACCGGTTCGATTCCCAAGGCCGGGGATTTACCAGCCAGCGCTTTGAATGGAATTCCGGGGCCGAAGCCCCCCAGATCGATAACCCGGACCTCCAGAATATCCCCTTCGACGCCATCCGGGAATTTGTGGACGCCGTCGAGACATCGGGCCGGTTTCAGGCCATCGTCCGGGATCTGCCCGACGGACCGCTCAAAAAGATGCTTCAGGACCAGGCCATCCACACCGTGCTCATCGTGCCCATCCGGGAGGGGGAGCGGTTCTGGGGATTCGTGGGCTTCGACGACTGCCGGCGGGAACGGGTGTGGGCCGAGGACGAATACCTGATCATCGCCTCGTTTGCCGCCAACATCGGCGCCGCCATCCACCGGGGACACATCGAACGGGATCTGACCGAGAGCGAACGCCGGTACCGGGGACTCGTGGAGTCTCAGCAAGACCTGGTGGTCCGGGTCGATCCCGAGGGCCGGTTCACCTATGTCAACGATGCCTACTGCCGGCGGTTCGGCCGCACCCGGGCCGACCTCATCGGGAGGACCTTCCAGCCCCTGGTCCACGAGGACGACATCCAGCCGACCCTGGATGCCATGAAGTCTTTGGACGTCCCGCCATACCGGGCCTATATCGAACAGCGGGCCCACACGAGGGACGGATGGCGCTGGCTGGCGTGGGAGGACTACGCCATCAAGGACGATGGGGGCAACACCGTGGAGATCCAGGGGGTGGGCCGCGACATCACGGCGCTGAAGGAGACCCAGGAGCGGCTCACCGAGGCCCTGGCCGAAGCCGATGCGGCCCGGCAGCGGGCCGAGGCCGCCAACCGGGCCAAAAGCGATTTTCTGGCCACCATGAGCCACGAGATCCGGACCCCCATGAACGCCGTCATCGGGTTTACGGAAATCCTCCGGGAATGGCTCCACGATCAGCCGGAAAAACGGAAGCTCATCCAGAACATCCACGACGCCGGCGAGACCCTGCTGTCGCTTATCAACGACATCCTGGACCTGTCCAAGATCGAGGCCGGCCGAATGGAGGTCAACGAACATCCCGTCGATCTCCACCAACAGATCTCGGATATCGTCGATATTTTTTCCCTCCAGGTCCGGGAAAAGGGACTCGATGTCACGCTGGACATGGCCGATGACCTCCCCGACGCCCTTCTTTTCGACGAGGTCCGGCTCCGGCAGATCCTCTTCAACCTGCTGGGCAATGCCGTCAAATTCACCCGAAAGGGAGGGATCACCCTCCGTACCCGTCATCGGCCGGCGGGGTCCGATGCGCTGGACCTCACCATCTCCGTGGCCGACACCGGTATCGGCATCGCTCCCGAAGACATGGCGACGCTTTTCGAACCGTTCCGGCAGGCCGGCGATGCGGCTGCAGCGGGGCGCGGCACCGGGCTGGGGCTGGTCATTTCCCGACGGCTCACCGAGCTGATGGGCGGAGAGATCACACTGGAGAGCGAATCCGGCCGGGGCACCACCTTTACCCTCCATTTCCCGTCCGTCCGCCGGGCCGCGGCCCCTGCCCGAACGCCGGATCCGGCGCTTCCCCTCAAGGCAAGGCGCTTTGCGCCGGCCACCGTCCTGGTGGTGGACGACATGGCCGACAACCGGGCCCTGGTCAAACAATACCTGGCCGCCGATCCCATCCGGGTCTTGGAAGCGGAAAACGGGCGGGAATGCCTGGAATCGGCCCGGCGGGACCCGCCGGATCTGATCCTGCTGGATCTGCGCATGCCGGTGATGGACGGCAACGAGACCCTGGCCCGCCTGAAGGCCGACGATCGGCTGACCCCCATCCCGGTGGTGGCCCTCACCGCATCGGTGATGAAAGAAACCCGGGGCGAGATCCGACGCCGGTTCGACGGCTACCTGAGCAAACCGCTCCGGAAAGAGACCCTGTTGAAGACCCTGGCGGCGTATCTCCCCCAGGCGTCCGATGCCCCGCCGGCACCGGCGTACGCCCCGCCGACGGAAACGGCCGTCCACCTGCTGCCGTCCGATCTGCCGGCGGAAACGCGGGATGCCCTGCTCGACGTGCTCCACGCCGAAATCGTGCCGCTGGTGAACCGCCTCGTTGCCAGCATCGCTTTTCCCGATCTCGACCGCCTCGCCGACCGCCTCGCCGACCTGGGGGAGACCCACGGCGTGCCCGACTGGCGCCGCATGGCCGGGCGCATCCGGGAGCATGCCGAGGTGTTCGACATCGAGCAACTGGACCGGCTCATCGGGGAGATGCGGAAAGAGATGGAGGCGTGACCTTCCTCTCCCTGAGCATCCTCTGCTCCACCATCAATCACATGATTTTCAAAGCCTTCCAGCGATGGGATGTCACGGTCCTGCCGGCCATCGTCGTCAACTATCTGGTCTGCGTCGTGGTCGGGTCCCTGTCGATGGAGGGGGGGATGGCCGGAGCGGGCAGGGGCCGGGACTTGCTCCTCTTCGCCGTCTTTCAGGGGGCGTTGTTGATCGGGTCGTTTTTGCTCATGTCCGCCACCACCCGGAAAAACGGCGTGGGCGTGGCGGCGCTGGCGGCCCGGCTGTCGGTGATCCTGCCGACGGTTACGGCGTTTTTTCTCTACGGCGATTCGGCCCATCCCGTAAAGCTCACAGGAATCGGCATCGCCGTCGCGGCGCTCTATCTCAGCTCGGTTGAGAAGGGTGCCGGCGGGCCGCGGGGGGAGGGGCTTCAGCCCCTGCCGATCCTGTTGTTTTTGTCTTTCGGCCTGAACCTTGTGCTGGCCAAGTACGTCCAGGTCCATCACCTCGACCGGATGACCTACCACGGGTACCTGACGGGGGCGTTCGGATTCGCCTTCCTGTCCGGGCTGGCGGTGTTTCTTCGCCGGCTTGCGGGGAGGACGACGCGTTGCCATGGGAAGGACATCGCCGGCGGGGTGTTGCTGGGCGTCAACAATTACGGATCCCTTTATTTCATGATCCGGGCCATCGCCCAGCCAGGGTGGGAGAGTTCCGTGGTGTTTCCCACCATCAGCGCCTCCGTGGTGATGCTAAGCTTTTTCGGGGCGTTTGCCGTTTTCGGGGAGCGCGCCTCCCGTCGCAAGCTGGCGGCGATGGGCATCGGGGTGGTAGCCATTTTTCTGATCAACACTCACTGATCCCCATCCCCTGACGGGGGTCCACCCGATCCACTTTTATGGAGAGGACGGCACCGCCATGGCCCTGTTTGTCGCGATCCGCGACGGAATCATCTTCGTCGCCGGCGTCTGGTATTTCGAGTTCCATCGGGACTATACGTTCCCGGACGAAAAGAACCTGCTCCTCTATTTCGTCGCCGTGCCCATCATCTGGTCGACGCTCATCCAGATCTGGACCACCACCCGGTACGGCGAGCAGAAAACCGCCGCCATGTATGCGTTCACCCACGTCATGGCGGTATTGTTGCTGATCTCCACCGTCTTTCTCATCAGCGCCACCCTGAACACCATTGCTGAAACGCTCGACCCGTTCGGCGTGCTCTTGTTCCATTTCGTGGGATGGACGGCGATCCTGTCGCTGATTTACTACGACCTGGTCGATATCCAGCGGAAGTGAGCCGCCCTCGCCGCCCGGCGAAGGCCCGTTACATGACCAGGGAAGCCATGATGGACGCGAGGATCATTGCCACGGCCACGAGGGTCGGCGTCAGCAAAAAAGCCTTTTGTTCATTCAGATCCAGCATTTCAACCAGTGCGCCGAAAATCATCAGCAGGCTGAAAGACAAGCCGAAAACCAGCAGGAACGGAACCACCTTGACGATGCCGGCCGTGGAAAGCCACGCCCATGCGATCAGGAGCGCCGCCGTTGTCGGTGCCATGGTGAGGCCGGCGCAAAACAGGCTTTGCTGTACGTTGAGGGCATCTTTTTTCCCCATGCGCCCCAAAAGAACAAATCCGCCGAAAAGGGCGGCGACCGGGATCACGCACGACATGAACAAGCCGGCGTAATCCCCGCCGGACATCCGCATAAAGGGGCCGAATATGCCCCGGAGGATACCGATAATCATGAGAAATAAGGCGATCACGTTCAACAGGCTGCCGACGAGGCCGCTGATCAGCACATGTTGGTCGGAAAGCCGCTCCATCACCTTCCGTTGTCCGGACAGGGGGTAGGACATGATAAGGGTGACGAGTTCGCCGATGTTGGGCGCTTCAGCCGACGCCTCTTCGGGCGGTCCGTTCTCCTGACCGTTTTTTTCTTCGGGGCTCGGTTCCGTCATCATCCGCTCCTTTCGTAAATAAATCGCGCCATGTTCATATCGGTTTCCATCCTCTTGTCGATCCAGCGCGTGTTCGACTCGCACTGTCCGTCCCTTAGCATAAGATCGAACGCAATTGTCAATAAAAAAATCCGGAAAATGTCAATGGGACATCGAAGAAAGAATCGGAAAAAAAGTCCGGTTTTTCCGCATTGCAGCCGACTCAAAATAAATTGACTTGAATGTTTTTTCAGAATTGATATAACGTAAATCATATCGCCAAACGGGCGCCCCGATCTTCTGAATATCGATTTGATGCGTTTTGGCGCCCTTAACTTCTAAGAAAGGAGAGGACAATGAACCGATTGAATCCAAAGAACCTGTTGGTGGTCATCCTGCTGGCCGTCTCCCTGATCCTCGCCGGACCGGCGTCCGGTGCCGACGAGATCAAAATCGCCAGCGTGAGCTGGACCGGCGTCACCGTCAAAAGCGAACTGGCCGTCAATATCCTGAAAAGCCTCGGCTATGACGCCTCCTACATGATGGTCTCCGTGCCCATCGTCTACAAGGCCCTGTCCATGGGCGAGGCCGACTTTTTTCTGGGCAACTGGATGCCCTCCATGGCGACCATTGCCAATAAATTCTTCAAGGACGGCAGCGTGATCAAATACGTGGCCAGCATGCCGGGCGCCAAATACACCCTGGCCGTGCCCACCTACGTTTACGAGGGCGGGCTCAAGGATTTTTCAGACATCGCCAAATACGGCGAGAAGCTGGATTACAAGATCTATGGCATCGAGGAAGGCAACGACGGCAACGAAATCATCCAGAAGATGATCGATGAAGACATGTTCGACCTCGGCGAGTTCGAACTCGTTCCGTCCAGCGAGGTGGCCATGCTGTCCGAGGTGCAGTCCTTCATGCGCGACGGCAAATGGATCGTTTTTCTCGGCTGGGCCCCCCACTACATGAACGAAATCATCGACATGAAGTACCTGTCCGGCAGCACGGCCGAAACCTTCGGGGAGAACGACGGCACCGCCACGGTCTACACCAATATCCGGAAAGGGTTCGACAAGGACAATCCCAATCTCGGAAAATTTTTGCTCAACTTCAAATTCCCCATCCCCATGATGAACCAGATCATGGCCAATCTCCACGAGGACAAGAATCTGACCACGGAACAGGCGGGGCTGATGTGGATCAAGGACCATCCGGACATCTACAAGGGATGGCTGGAAGGCGTGACCACCATCGACGGCAAGCCCGCCCTGCCGGCATTCGAGAAATTTTTGGCAGCCGTCAAATAGAGACCGGAAGCCTGAACCGATGGGCGGGCGACGCCCCCTGGAAATCCAGGGGGCGTTTTTATTTGAGGGCTGCTTCCCAGCCGCCGACCCGCCAGCAGACCCAAGTGAGGTTCCCCTTCGGAGATGCAACCTACCAGTTCGAGAACCATCCATCATGAACGCTTCAAGGTATTTTGGACCGAATGGTGGATTATATTGTACTTTTCAAAAAGCGGGATCGCCGGCCCCATGGTATGACGCCGACAGTGTTAAG
>CAYPCE010000077.1:0-16295 GCA_964409085.1 uncultured Desulfobacteraceae bacterium | reverse complement strand
GCATCAAGGTCTTCCTGGTCAAAAAGGACTACCTCAAGGCCTGGTTTTCCTCGGCGTTGACCATCGTGAGCTGCACCTTTTTCGGCGTCATCGGCCTCTTTCCGAACCTGTTCCCCTCCCGGATCAGCCCGGAATACAGCCTGACCGCCTTCAACGCCTCGTCGAGCCCCCTGACCCTCAAGATCATGCTCATCGTGGTCGTCATTTTCGTCCCCATCGTCCTCGCTTACCAGATCTGGACCTACCGCCTCTTCATGGGCAAGGTCACCCGGGAGGATCTGGCGTATGAGGAGTTTTATTAAGAGAAGACAGGTGAGCCCATGGTGTTGCAGCACAATGAGAACGTCGGTTGGTACATTGCCGCGCTCGAGGAATTCTATGCAAATATCCGGAACTGGGTTGAAGACACGCAGATCAGCGTCCATGAGACCATCCACGAAATTTCCGAAGAAGCCATCGGCGAATACAAAGCACCGGGTCTGCGTCTCATGAATGAATTCGACAGGCCCATTGCGACGATAGCGCCGGTTGGAACCCAGATCGTCGGCGCCAGCGGCAGGGCGGATTTCATCGGGCCGATGGACAGGGAAAACATTTTCTTTTTTAAAGAGGGCGGACCATCGGTAACCGTTGGAATCCAAATGCCGGGAGAGAGCAAGTCGCGGGTTTCACCGCTTTACCGGGGGATAACAACGGCGGGCTGGTACTGGACAGACGATAGAAGGCGGGCCAAGGCTCATCCTTTGGACGAGACGCTTGTTCCTGGATCTTATCTCCCGGGTAAGCGATTATGAATGCGCCTCCCAATCCGCTTGACCGGATATGGAACGACTACCTGACGTCGAAGAATTGTTTCAAAATCGCGGCAAGAGGCGTGAGGCTGCGGGATTCGGGGATTGCAAAGGATACGATATTCTTGGGCGCGTCCGTGGATGAAGCCTCGGACTGGATTGAAAACAGCAGAAAGGATGCCGACGACTTCTTCGTTTTGACCTTATGGGTGACCTTTGAGCGCTTTATCATCGATTAGCCGGTCAAGGTTACGCCGAAATCAGCTTATGATATTCTGTCATCTTTAATTCACCAGATTGAAAATATAGACTCATGTTTCCCAGATGACGACCGATAGATCGCATTCGGTCAACCGACGAAAGGAGCCAGTCGATGCGCCGTAGCGCAATTTTGTTGCTGACAATCGTTTTCTTGGTAAGCTTGGCCGCGGCCCTGGCCGTGGCCGAACAGAACAAGGGCGCTGAACAGATGGAACTGGAAGGGGGGACCCGGGGATCTGTCCCGTTTCCCCACCGGCAGCACCAGGAGAACCTGGCGGACTGCAACGCCTGCCACGACCTCTTTCCCCGGGAAGCCGGGTCCATCGAAAAACTGAAAGATGAGGGTACCCTCAAGCGGCAGCAGGTGATGAACAAGCAGTGCATCGCGTGCCACCGGGAGAACAAGCGGGACGGAAAAGATTCAGGGCCGACCCTCTGCTCCCAGTGCCATCAACGGAAGTGATCCCCTAAACCGGAAGGACCCATCGCCCATGCTGGTATTCGGACTGGAAGGAAGTCCCCGCAAAAAAGGGAACACGCGGTTTCTCCTCTCGGCGTTTATGGCCGAAGCCGAGAAGCGGGGGGCCGAGACCCGGGTCGTCCACGCCCACGACATGCCGGTCTCCCCCTGCATCGAGTGCGGCGTCTGTGAGCGGAAAGGGATCTGCTCCATCGACGACAAGATGCAGAAAGAGATCTACCCTCTGCTTCGACGGGCCGAAGTGGTGGTGCTGGCCAGCCCGATCTTCTTTTACAACATTACGGCCCAGCTTAAAGCCCCTGTCGACCGCAGCCAGACCCTCTGGTCCTGCCGGTACCGCCTGGGGCTGAGCGACCCGCGCCACAAGAGCCGGCAGGGGCTGCTCCTGTCGGTGGGGGCCACCAAGGGCAAGAGCCTTTTCGAAGGAACCCATCTCACGGCCCGGTATTTTTTCGACGCCATCTCCGCCAAATACGCCGGCGGGCTCACCTATTTCAAGATCGAAGGGCCCGGCGACATGGAGAAGCATCCCACCTACAAGCAGGATATCGGGGAGATGGCGGACCTGCTCGTCGACCCGCTCGTCAAACGGAAGAAGGTGCTGTTTGCCGGCCGCGAAAACCGGTGCCGGAGCCAGATGGCGGCGGCCTTCGCCCAGGTCCACGCCGGCGGCCGGATCGAAGCCCTCTGCGCCGGCAGCGTCCCCGCCGAAAAGATCGACCCCGCCATGCAAGAGGCGATGGCGGAGAAGAAGATCGACATGGGCTTCCGCATTCCCCGCACCATTGAAGACGTGGTCGCCCATGACAAGCCGGACACCCTGGTGGCCATGGGGTGCGACGACCCCTGCGGCGACCTGCCGGGCGCGACCCGGATCGACTGGGACATCGATGGTCCCGTCGGCCAGGGGCTCGACGCCATGCGAAGGGTACGGGACGAGATTGAAACAAAGGTCATGGAACTGATGGATTCCCTGGATGCTGCATCCTGAGGTCATGTTACATTTTATTTTAATGGATCCCAAACAGACAGAGGAGGTTGAAAATGGACAAGTATGTGTGCACGGTCTGCGGCTACATCTATGATCCCGAACAAGGCGATCCGGAAAGCAACATCGAACCCGGTACGAAGTTCGAGGATCTGCCCGACGACTGGGTCTGCCCCATCTGCGGCGCGGGCAAGGACGATTTTGAGAAGGAAGAGTAGCCGGCAACGCCTGAACAACTGAAACCTGAGAACCCGCGGATGCCCTTTTGCGCCGGCGGACCGCCCGACGGCGCGAAAGGGCATTCCTGCGTCGATCAATCCGCCAGAGGAAATTGCCAATGAAACCCGTAGAAATCGCCAAAGGGATTTACAACGTGGGGGCCATCGACTGGAATATCCGGGATTTTCACGGATATTCCACCCACATGGGCACCAGTTACAACGCCTATCTCATCATGGACGAAAAGATCGCGCTGGTGGACACGGTCAAGGAAGAATTCGCCGGCCAACTCCTCCAGAACGTCGCCCAGATCGTCGATCCCCACAAAATCGACCTGGTGGTGAGCAACCACACGGAACTGGACCACTCCGGGGGGCTGCCCCGGATCATGCACCGCATCGGCGAAGACAAGCCCCTGTACGTCTCCAAGATGGGGATGAAAAACCACGGCCGCCATTTCTCCCAGAAGTGGAACTACCAGCCCATGGCCAGCGGCGACGTCCTGAGCCTGGGAAATCGGAGCCTCACTTTCCTGGAGACGCGGATGCTCCACTGGCCCGATTCCATGTTCAGCTACTGCAAGGAAGAGGGGATGCTCTTTTCCAGCGACGCCTTCGGCCAGCACTACGCCGGCCAGGAGATGTTCGACGACGTGGTGGGCGACGCCATCATGGATCATGCCAAAAAATATTTCGCCAACATCCTGCTCCTCTATGCGCCGCTGATCCTCAAGCTGGTGGATCAGGTCACGGAGATGGGCCTGGAGATCAAGACCATCTGCCCCGACCACGGCATCATCTGGCGCAAGGATCCCATGAAGATCATCGACGCCTATGTCCGGTGGTCGAAACAAAAAGAAAATCAGAACAAAGCCATCATTGTCTACGACACCATGTGGCACAGCACCGAGGCGATGGCCGAGGCCATCGCGACGGGCGTGGCCGACGCCGGGGCAACGGCCCGGCCCATGAAGCTCCGGGAGTGGCACCGGAGTGACATCATGACCGAGGTGCTCGACGCCGCCGCCGTGGTGGTTGGGTCCCCCACCCTCAACAACGGGCTTTTCCCCACGGTGGCCGATTTTCTGACCTACATGAAGGGGCTCAAGCCCAAGAACAAGCTGGGCGCCGCCTTCGGCTCCTATGGGTGGAGCGGGGAATCCCCAAAACTGGTCCACGACGCCCTGTCGGAGATGAAGTTCGACCTGCTTGACGATCCCCTGAAGATCCAGTATGTGCCCCAGGAAGACGGGATCGGGAAATCCGAGGCCCTGGGCAGACGGATCGGCGAGGCCATTCGCCAGCGCAAAGACCAGCGCTAAAAATAGATGAAGCGGCCGGTTGTCGATCTGAGCGTATGCATCCGCTGCGAGGTCTGCGTGGATGTCTGCCCCGAGGTCTTTATCTTAAACGACGCCGGCTATATCGAAGTGGCCTCCCTCCCCCTTTACCCCTTGGAAGCGGTGACGGAGGCCATTAAAAACTGCCCGAAAGATTGCATTTTCTGGGAATCGGACGATTAACCGAACCGGAGGCGCTCCATGAAAAAATACGCGATGTTCGTCTTCAACGGCGACCCCATGTGCTTTATCCATGTGCTCCTGAACGCCCTGGACATGCACGCCCGGAAAGAGACCGTCCAGGTGATCATCGAAGGGTCGGCCACGAAGCTGGTGCCGGATCTCGACGGTGAGGACCACCCCCTCCATGGTCTCTGGGAGAAGGTGAAGGCGGCCGGGCTGGTGGCCGGCGTCTGCAATGCCTGCGCGGGCAAGACCGGCAGCCTCGACGCGGCCAAAGCCCAGGGGCTGGCGCCTCTGGGTGAAATGTCCGGCCACCCCAGCATGGCCCGGTTCCGGAACGAAGGATATGAATTGATTACCTTTTAGCGCCATGGCCCAGAACAAACCCACGGGACGCCGACTGAAACGGCAAATCAAAGACCTGCTGACCGGCGACGATTTGGATGCGGCACTCGACGCGATCCTGGCGATGCCGGCCCGCCAGGCCGTCAACCCGCTCTTCTCCTTTTTCTACAGCGGCGACCCGCTGCTCAAATGGCGGGCCGTGACCGCCATGGGGGCCGTGGTGGCGGCTCTGGCCGAGCGGGACATGGAGTCGGCCCGGGTGATCATGCGCCGCCTCATGTGGAACCTCAACGACGAGTCCGGTGGCATCGGATGGGGCTCTCCCGAGGCCATGGGCGAGATCATGGCCCGGAGCGAACCCTTGGCCGGGGAGTTCGGCGCCATCCTCGTCTCCTATGCCGACGAGGCCGGGAACTACCTGGAGCACCCCACCCTCCAGCGGGGGCTGCTGTGGGGCCTGGGACGGCTGGCCCACGCACGGCCGGCCCACGCCGCGGAGGCCGCCCCCCACCTCCGGCCCTTTCTCCAATCCGCCGACCCCCACCTCCGGGGGCTCGCCGTCTGGGCCGCCGGGCCCATTGCCGGAAAGGGGACAAGAAACTTGATTCGGAACCGGGTGGATGATACATTCAAACTGACCATTTTTCGCAACCACCGCCTGACCGAGGTCGCCATCGGCGACCTGGCCCAGGCGGCTCTGGCAGAGGGGAAGACCCCGGAGGAGCGCCGCCCATGAACCCCGTCGATCTGATTCCCACAGCCGACGCCATCCCGGTCCACTGGGGCTGGTTCAAGGTGTTGCTGATCCTCACGTTCACCGTCCACATCCTGCTCATGAACGCCATGCTCGGGAGCGGGATCATCGCCCTTGCCGGCCGGTTTACGGACGACAAAGGGACCCGCGATCTCCAGAAGGACGTGTCGCGCAAACTCCCCTTCCTCATCGCCTTTGCCGTCAATTTCGGGGTGGCGCCGCTGCTCTTTCTCCAGACCCTTTACGGACACTTCTTCTACGCTAGTTCCCAGCTCATGGCCGTCCCCTGGCTGTCAGTGATCGGCCTGCTGATCATCGGCTACTACAGCGCTTATCTCTACAAATACAAGTTCGAGGGCCTGGCGGACCGCCGGAACGGGTTCCTGGGGGCCACGGTGGCAATCCTGCTCATCGTGGCCTTCATTTTCGTCAACAACATGACCCTGATGATCACGCCGATCTCCTGGCCCCGGTATTTCGACAATCCCCAGGGGACCCTCCTCAACCTGGCGGATCCCACCCTCCTGCCGAGGTATCTCCATTTCATGACGGCGTCGGTCGCCATCGGCGGGCTTTTTATCGCCCTGGTCTGGCATCACAGGCAACGGCGCGGCGTTCCGGACGCACGGGCCAACATCCGGCGAGGGCTCAACTGGTTTCTTTACGCCACGCTTTTTCAGCTTATCTTTGGGTTCTGGTTCCAGATGCGGCTTCCGGCCGAGATCCTCAACCTTTTCATGGGGGGCAGCGCGCTTCACACCGGCGTTTTTCTCCTGTCCCTCGGCGTGCTGGTTCTGGCCCTGATCTTCGGCATCCGGGGCGATGTATGGGCCACAACCGCGGCCGCCCTGATCCTGATCGTTATCATGGCCGTCATGCGGGACCTGGTGCGGACCGCCTATCTGGCGCCCTATTTTTCCCTGGACGACCTGACCGTGACCGGCCAGTATTCGCCCCTGATTGTTTTCCTCTTCGCACTGGCCGCTGGAACCGTTGCCGTGGCGACCGTGACGCGATGGGGACTGGCGGGGGCATCAACTTCCAACCGATAGTAAGGAAAAATCCGATGAAACACCCGATTCTTATCGCGTTGATGGCATGGCTGGCGGTGATGGGATCCGTGGCCGCCTACGGGGAGACCCTGAGCGTTCAGGTCAAATCCGGCGAGGTGCGGTCCACCCCCTCGTTTCTGGGCAAGATCGTGGGCCGCCTGCCCTACGGCACACAGGTGTCCGCCACCGGGGAACAGGGGGACTGGCTCGGCGTCTCCGGGGCCGGGGTCCAGGGCTGGATGCACCGGTCGGCCCTCACCGACAAGAAAATCGTCTTCAAATCCGGCGCCGCCAACGTGAACCAGTACGCCACCAGCGACGAACTGTCCCTGGCGGGAAAGGGGTTCAACGAAGAGGTGGAGGACGCCTACAAGGCCCGCAATCCCAACGCCGATTTCACCTGGATCGACCGGATGGAGGCCACCACCGTTTCCCAGAACGAGATGCTCCGGTTCCTCCGGGAAGGGGCGGTGCAGCCATGAAGGAGGGGAATATGAAACCGACTGACAGAAGAGAATTTTTGGGCCTGGCGGGTAAATGGACCCTGGGCGCCTTGGCGGTGCCAGCCTTCTCCGCCATTCTTTCCGGGTGCGAAAGCATGGGAGAGGTGGCCAAACTGGGGTCGAACATCGCCACATCCACGGGCTTTATGACGGAGCAACAGGGCCAGTCCCTCACCCGGAGCGCCGACGCCGTGGGCAAGACCTTCCAGGACATCACCCCGGAACAGGAATATTACATCGGCCGCACGGTGGGGGCGGTGATCCTCCAGAAATACCAGCCCTACACCGAACCGGCCGCCACCCGGTACGTCAACCTCCTGGGCCAGACCGTGGCCCGGGCCTCGGCGCGGCCGGAGACCTTCGGCGGCTATCATTTCCTCATCCTCGATTCCGATGAGATCAACGCCTTCGCCGCCCCCGGCGGGCTCATTTTCACGACCCGGGGCCTGCTCCGCTGCTGCCGGAGCGAAGACGCGGCCGCCGCGGTTCTCGCCCACGAGGTGGCCCACGTCCAGCTCCAGCACGGCCTCCGGGCCATCCGGGCCTCCCGGATCACCAGCGCCCTGACGGTTCTCGGCGCCGAGAGCGCCAAGACTATGGGCGGACAGGACCTGGCCAATCTCACCTCGGTCTTCGAGGATTCGGTTTCGGACATCATCGAGACCCTGGTCAACAGCGGGTATTCCAAGTCCCAGGAATACGCCTCGGACGCCGCCGCCGTCGCCACCCTGCGCAACGTCGGGTACAACCCCAACGGCCTGACGGACATGCTCTCCATCATGAGCCGCCAGCTCAA
Organism: uncultured Desulfobacteraceae bacterium; assembly: GCA_964409085.1. Taxonomy (GTDB): domain Bacteria; phylum Desulfobacterota; class Desulfobacteria; order Desulfobacterales; family JAABSP01; genus JAABTD01. The sequence goes on along the minus strand of CAYPCE010000077.1, from coordinate 8,583 downwards.
GTCCGGCGGGCTCGATTTCGCCAAGACCCACCCCTCACCGGAAGACCGCATCGAAAGGATCAAGTCCCTGGTGTCGGGGTTCGGGCCGGTGAATGCGCCCCAGGCCCGGCAGTCGCGGTTCGAAGCGGCCATGCAGAACGTCTGACCGCGTGATCAAACGTTTCGCCAAACTGGACCGCCGCGTCTTCGTGGTCTGCGCCGGCGTGGCCGGTGTGGCCCTGGCCCTGCTCCTGTGGCAGACGGGCTGGCTCGACGCATGGGAGGCCAAGACGTGGGACTGGCGTGCCCGGTTTCTGGCGTCGGAAGGGGCGGCCAGCGATGAGATCCGGCTGATCCTGGTGGATCAGAACAGCCTCGACTGGGGCAGCGAAGTCAACGGCTGGTCGTGGCCCTGGCCCCGGGAGGTCTACGGCGCCATCATCCGTCACTGCCGGCGTCAGGGGGCCAAAGCGGTGGCCCTGGACATCCTCTTCACCGAGCCCTCCCTCTACGGTGGCGGGGACGACGCCGTGTTGGGCGAGGCCATCGCCGATAACGGCCGGGTGGCCGGGACGGTCTTTCTGGGAGAGGAGACCGGGGACCGGCTGGAGTGGCCCCCGGATGCGCCGCCACCCGGCGTGAAGGTCCAGGTTGCACCGGACCTCGACAAAAATCCCATCCTCACCTTTCCCAGAGCCGCTTTTCCCATCCCCGAAGTCGCCCAAAGCGCCGCCCTTCTCTGCAACGTCCAGCTTTCTCCCGACCCGGACGGCGTCTATCGCCGCCTCTCCCTCCTGGGCCGGTTCGACGACCGCTATCTGGCGACCCTGGGGCTGGGTCCCTACCTGGCCGCCGAGCCGGAGGCCGCGGTCGAGGTCGGGCCGGGGACCATCCGGGTGGGGGACCGCGACATCCCCACCGGTCCCGACGGCCGGGCCATCCTCCGGTTCCGGGGCCCCACCGGCACCCACACGGCCTACAGCGCCGCGGCGGTGATCCAGTCGGAGATCCGGATAATGGAAGGCGGCGCACCGGTGATCGCCGATTCCGACGCCTTCAAAGATAAATACGTCTTCGTGGGATTTTCCGCGCCCGGCCTCTTCGACCTGCGCCCCACCCCCGGCGGCGGCGTGTTCCCCGGCGTCGAGATCCATGCCACGGCCCTGGACAATTTCCTTTCGGGGGATTTCGTCCGGACCGTCTCCTTCCTCCAGACCTTTCTCGTGGCCGCCGCCCTGACCCTGGGCTGCGTGACGGTGGTGGCCTTTCTGGCCCACCCGGCGGCCATCGTCGGCGTCGGCCTTCTCTTCGCCCTGCTGACGCCGGCCGTGGCTGTCGGCTATTACGTGAAGGGCTACTGGCTCCACCTGATGTTCTGCGAAACCGCCGTCGTCACAGCGGTTTTCCTCGGGTTCGCCATCAAATACGCCACTGAAGGCCACCAGAAACGGTTCATCAAAGACGCCTTCAAGCACTACATCAGCCCGGCGGTCATCGATCAGCTCATCAACGACCCGGACAAGTTGCAACTGGGGGGCGACCGGCGGATCCTGTCCTTCTTCTTTTCAGACATCGAATCCTTCACCACCATATCCGAAAAGATCAAAGACCCGAAGAAATTGACCGCGCTGCTCAACGAATACCTGACGGCCATGACCGACATCATCACCGAGGAGGGGGGCACGGTCGACAAATACGAAGGCGACGCCATCATGGCCTTCTGGAACGCCCCCCTGGAACTGCCCGATCACGCCGACCGCTGCGTTAAAAGCGCCCTCAGATGCCAGGCCAAGCTGGCCCAGATGCGGCCCTATTTCCGGGAAAAACTGGAAGGGGTGGACCGGGACCTGCGCATGCGCATCGGCATGAATACCGGCGAGGCCGTGGTGGGGAATTTCGGATCCCACACCAAATTCGATTACACGGCCATCGGCGACGCGGTCAACCTGGCCTCCCGCCTGGAGGGCGCCAACAAGGAATTCGGCACCTACGCCATGATCTCCCATCACACCCGGAATGCCATGACCGAGGATTTCGGCTTCCGGGAGCTGGCCCGGCTCCGGGTGGTCGGCAAGGAGGCCGAAGCCGTCACCGTGTATGAGCCCATGTACCTCAAAGAGTTCGACGCCAAAAAAGAACTCTACGCCGCTTTTACCGAAGGGCTCGCCCTTTTCTACGAAGGAAAGCTGCAAGAGGCCGAAGCCGCCTTCGCCCAGATCGCCCGCTTCGACCCGGCCGCCGGGGCCTATCACCGGAAGTGTAAAGACCTCCTGGAGACGATGGCCGAAAACCCGGACCGGGGCGAATCGGTGATGCGGGAGTGGCAGGGGATCTGGGTGATGACGAGCAAATAAGATTTTCAATGTTGATTGGCGCTGAAAATGGAGCGGGGATATACTAATGGTGGAGGAATTTTCCGGAAAGGCTGAACACAATCTGACCGCAGCCCGGATCTGTTTTGAAAATGGCCTGTATGACGCCTCGACCAACCGGGCCTATTACGCCGCTTTTCAGGCAACCGTTGCGCTGCTGGCGTCCAGAGGCTATAAACGCGAGCGATTGGATCACAAATGGGTGCAAGCCGAGTTCAACAGAAGGCTGGTCAACAGGGAGAAAGCGTTTCCATCAAGGATGAAATCTTTGTTGGCGAAGATGCAGTATTTTCGTGAAATGGCGGATTATAAGCCGGAACGGATCGGTAAAAAGGTTGCCCATGCTCAGATTTCCCGAGCGGAAGAAATGATCCAGCTCATAAGTGAGGCGTTGAAGAATGGTTAATTTCAAGCAGCAGGAATTAATAGACGAACTGATGGCGGAAACCAGCGAAAAGTTTCCCGAAGTTCATCTTATTCGTGTCGTCGAAAGCCCGGAAGATCCGGAAACCCTTTGGATTGAGGTGACGTCTCCGGAAGACGAGGATCGACAGATTGATTTGATCGAATTTGCCGGCGACAAGCTGACGGATATTCACATGGATTATGGATATCATATGTTGATGATTCCCACCCAGCGGGCTGCCGCTTAACTGGACCCGTCATCTGCCCGGCGCCGCACCGCCCGCGATCCGGTGGGCCCATCGGGTCGTCTCCGGCAGTTTGTACTTTCCACAGCAGTTGAGCACCCATTCGACGCTCCCCGCCATATCCATCCGATGACCCGGAGACACGAAGACCGGCTTGACGCCGGTTCGGGTCCGCAGCACCCTGCCGATCTCCTCCCCCTCGTGCAGCAACGGCGCGTGGCCGCCTTTTTCGATCCCCGGCTCAGCATATACCCCGCACAAGCGGGATTTGGCGCATCCGATGGCCGGCATGTCGAGGAGCATGCCGATGTGGGCCGCGATGCCCAGCCGCCGGGGATGGGCGATGCCCTGGCCGTCGAAAATGAGCAGGTCCGGCACCGTTTCTATCTTTTCCAGGGCTTCGAGGATCACCGGTCCTTCCCGGAAGCTGAGCAATCCGGGAATATAGGGCAGCGCAACGGGTCGCGTGGCCACGGCCCACTCGATCACCGACAGCCCCGGATAATCCAGCACCGCCACGGCGGCCCGGGCCATGCCGCCGGGAAATCCCACATCAATGCCCGCCACTCTTGTCACCTCTCCCAGCCGGTTTTCCAGCATCAGGGATTGCGCCAGCCGTCCCTGGAGGATCCGGGCCTCCGCAGGGGAAATGTCCCAGGGATGGATTCGGTTCGGCAGCGGACGGAGGCCGCCCGCCGACGAGAAAGAATAACCAATTGAATTTGTAGAAACTGTGGACATGTTCTTTCCGTCTTTGATCGGAAAGCGAAGCAGCTGTTTAACCGTCTCTTTTGACCACTCAGTGGTAAACATAGGGTATTTATAAGCAAAATATGAGGGTTCCATCAAGTTTTTCTGTTAACCGCCCGCTGCATATGGGCGGTTCTTCGGGAGGTATGGAAAAAATTCCTGGAGACCCATTGACGATAACGATTTTACAATGTATTTCGACTCGAATATCGCAAAAGCTAAAAAGGCCTTCTTCATTGTAAACCTTACAACCATCACCGTCGCTGAAAAAAGAGGGAGGATATGATACACAAAAGGGTATTCATTGCCGTTTTATTCACACTCTTTGTTGCCCATCCAGTACCCGCCGATGACCTTGGACTGAGCGCCGAATACGCATCATGCATGGATAAGTCCGGCGGCGTCACAATGAAGGTTTTGGATTGCATGTCCGCTGAAACAGCCCGCCAGGATGACCGGCTGAACAACGCCTACAAAGAGATCTTGAGGGAACTTCCGCCGGACAGGAAAAGGCAGCTCCGGGATGTGCAAAGACTCTGGATCAAATACCGGGACGCCAACTGCGCCTTTTATGCAGACCCTGCCGGGGGAAGCATCGCCCGAATCAACGCCAATGAGTGTTTTTTGATTGAGACGGCGGGGCGGGCGAAGGAATTGGAAAACCTCAAAATACCGTAATAATAAGTTCGTATAAACCGTCCGAATCCCGTGATGCGGTCGTCATCTCCTTCGGTATTTTCGTCAGCGCTTTGTAAAAAACCTACCGCCGGGATATCCGAGGATAGGGCTCATTCTTTGTCAAAAAGGACATATCCCATATAAGCCGGAATTCGAAATGCGGGAAGAAGATCAAGATTGAGGCACGGCGGTTGATTTTTCGGGGTGCGGGAAAGAACCGAGGGTAAGGGGTGATAGTGAGGAGTTTTTAGCGAACTGTTATTGGTGAGGGGGAAAAGTATGCCTATTTTTGAAAATCCTAAAAAGCGCTACCAGAGACACGAAAACGAAGTTTGCAGGATAGTCAGAAATCCCAGATACAGAAGGACCGGAATCAGCCTTCGGGAACTGCGTGACAGAATGCCCAGAGAGACAATAATCACAGAGGAGTACTTGCAAGGTATGTGTCTCAAGCTAACGCAAGAAGGAAGGATTGATAATCCATACCCAAATCAATTTTTTCCACCGGAAGAGCCGGGCCGGATAATACCGCCTGAATACCAACAGCAGCAAAGGGACTCCAACACCGGGTCAACAGGTCAGAGCGGTTTGAATTTATGGCAAACGAACTTTTTTTCACAACCGAATAATCAGGAGAATCCCCAAGAAAATCCCTCACAAACAGACTCTGGGACGCGGGAAGATCATCCCCGGGAACAAGATGATAACGGCGAAGGAGATCGCCGCACCGAAGACGGTGGCGGGAACCGGCCGGTGTTTCAAGAGGAATGACCACGATATCGCTGTTTCTTTGCCCTTTGCGCATTATTGACACGTAATCACATGATTTGACATTGTAACGCCCGTGGTCGACAATGTGAACGCCCCCAAAACGCACTTATAGAAATCAATCATATGGAAAAGCATCCCCTCCTTTTCAATACCGCCTACCTTCGCTCCGTGTGGGCCAGGGATTACCAGGAATTTAAAACATCAACCGTAGCCGAGGACTTGTATGTCCGGTTGAAAAACTGGGCCGAAAAGGTATGGCAGAAAGAAACCGCATCTGAAAACTCGTTTATTGACCTGTTTTTCAAACAGACCTGGGGGTATGTCGGCAGCGGTGAAAGCGCCAAGAAGACCGGGTACACGCTGTATCCGCAATACCCTGTGAAGGGGGCGGGGCAGAAAGGCGGCACAGGGGAAGCGGATATCGCTTTGGGCCATTTCGGGCGTAAGGATATGGAGGAGATCCCCCGGGTGTTGGGGGAGTTCAAGGACGACCGCTCCGGGCTGGACAAACCGCAGGTGAATCGTCCCAATGACCGCTCACCGGTGGATCAATGCCTGGACTATTTGCGGGAGGCACGGACGGGGCTCATTTCCCCGGTTCTGCCCACCTGGGGTATCGTAACCGACATGAATGAGTTTCGCCTGTATATCTACGGCAATAAAACCCAGTATCAGCGGTTCGTCATCAAACCCGCCGAAGGAGACCTCATTCATCCTCTAATCGCGGACAACGAAGATTCGGCATTTCAGCGGTTTCTGTTCTATCGCTTGTTTCATTCCCACTGGCTTTTGACCACTACCGGGGATTCTGGGTTGAAACAGCTTCTGGACAACCAAATCGTCCATGAGCAGGCGCTGGAAAACGAATTTTACGCTGAATATCACGCCTATCGGGAAGAAATTTATCGGGCGTTGCGTCGCTTTAATCCCCAGTACGAGGAAAAAGGCCTGCTGCGGCTTTTGGTCAGGTTCACACAGCGAATATTAGACCGCTGCCTCTTTATCCTTTACTGCGAAGACATGGGACGGGAATTGAACTATCCGCCCAATATTCTCCGGGAAGCCCTGAGAGAAGTCAGCGTCAGCCAATTTTACAACCCCGATGCCGAAGATGCATGGACCAGAGTCAAAGCGCTGTTTGCATCCATGAGAGACGGCACCCCATTCGGTCAGGAACGCATCAACAGGTTCAACGGCGGTCTGTTCGAAAAAGACCCTGAGATGGACGCCCTGATACTCCCCAACCGGATTTTCTGTGAACACAATCAGGGGCAGAGCCCCACACGGCTTTTACAGTATCCAAAAACACTGCTCTACTTTTCGACCAAATACAATTTCGGCGCTGCCGATGACGCCGGGGGGCGAACCCTGACCCTTACCGCTTTGGGACGGATATTCGAGCAAAGCATTACTGATTTGGAAGTCATGGAAGCCTACGCCGAAGGCCGGGCATCCCTGACTGAACTTACCAAACGAAAACGCGACGGCGTTTATTACACACCGGAGTGGGTTACACACTACATTGTCGAGCAAACCGTCGGTACCCGTCTTTCTGAAATCCGGGAAGAACTGGGGTTCGATGCATTTGCTGACATTACCGAAGAGCAGATCAAGGAATACAGGAAAAGCCCCCGAAAATCAAAGCTCGTCGGCGAATATAAAAAGGCGCTTGACCAGTACAGCGGGCGGTTGAACCAATTGAAAGTCGTCGATCCGGCTTGTGGCAGCGGCGCATTCCTGATCCAGGCGTTCAAATATCTCTATGAGCAACGGCAGTGGGTGGCCAAAGAGGCGGAGCGGTTGACGGGCCAAATGGGCCTTTTCGATATCCATTCGGAAATGCGCGGCGTCTTGTCCAGCAATCTCTATGGGGTGGATATCAATGCCGAATCCGTAGAGATAACGAGATTAGCGTTGTGGCTGTACACCGCTCAACCGGGGCAACCCTTGACGACGTTGGATGAGAATGTCCGGTGCGGCAATTCGCTAATCGGGCATGACTTTTATGCCCAGCTGGGGATTAACCAGGAACTGTTTGGTGAAGACGAAAAGAACCGTGTCAATACTTTTGACTGGGAAAGCGCTTTCCCGGAGGTTTTTGAAGGCGACAACCCCGGTTTTGATTGCGTCATCGGCAATCCCCCTTATGTCAAGCTGCAACACTTCCGAAAAATTCAGGAAGATGTCGCCGAATATCTGCTAAAAGCCAAACGCAAGGATGGCAACCCCCTGTACGAGAGCACCCAGACCGGCAATTTCGACATCTATCTCCCATTCATTGAGCGCGGCGTGGAATTGTTGAACAAGGAGGGCAAGATGGGCTACATCGCGCCGAGCGTTTGGTTGGTGAACGAATACGGCAAAGGGCTTCGACAAAAAATCAAACGCACCCGCCGATTGGATCGATGGGTTGATTTTAAGAGTTTTCAAGTGTTTGAGGAGGCGATTACCTATACAGCGCTTCAATTTTTCATCGGAGCTGAACGTCATAGAATCCGATGCGTATTTGCTCCAAACGGAAAGCAAGATATTGCCTCCTTAGTATGGCAGGATGTGAAAGATGATATCGCTTTCAAGCACCTACCCGAAGAAGAAAGTTGGACTCTAGCCCCAAATGCTGAGCGTAACCTTCTTTATCGTTTAAAAAAGGAGCTGAAGGATCTTGGTAGCAAAACTTATTCGAAACAAATTTTCCAGGGATTGATTACCAGCGCTGATTACATTTACCATCTGGAGCGTATCGGTCGCGGAAAGTATCGACATAAGCCGAAAGGGAAAAAAGCACCCGTTGAAATAGAAATTGAAGACGATATCATGCACCCGCTTGTTTCTGGTCAGGAAGCTAAACGTTACCAGGTACCGGATACATCAACTTATATTTTGTTTCCATACAAGTTTGAAAATGGACGTGTTCGGTTATTCACAGAAACGGAAATGGTTAGTCAGTTTCCCAAAGCTTGGACTCATTTGAAGACTTACGAAAAGGAATTGCGATCCCGGGAGAGGGGTAAATTTGACGATGAACAATGGTTTCAGTTTGGCCGCAATCAAAATATAGACAAGCAAGAAAATCCAAAACTAATGGTTCCACGTCTTATCATTCGCCTTTTTACATCGGTCGATAAAGAAGGCTCATTTTACCTTGATAATGTTGATGTAAATGGCATATTGGTTAACGATTCAATGGACTTGTTTTTCTTGGCTGGAATTTTAAATGCACCGGTTGCCAATTTTGTTTGGCGTCGTATTTCAAAACCTTTCCAAAACGATTATAGATCTGCCAATAAACAATTCATCGCCCCTCTCCCCATACCAAATGCTTCCGAGGACGAAAAAGCCCAGGTAATCGAAAAAGCCAAAAAACTCCAAGAGCTGCACACCAA
>CAYPCE010000076.1:0-16381 GCA_964409085.1 uncultured Desulfobacteraceae bacterium | reverse complement strand
GCGCGGTCACGGCGGTGGTCCAGGACGCCGACGTCCACGGCAACATCCCGCCCTTGGTAGACAATATCATCCCCGCCGCCGACAAGGCCAGAACGAATTTTCCGGGCCTCGACGGCGACGCGCTCATCGCCGAGACGGTGCGGCTGAATGTCTGGCAAGCCGTCGAGGATCTGTTCCGGATCAGCCCGGCCGTCCGGACCCGGGTCCGGGCCGGCGCCCTCCGGGTGGCCGGGGCCGTCTACGACATCGAATCCGGCCGGGTGTCCTGGATGGGCGCCCATCCCGACCAGGGACGGTTGCTGGCCTTTTCCGGCGGTCCCGGCGCGGCGGCTCCGGCCGAACGCCGGGACGTTCACGGGCCCCCGCGGCAGCGTCCGGCGCGACACGTCCCGGCGCCGGATGCGGCCGCGCCGCTCAGATCGGTTCACACCGACGGCGCCGACCGGGTCCGCCCGATCCCCGTCTCCCTGGCGGACGAAGAGACCCTGACCCTTCTGGAGACCGACTGGCTCGAGATGATCGAAACCGACGAGGCGCATGCAGAACGCCCCGGCCTGTCGCCTGCCTTCTGGATCTTCCTGGTGGTCATCATCGCCGTGAGCGGTTTGACGGTCTACATTTTTTCCAGCGGGACCGCCCTGCGGATGACCATCCGCGCCAAACTGTACGTCGGGTTCGGCGCCCTGGTCGCCCTCGCGGCATTGCTGGGCATCGCCGGCTATGTCTATCTCGCCCGGGTCAGCGAGGCGTTCCATATGGAAACGGCAGCCATGGAAATGGACATCATGGCCGATGAGATCCAGGTGCAAATGAACGAGTTTCTCCTTCATGGGCTGGAAAGCCGTTCTTACGGCAACCGGATGAACGATGCCCTCCAGGCCACCTTCAAAGACTTTGGGAATGCGATTTCCGCCATGCAGCGCCGGATGGAGGGAGACGATCCTTACCGGGTCCGCCTCCAGGACCTGACCGAAGAAATCGAGGCGGCCCGGAACGATGCCCGGCGCGTGACGGGGGCTTACCTGGAAATCGAAAACGGCAGGCAACAGCTGGACAGACTCAACGGACGGGTGGACGCCGCCCTGGAAGAAATGATCCGCCGCCACGAATCGGCGGCGGCTTCCGAATCCGGAACGGACCGTTTTCACGACCGAACCCTGAAAAACCTGACCGAGGCCCTGGTATTGATGCTCCGGGTCTCGAACGCCGAATCGGAATTCATTCTGGACAAAGCGGTCCGGCGGGTCCGGGAAATGGCCGGCGACCTGGGGTTGCTCCTGGGGTATCTCAGCCGCCTGGACCGGCTGGCCGTCGATGAAGAGGAAGAGGAAACCATCGAACGGATCGAGGGGAACGTTGCCGACTACGCAGACCTGCTGACGACCGTCATCCGGGACGAAGCCCTGATCGAACGGGACACGGCAGGTCTCAAACGCCGGATCGCCGGCATCATGGCCGGCGCCGGCGGACTCTCCAGCGAAGCCGAGGCCCTGGCCGACGCCAGCGTCAGAGAGGCCGACATCGCCATCCTGGTGTTCATCGGCCTGGCCCTCGCCATGGGCGTTTTCCTCTCCGCCTTTCTCGCCCGCATCATCACCCGTCCGCTCCGGACGGCCGTGGACATTTGCAAGGCCCTGGGCCGGGGCGATTTGACCCGGGAGATCCAGGTGGACAGCGACGACGAAACCGGCCAGATGCTCTCGGCCATGGAAGAGATGACGGTCAATCTCAAACGGATCGTCGCCGATGTCAAAACCGGCGCGGACACGGTGTCGGGATCATCGGAACAACTGGCGGCCGTCTGCGAGCAGATGAGTTCCGGGGCCCAGGAGATGTCCCAGGGCTCGTCCCAGCAGGCGGCCTCAACGGAAGAGGCGTCGGCGTCCATGGAGGAGATGGCGGCCAACATCCGGCAGAACGCCGACAATGCCATGGAGACCGAACGGATCGCCATGAAGGCATCGGAAGACGCAGAGGAAGGGGGAAAAGCGGTCGAACAAACCGTTTCAGCCATGAGGGAAATCGCCAAAAAGATCGGCATTATCGAGGAAATCTCCCGGCAGACCGACCTGCTGGCCCTCAACGCCGCCGTCGAGGCGGCCCGGGCCGGGGACCACGGAAAAGGGTTCGCGGTGGTGGCCTCGGAAGTCCGCAAGCTGGCGGAACGGAGCCAGTCGGCCGCCGCGGAAATCAACGAGTTGTCGGCCTCCAGCGTCGACATCGCCGACACCGCCGGCGAGATGCTGAAGCGGATCGTCCCCGACATCCGGAAGACGGCGGAACTGGTCCAGGAAATCAACGCCGCCTCCCGGGAACAGAGCACGGGCGTGGACCAGATCAATCAGGCCCTTCAACAACTGGATGAAGTCACTCAGCAGAACACCTCCGTATCCGAGGAAACATCCGCATCGGCCGAAGAAATTTCCGCCACTACCGAGACGCTGGCGGATCAGGCCAACCGGCTGAAGCAGAGCATGGATTTTTTCAACATCGGGGATGCATCCGCGGGAAGGACCGGGGCCACACACGCCGCTTCAGACAGGAAGCGGGGGGGACCTGAAGGCGCCAGCAGACGGGAGGCGGGGATACGCGACGCCGCTCGGCGAAAAAAGGAAGACCTCAACAGATCCGGCAAGGGGACCGATGCCTCCGGCGGCGTCAAGCTCGACGTACAGGAAAAGGATCCGGAAGATGCGGATTTTGAGGAGTATTGATCCTATGCATCATCAGGGGCGATGCGGCCGCGTTTATGAAGCATCGCCCCCAACATCCTTGAATATTTCTCAGAAGATTCGATCCTTCACTCTGAACTTCATCGTTTCCAGTTGCTGGCGCAACTCAATGGGATGAAGGTCAATTTTTTCCATTTCCATCAATTGCCTGATGATCGCCAATGTCCCCCTGATCGGCAAACCAACGCGAATAGCTTCCGTTCTGGCGGCGTAGTCGTCCAAAACTACGATGTCCGGTTGGGTTTCAAGCGCGATGGCGATCGCCTCGACCTCGCCAAGCCCCATGCGCCGGTTCATCGCTGCTGTCAATCGGTCATTTCGGGTTTTGGCGATGGTAACAATTCCGTTTTCGAGGCAGGCCGAAAGCGCGTCCGCGGCAGCATCTCCTTTTTCAAGGACTTCCGATTTCACAGACACTGGAACGATCACCGCATCAAAAAGCGGCAATGATGCCTTCAACAGGTCCAACTTCGAAAGAAATATCCAGGGCGAGCTGTTGAAAACGGCTCTCATGGCCATCGTTTCTCTATTTCAACGTCCCGATCTTCGAGGTATGAATACTCCATGCCGGCGGCATCAAGAATGTCCAGAAGGGCGCTTCTGTCCATTTCCAGGAGGTCGCATGCCTTCCGGATGGATATCCGGCGCAACGTCAGCGCGCCAATCACTGTCAGCAGGGTCTCTCGTTCTTCGGTTGTCCTGAAAAAGGGGATATCAGCCGCAAGTTCCTGTATCGAAATCTTTTGCATTTCGGAAATCCTTCAACCGTCATCCCATCCGCCGCATCAACTCGTCCCCCAGAACGGCGAGAAAGAGCGTGAGGGAGACGACGCTGTTGACGTGAAAAAAGGCGATATCGATGCGGCACAAATCGTCGGGGCTGACCAGCCGGTGCTCGGTGACGTACAACGCCCCGATGATGCAGACGCCGACCCCATACACAGGTCCCATGTCGAAGGCGAAATGGACGGCGACCAGGAACAGGAACGACAGCAGATGCAGTCCGGCCGCGACGGCAAACGACCGTTTGGGGCCGAAACGCGCCGGAATGGAGCAGAGCCCCTCGTCCCGGTCGAAGTCCGCGTCCTGGCAGGCGTAGAGGATGTCGAACCCCGCGATGTACGTCATGAGCGCCCCGCACAGCAGAAGGATCGCCGGTGAAAAGCCCTTGGCCACGGCGATCCATGCGCCGGCCGGCGCCAGGGAGATGGCGAATCCGAGATAGAGATGGGCCAGCCAGGTGAACCGCTTGGTGTACGAGTAGAAAAAGAGGGCGCCCAGGACCGGAATCGACAGATATAGGCAGGTCCGCCCCAGCATGGCGGCGGACAGGATAAAAAGGCCCGAAAATGCCGCCACGAACAGTGTCGCCGCCGGAAGAGAAAGCTTTCCGGAGGGAATCTCCCGCCCGGCCGTCCGGGGGTTCCGGGCATCGATGGCCGCGTCGGCGATCCGGTTGAAGCCCATGGCCGCCGACCGGGCCCCCACCATGGCCGCCAGCATCCAGAACAGATCCCACAGCGTCAGGGGATGGCGCCGCTGGGCCAGCACCACCGCGGAGAGGGCGAACGGCAGCGCGAAGATCGTGTGGGTGAACTTGATCATCCGGCCGTAGGTCAGGATCCGGTCTCCCCACTCCCCACGGCCGGACCGGCCGGCATCGACGCCGTTGGCCATTACAGTCCCACGCCGTCGATGGCTGCGCCGCAGTCCGGGCACTGACCGTCCCTGAGCCGGTTTTCCCGGATGGAAAACCCCCACCGCTCGATCAGCGGCGCCTGGCAGCTATAACAGAAAGTGGACTCCCCTTTTTCGCCCGGCACGTTGCCGGTGTAGACATAGCGAAGACCGGCCTCGATGCCGATGTCCCGGGCCATGGTCAGGGTCGCCACCGGCGTGGGGGGCGCGTCCGTCAGCTTGTAGGTGGGGTGGAACCGGCTGATGTGCCAAGGGGTCTTCGGTCCCAGTTCGTCGACGATGAACCCGGCCAGGGCCTTGAGTTCCTCCCGGCCGTCGTTGAGGCCCGGAATGATCAGCGTGGTGATTTCCACGAAGACGTTGTTGGCCTTCATCTCCCGCAGGGTCTCTTTGACCGGTTCCAGCTTGGCGCTGCATTGTTTTTTGTAGAAATCGCCGGTAAAGGCCTTGAGATCCACATTGGCCGCATCCAGGTAGGGAGCGACCATCTCCAAAGCTTCCGGGGTCATGTAGCCGTTGGTCACGAAAACGTTTTTGATCCCCTTCTCATGGGCCAGTTTGGCGGCGTCCAGGGCGAATTCGAAGTAGACCGTGGGCTCGGTATAGGTATAGGCGATGCTCTTGCAGTTTCGCTTTTCCGCCTCCCGGACCACGGTTTCGGGCGGGAGGTATTCCCCCATGATCATCCCGTCCCGGTCCGATGGCATTTGGGCGATATCGGCGTTCTGGCAAAACGTGCATTTGAAATTGCAGCCCACGGTGGCCACGGAAAAGGAGAGGCTGCCGGGATGGAGGTGGAACAGGGGTTTTTTCTCGATGGGATCGACATTCTGGGCGATCAGCCGGCCGTAAACCAGTGTGTAGAGGGTCCCGCGGCGGTTCTCCCGGACCCCGCAGATGCCCCGCTTGTCCTCCTTGATCACGCATCGGTGGTTGCAGAGGTTGCACTTGACGGTGTTTTCCTTCAAGGGCTCGAAAAGCAACGCTTTTTTCATTTCCATCGTTTCTCTCTCCTTACGCTTCCCACAAGCCCCGCCACGACGGCGCCGGTCGAGGGCTTGGGCCGGGTTTTCAATTCCAGGGGACGGGCCCGGAACCGGGGAAACAGGGTTACGGACACCCCGGCAAAGGCGCCGAAGGGGCATTTCTGCACGTATCGGGACCGCTCCATATACCGGGTGATCCGCCCCGGCCGGGAGGGAAACTGCCCGAGGGTCCGCCACTGGACGGGGACGTCGCCGGCGATCTCCCGGATCATCCCCTTCAGTTCCCACAGGCTCAGGAACCGGGCGTGCCGGTAGACCGTCCCCCCGAACAACCGCCGGATGCGGAGCCCGCCGCCCCGGAACGAACAGGGGTTGACCATGCCGACGAAGACCCCGTATTTGGCCACCCGGCAGGCCTCCTCCATCGCTTTTCTCGGATCGTCAACGAACTCGAGGGTTTTGAAGAGGCAGACGTAGTGGAAGGAATTGTCGTCAAAAGGAAGGTCCTCGGCGAATCCCCGGTGAAGGTCCGCCCGGTGCGCCACCTTCTCCGATGCGGTTTCGAGGACGGGGCCGGACGGGTCCAGCCCGGTCACGTTCATGCCTTTCCGGACCAGGAACGAGGTGGTCCCGCCGCCGCCGCACCCGATGTCCAGCACCGTGTCCAGCCGCATGGGCTGCATCATGCCCATCATCAGGTCGTGCTCCAGATCCATGGCGAACCGGTTGGCGGGCTTCTCGCACCAGGCGTCCCATCGCCGGGCGTCCTCTATGGTGAACACGTATCCCATGGACAATAATGTTAATGAAAAAGGCTATTTTGATCAAGGAGAAAAGCGGGAATCAAGCTCTTCGGAACCGTCTTCAAGGTCTCAACCAGTTTTCCACCGCCAACCCGGGGACCCGTTTGGATTCTTCCACATTATCGGTCACAATGGCGGCGCGGATACTCCTGGCATGGGCCGCGATCATCATGTCCATGGCGCCGATGACCGCGCCCTTCCGCTCCAGATGCGCGCGGATCAGCCCATACTCGAATGCCGCCGCTTCGTCGAACGGCAGGACGTCAAGCGGGGAAAGAAACTGGTACAGCGCGTCCCGATTCCTGTCCGGCCAGTCGCTTTTGGCGGCGCCGTACTCCATTTCGGCCACGGTGATAGAGGATACGCAGACCTCGTTTGGCGGCTTGTTCCGCAGGGTTTCGATCAGCTTCCGATCCTTTTTTCGGATCATATGGATCAGGATGCAGGTGTCCAGCATAAAGGTCATTCAAAAAAGTCCCTTTCCTGAAGGTCCGGCTGCTTTCTGTCGCGCATGAAATCATCGCTGAATTTCTCCAGGCTATCGGCCATTTCCTGCCATGGGTCATCTTTCGGGACGAGAAGCACACTTCGGCCGATCCGCCTGATGTAGACCTCTTGCCCTTCAAATCGAAATTCCTTCGGCAGCCTGACGGCCTGGCTCTGGCCGTTTTTAAACAATTTTGCAGAGACCATGGAACCCTCCCTTTTCCAATTGTTAGTCTATATTTTATAATATATACTTCGGAACGCGTCAAGCCCGCAGTTTACCCAATCAACCCAATAATAAAGGGGAGAACTGTGACAATGCGACGCCACTTGACAGGGGAGAAGCGGTCTTCTATCTTGGCTGCATCGTTTTATTCCGAATGACTCTTGCGTCATCGCTTTAATCTCTAAGAATTGAGGAGGAACCCATATGACAGCCAGAAAAGCGCTTTCGGGCCTCTTATGCATGGGGGTTAGCCTGCTCCTTGCCGGCACTTGCCTTGCCGAACCGCCCCAAGACCGCATCCGCGAATCGGTCATCGCGGGGACCTGGTATCCCGGCGATCCGGCAACGCTAAGGGACAATATCCAGGATTATTTGAATGCCGTGCCGGAAACCGAAGACAAGAAGCACTTCGCCGCGCCGCCGACGGCCCTCATCGTTCCCCATGCCGGATACCGGTATTCCGGACCGGTGGCGGCCCATGCCTACAAACGCCTCCAGAACGCTTCCTTCGATATGGTCTTCATCATCGCGCCCAGCCACCGGACCCGTTTTCCGGGGGTCTCCGTCTACGACGGCGCCGGATACCGGACCCCGCTGGGAATCGTTCCCATCGATCGGGAAACGGCCGGATCCCTCATGCGGACGGACGACCGAATCCGCTACGTCCCCGAAGCCCATGCACAGGAGCACTCCCTCGAAATCCAGCTGCCCTTTCTCCAGACGGTCCTGGGCGATTTCAAACTCGTTCCCTTAGTGATGGGCGACCAGCGCCTCGCCGCCTGCCAATGGCTGGCCGAGAAAATCGCGGATCATGCCAAAGGAAAACCGGCCCTGATCGTGGCGTCCACCGATTTGTCCCATTACCATCCTTATGAGGCGGCGAAAAAACTCGACAAGGTGGTTCTGGACCGCGTTGCCGCCTTCGACCCCGAAGGGCTGGACCGCCGTCTTTCATCCGGAGACTGCGAGGCCTGCGGCGGCGGCCCCATGGTCACCGCCATGCTGGCGGCCCGGCAATTGGGTGCGGACGAGGCCCAAGTCCTCCATTACGCCAATTCCGGAGATGTCACGGGCGATACAAGCCGGGTGGTGGGCTATATGGCGGCGGCATTCTGGAACCGCCAAGGTAAAAAGCGATCGGAAACACCGTCGGAAAATCAGCACCTGTCGAAAAAGAGCGGACCCGGCCTCTCCGAAGCCGAAAAGGCCCTGCTCCATAAAATCGCATGGGAATCCATCGCCGCCCGATTGGAGGGCCGGCCGCTTCCAAATTATGACGTCCCATATCCGGCCCTCAAAAAGATCCGGGGTGCTTTCGTGACGCTGAAGAAAAACGGCCGCCTGCGGGGGTGCATCGGTCACATCGTGGGACGCCTGCCGCTGGCCGAAACCGTCTGCGAAATGGCCCAGGCCGCCGCCTTCGAAGACCCCCGATTCCCGCCCGTGACCGCTTCGGAATTCGACGATCTGGACGTTGAAATCTCCGCCATGACCCCGCTAAAGGAGACCGACGCCATCGAGGAGATCCAGGTGGGAACCCATGGCCTCTACATCACGGACGGCCGCCGGTCCGGGCTGCTCCTCCCCCAGGTGGCCACTGAATACGGCTGGGACTGCCAAACCTTCCTGGAACAGACCTGCCGGAAAGCGGGGCTGCCCAAAGACGCATGGAAAGCCTCCGGCACGCGGATTTTCACGTTTTCCGCCGAGGTGTTCTGACGGCGGCCCCGTCCCCGCCTTTCCATTTGCATTTTCCGCTGTAAATCTTTATCATCAAAGACCGAGTCAACGCGATCTTTATTCAGGTGAATTTTATGAGTGAAAACCCAATCAGCCGTCGCGATTTCATGATCCGATGCGGTCGGTGCGCCATCGCTTGCGCCGGCGCCGGCTCGCTTTGGGGCCTGCCCTTCTCTGCTTCAGCGGCGGACCTCAAACAAGGCTATATCGGAAAAAAGCTGTCCCCCTATTTTACTCCGCTGGAAAACGGCGTGATCCGGTGCGATCTCTGCCCCCGTTTCTGCGAGGTGGGACCCGGCGGGCGGGGCCACTGCGAGGTGCGGGAGAACATCGGCGGCAAATACTATTCTCTGGTATACGGCAATCCGTGCGCCGTACACGCCGATCCCATCGAAAAGAAACCGTTTTTCCACGTCCTGCCCGCCACCCGGTCCTTTTCCATCGCCACGGCCGGCTGCAACCTCGACTGCAAATTCTGTCAAAACTGGGAAATTTCCCAGGCCCTGCCCGACAACACGTACAACTACGATCTGTCGCCGGAAAAAGTCGTGGCGCTGGCGAAACACTATCAATGCCATTCCATCGCCTCCACTTACGTGGAACCCACCATCTTCATGGAGTACATGCTGGACATCGGGAAACTGGCCAAACAGGCGGGCATCCTCAAGGTGATGCACTCCAACGGCTACATCAATCCCGCCCCCCTGGGGGATCTCTGCGAGGTTCTGGACGCCGCCTGCATCGACCTGAAAGGGTTTACGGAGAAATATTACCGGGAGATGACCGGCGGCGACCTCCAGCCGGTGCTGGATACGCTGAAGGCGCTCAAGCAACGGAACATCCACACGGAGCTGGTGACCCTGCTGGTCCCCGGCAAAAATGACGATATGGACAAAATCCGGGAGATGAGTCTGTGGATCCGGGACGAACTCGGGGCCGGCGTCCCCCTCCATTTTTCCCGGTTCCACCCCATGTACAAACTCAAGAGCCTGCCCCCCACGCCCAGCGCCACGCTGGAAAAGGCCCGGCAAACCGCCATGGGGGCCGGTCTCCACTTCGTCTACATCGGCAACGTGCCGGGAAACGAAGGGGAGCACACCTACTGTCCCAAATGCCGAAAAAAGGTGATCGAACGGGTCGGCTACCGCATCCAGGCCCAATTCCTGAAAAACGGCAAATGCGCCTTCTGCGGAGAGGCGATTCCGGGGATTTGGGCGACATAGCTGTCATAAAAATCGAGAAAATTACCCATGCGCTTCTTCAACACCGCCGGCCCTGTCAACTGCAAAGACCATTACTGCGTCCCGCCCCTGGAGCGGTTTGATCTGGCGGAGATCGAGCTGCTCATCGACCAGCGAAAATATTTCGTGCTCCACGCCCCGCGCCAAACCGGGAAAACGTCGAGTCTCTTGGCGCTCATGGCGCATCTAAACGAACTGGGCCGATATCAGGCGCTCTACATCAATGTCGAAGCGGGCCAGTCGGCGCGGGAAGACGTTGAAAGGGGCGTCCGGTCGATACTCGGCGAGATCGCGTCCAGGGCCAGGGATTACCTGGCGGACCCCTTCCCGCTGGACAACATGCGTAAAATACTGGAGACTTGGGGAGCGGACAGCGCCCTGAAGGAAATGCTCTCCCAATGGGCACAGGACTGCCGGAAGCCCCTGATCCTTTTAATGGATGAGATCGACGCGCTGGTCGGAGATACGCTGCTTTCCGTGCTCCGACAAATCCGATCCGGGTACGACCGCCGGCCCACCCACTTTCCCCATACCCTGATCCTTTGCGGCGTCAGGGACGTACGGGATTACCGATTCCATTCGGACCGGGAAAAGACGATTGTCACTGCCGGCAGCGCTTTCAATATCAAGGCGGAATCCCTTCGGCTGGGCGACTTCACCGACCATGAAATCGACCATCTTTACGATTGCCACACCCAAGAAACCGGCCAGCAGTTAATGCCCGAAGCCATGGCCCTGATCAAAGCCCTCACCCGGGGTCAGCCATGGCTCGTCAATGCGCTGGGATACGAGGCATGTTTCCGGATGAAACCGGGCCGGGACCGCGCAGCCGCCATCACCCCCGACCTGGTCGGAAAATCGAAGGAAAACCTGATTCTCCGGCGAGAGACGCACCTGGATCAACTGGTGTACCGGTTGAAAGAAGACCGGGTCCGGCGGGTGATGGAACCCATCCTGTCCGGGGCGTCCGTCACCGATGAACTGAATCCCGACGATATCAACTACACCCGCGATCTGGGGCTGATTCGACTGGCGCGAAACGGCGAAATCTCGGTGGCCAATCCCATTTATCAGGAAGTGATCCCCCGTGAACTGGCCTGGCACATACAGACCCGTCTGTCCGAAAAACCGGCTTGGTATATCCAACCGGACGGGCGGCTTGACATGGTCAAACTTCTCTCCGCGTTTCAGGCCTTCTTTCGAGAGCATTCCGAACACTGGGTGGAACGGTTCGATTACAAAGAAGCAGGGCCGCAGCTCCTGTTGCAGGCGTTTTTACAGCGAGTGGTCAACAGCGGAGGCCGCATCGACCGGGAATACGGCCTGGGACGGGGAAGGACCGACATCCTGATCACCTGGCCTCATGAAACCGGCATCCAGAAAATCGTGGTGGAGATGAAACTTCTGCGCGGCGGCATGGACCGGACCACCGCCGACGGCCTGAAACAGATCGCCGCCTACATGGACCGTTGCGACACGGATGAAGGACACCTCATGGTGTTCGACCGTGACCCCGACAAATCCTGGGAGGAAAAGATCTTCAGATGGCAGGAGCCCGTCCAGAAACGGACGGTTACCATCTGGGGACTGTAACCCATAGCCATCTTAAACATTGTAACAAGATAGAAAGCCGTTGCCCCATGACATCCCACATCCGCCCGATCCTTTATCATTTAATCCTCGACCCCGACATCTCCGCCTTCACCTTTTCCGGCCGCCTCGATCTGACCGTGGACGCGGCCGCGGCCACCCGCGACATCACGCTCAACATCCTGGAACTGGCCGTCCAGCGCTGCGAGTTCGATCCGGGCGGCCGGGCTCACGTCTGCGACTTCACCGCCGACGCGGAAAAAGAGCGGCTGACGGTCGCCCTGCCGGAAGAGACCGCCGGCGAGATCCGGCTGCGCATCGATTACACCGGGGAGATCAACAACAAGATGGCCGGGTTTTACCGGAGCCGCCACACGGTGGACGGCGCCGAAAAGTTCATCGCCATCACCCAGTTCCAGGAAAGCGACGCCCGGCGGGCCTTTCCCTGTTTCGACCACCCCGAGATGAAGGCCGAATTCGACATCGAGCTGGTGGTGGACGAGTCCCTGACAGCCATCGCCAACACGACGGTCGCATCCGAGGCGCCCGCTGAAAACGGCAAGAAACGGGTGGCTTTCCAGCGAACCCCCAGGATGTCCACCTACCTCGTTTTTTTCGGGGCCGGCGACTTCGGGATCGAAAAGGACAGCGCGGATCCGCGGGTCCGTATCGTCACCCTGCCGGGGGGGCACCGCTACGGCGGCTTCGGCCTCGATTTCGGCCGGAAGGCCCTCCATTACTGCGAGAAATATTACGACATTCCCTACCCGCTGCCCAAAATGGACCTCATCGCCGTGCCGGATTTCGCCTTCGGCGCCATGGAGAACTGGGGGGCCATCACCTTCCGGGAAAACCTCCTGCTCCATTACGCCGGCATCACCTCCAGGGCCGGAGAAGAGCGGATCTGCGAGGTCATCGCCCACGAGATCGCCCACCAGTGGTTCGGGAACCTGGTCACCCCGGCGGACTGGAAATACCTCTGGCTCAACGAGAGCTTCGCCACCTATTTCGGTTTCGGCGTGGTGGCCCACTACCACCCCGACTGGGGCATCTGGGATCAGTTCCTCCACTCCCAGACCGAAACGGCCCTGGCCCGGGACGGCCTCCAGGAAAATTTTCCCATCGAGATCCCCGGCGGCGAACATGTGGTCATCAACACGAGCACCGCCCCGCTCATCTACAACAAAGGAGGGAGCATCCTTCGTCAGATCGAGGGCTTTATCGGCGAGGGGGCCTTCCAGAAGGGGTTGCGCCACTATCTGAAGACCCACGCTTACGGGTGCGCCGCCTCCACGGACCTGTGGCGGGCCTTTGAAACGGTATCGGACAAGCCGGTGACCGCCATGATGGAGAACTGGATCGGACAACCCGGCCATCCCATGGTGACGGCGGAGCGGGACGGGGAACGGTTGATCCTGCGCCAGCGGCGGTTCACCTTTTTGGATAAACCATCGGACCAGGTGTGGCAGATCCCCGTCTCCATCCGGATCTTCACCGAAACAGGGGCGGAGCGGGAAGTCGAAATCTACCTGGACGGACCGTCCACGACCCTGGACATCGGAGCGGACGCCACCGCCTGCAAGGTCAATGACGGGCAAACCGGCTTTTACCGGGTCCGTTACGGAAACGCGGCTGACCTCTCGGCCCTGGGCCGGCTGGCGGCGGCCAAACGGCTCCCGCCCGTGGACCGATGGGGGCTCCAGAACGATCTTTACGGGTTCGTCAAAGGCGGACAGGCGACGCCGGAAACCTATCTCGATTTTCTGGACCACTACAGGGCCGAGGACGCCCCGCTGCCCCTCATGAGCCTGGCGGAAAACCTGTTTTCCCTCTACCGCATCGCCCGAAACCCGGTCCGGCAGCGGACCGCGACGTTGGGCCGGACCCTGTTTGAACGGGTCCTGGAGACCATCGGATACGAACCGGCGGCGGACGAACCCCACACGGTGACCATTCTCCGGGACCGGATCATCTGGCTTTCGGCCCTCTTCGGCTCCGGGACGGCGCGATCCTTCTGCCGGGAGCGGTTCAGCGTCCTGACCGCCGGGAAAACCGTATCGGCCGATATCCTCAAAAGCGTCCTCCAGGTGGCGGCCCTGGAGGGAGATCCCGACCGGGTCGACTGGTTCAGGGACCGGCTGGCATCGGCCGGAAGCGAACACGAGCGCCAGACGGTGCTCCTTTCCCTGGGCGCCTTCGGGGACACCGCGGCCCTCCGCAAGGCCCTGCGCCATACCCTGGATACGGTGCCCGAGCGGAACCGGTTTATCCCCATCGCAGCGGCCGCGGCCAATCCCTACGCCGCATCCATGATGTGGGAGTGGTACACGGCCCACGTGGACGAGCTGGAAAAAATGCACCCCCTCCTTTACGAACGGGTCATCGCCGCCATCGTGCCGGTCTGCGGACTGGAAAACCCGGATGCCGTGGGCGCTTTTTTCAGCGATTACGTGCGGCGCAACGGCAAGGTCTCCGATGTGGTCAAGATCTCCCTGGAGCGGCTGGAGATCCATCACCGGATGCGGGGCTGACGTCATGGACACCAGCCGGATCACGGCGGCGCCCCATGCCGCCCCGTCGGCGGAGGTCCCCGGGCCGGCGGCAATCTACGGGCGCATCGCCGCCAACATCCAGGCAGTGATACGCGGTCAGGAGGCGGCCATCCGAAAGCTCCTGGCGGCCCTGGCCACCGGCGGTCACGTGCTGCTGGAGGACTATCCCGGCACCGGCAAGACCACCCTGGCCAAGGCCCTGGCCCGGTCCGTGGACGCCCGGTTCAGGCGGATCCAGTTCACCCCGGACCTGCTGCCGTCGGACATCCTGGGGGTCACCGTCTTTGACCAGAAGGAGGGGCAGTTCCATTTCCATCAGGGACCGGTCTTCACGAATATCCTCCTGGCCGACGAGATCAACCGGGCCTCGCCCCGTACCCAGTCGGCCCTGCTGGAGGCCATGGCCGAATCCCAGGTGAGCATCGACGGCGACATCCGGCCGCTGGAGCGGCTTTTTTTCGTCATCGCCACCCAGAACCCGGTGGAGTCCCGGGGCACCTATCCCCTGCCCGAGGCCCAGATGGACCGGTTCGCCCTCCGGTTCAGTCTGGGATACGTCCCCCCCGAGGAGGAGGTCGCCATCCTGTCCGATCAGCGGGAACGCCATCCCCTGGACGCCATCGGTCCCTGCGCCACCATCGACGATATCGGCCGTCTCCAGGAGCGGGCGGCCCAGGTCCGGATCAGCCCGGAACTGAAACAGTATATCGTGGCTATCGTCCGGGCCACCCGCACGGCCCCGGGCGTCGCCCTGGGCGCCAGCCCCCGGGCCTCCCTGGCCCTGATGAAAACGGCCCAGGCCCTGGCCCTCTTCGACGGTGCCGACTTCGTCGTTCCCGAACAGATCCAGGAGATCGCCGTGGACGTCATCGCCCATCGGATGGTCATGGACCCCCAGGCCCATTTCTCCGGCCAGACCGCCGCGGCCGTGGTCACCGAGATCCTGGAGACCCTTCCGGTTCCGGCATAACGATAAGCCTTTACGGGGATGGCAAGATCGTGTAACGTGAATCCGTCACATAAACGGACGCGGAGCCCAAGGATGCACCGGAATGAAAATCACCGATGAAATCTTTCAAGTCGGCGGCGGTCCCCTCACCACTCCTTCGGACGGGGCCTGTTACCTGATCCATTTCGACGGCCACGCCGCCCTGGTGGATGCCGGCTGCGGCTCTTCGGCCGCCAAGGTGCTGGACAACGTCCGCAACTGCGGCGTGCCCCTCAACCGGATCGAGTATCTGCTGATCACCCACTGCCACTACGACCACACCGGCGGCGTCAATGCCGTCCGGGAGGCGGTGGGCTGCCGGGTGGTGGCCCACGAGCTGGACGCGGCCTACATGGAGGAAGGCAATGACGCCGTCACCGCCGCCTCCTGGTACGGGGCGACCATCGCACCGACCCCCGTGGACCGGAAGCTGACCGGCGAACGGGAAACCATCCACCTGGGCGATCGCATCGTGGAGGCGATCCATATCCCGGGCCATTCCCCCGGGTCGGTGGCCTACCTGACGGAATCCGAGGGCAAGCGGGTGCTTTTCGGCCAGGACATCCACGGCCCCCTGGACCCGAGCCTGCTGTCGGACCGGCAGGCCTACCAGACCTCCCTCAACCGGCTCATCGACCTCGAAGCCGATATCCTCTGCGAAGGCCATTACGGCGTCTTCCGGGGCCAGGCGGCGGTGGCCCGGTTCATCCGGTCCTTCATGGAAGACAACGGCTGATCCCGCCAACGCCATGATCCAGGTCGAACACCTCGCCTACGAATATCCAGGGAAACGGGCCCTTTCGGACGTCTCTTTCACCATCGACAAACACGCCATCACCGCCCTGGTGGGCCCCAACGGGGCGGGAAAAACCACCCTGCTCAAATGCATGGCGGCCCTGATCCGGCCGTTTCACGGCACCGTGGCCGTCAACGGGCTTGATGTTTTCGAGAACCCCCGCCGGTCCCACCGGATCATGGGGTTTCTCCCCGATTTTTTCGGCCTTTACGACAGTTTGACCGTCGAGAGGGCCCTCACCTACTTCGCCATGGCCCAGAAAATGGAGAAAAGCCGGGTCCCGGACCGGGTCGCGGAGGTGATCCGCCTCATGAACCTGGCCGACAAGCGGCGGGCCAAAGTCGGGGCCCTCTCCCGGGGGATGCGGCAGCGGCTGGCCATCGGGCAGGCCATGATCCACGACCCGGAGGTCCTGCTTCTGGACGAACCGGCCTCGGGCCTCGACCCCGAAGCCCGGTACGCCCTGTCGGCACTCTTCATCGACCTCCACCGGGCGGGCAAGACCATCGTCGTCTCCTCCCACATCCTGTCGGAACTGGACCA
>CAYPCE010000075.1:0-16464 GCA_964409085.1 uncultured Desulfobacteraceae bacterium | reverse complement strand
GGAACAGGGTGCCGTTGTGGGCCACTTCGAACAACCCTTTTTTCTCCTGGGCCGCGCCGGTGAACGCTCCTTTCTTGTGGCCGAACATCTCGCTTTCCATAAGCGTTTCGGGGATGCCGCCGCAGTTGATGGCCAGGAAAGGGCCGTCCCGCCGTTCACTCTGTTCGTGGATGGCCCGGGCAATCAGTTCCTTACCGGTCCCGCTTTCGCCGGTGATGAGAATGTTGGTCTTGGTTCTGGAAACCTGCCGGATCAGGTCGTATATCCGGAGCATTTTTGGGCTGTTGCCCACGATCCGGCCGAAATGGAGGGTTTTCTTCAGGTCCTCGTCGATGGACTGCCGTTCCCTGGCCAGGGTTTTGACCTCCAGGGCCTTGGCGATGGCCGCCTTGAGTTCGTTGTTGTCGAAGGGCTTGGGCAGATAATCGTAGGCCCCTTCGTTCATGGCCTCGACGGCGGTTTCTGCGGAGGCATAGGCGGAGATCATGATGACCACCGTTTCCGGGTGTTGCCGCTTGGCCGCTTTCAGCACCTCCAGACCGGTCATGTCCCCCAAACGGATATCGCAGAGGATCAGGTCATACCGGCTTTTGTTGATCACCGACACAGCGGTCTTTCCGCTGTCGGCGCTGGACACCCGGTACCCTTCCCGGCTCAACATGAATTCGAGAAACTCCCGCATGCTGAGTTCATCGTCGACGACGAGAATGTGGGCGTTTTTCTCAGCCATAAATCAGTGCAAAACTTTACCGATCCGCCGCCACCGGACCCCGAATTCGTCCCGGTCCCAGGACCAGTAGATGATGAACGCCTTCCCCTTGACCGCTTCCTCGTCGACGAACCCCCAGAAGCGGCTGTCATAGGAATGGTCCCGGTTGTCGCCCATGACGAACAGGGAGTCTTTCGGTACCGTAACGGGTCCGAAGTTGTCCCGGGGCTGCATGACCGATGGCATGGTATGGGGGTCGGTGTGGATGGCGAAATCCCACTCCACCCGGTCCCCATTGACGTAGACTTTCTTGTTTCGGACCTCCACCGTGTCCCCTTCAAGACCTACCACGCGTTTGATGAAGTCCTTGTCCGGGTCTTCCGGGAATTTGAAGACCACGATGTCGCCCCGTTTGGGCTCTTTGATGGGAATGATGGTCTTATCGATGAACGGCAGCTTGACGCCGTAAATAAACTTGTTGACCAGAATGTGGTCCCCGATCTTCAGGGTCTCTTTCATGGAGCCCGACGGGATTTTGAAGGCCTGGACCACGAAGGTCCGGATGAACATCGCCAGGACGACGGCCACCAGGATTGCTTCGATGTTCTCCCGGAGGCCGCTTTTCTCCTTCCGGGGTTTGCCGTCCCGATTCTCCTTGGACGTGTCTGCTCTTAAATTTTTTCTATTGTCTTTCTTGAACATGATTCTGGTTCTGTGCGCGTCTCGTCATGATGTTCCATGATACCGGATGATTCCCAGGACCAACTCGGCCGTCCGGACCATATCGTCCAGTTTTACCCATTCCCGAACCGAGTGGACCTCTTCCATGCCGGTGCCCAACACACCGACCGGAATCCCCTTTTCAAAAAAGATGTTGGCGTCCGAGCCGCCGCCCGTCGTTTTGGCGATCAAATTCCGCCCCAAGCCACGGGCCGCCTTCCGGGCCAAGGCGACGACCGGGTGATCTTCCGGGATGTGCGTCCGCAGGTATTCCCGCTCCAATTGAACCTCCGCCCGGGGCGTGCGCTCCTCGGGAAAGGGCCGATAGGCCTCTACCACTTTTTCGAAGGCGGTCAGGATCGTCTGCGTTGTCCGATCCAGTTTGTCCGGATCATGGCTCCGGGCTTCGCCTTTGAGGGTCACCCGGTCAGGGACGATGTTGATGGCTTTACCCCCTTCGATCAGGCCGATATTGCAGGTGGTTTCGTGGTCGATGCGGCCGAGTTCCAGTGCCGCCAGGGCTTTACCCGCCAGCCAGATGGCATTGATGCCTTTTTCCGGCGACGCGCCGGCATGGGCGTCCCTGCCGAAAAGGTCGATGACGAACCGGTTCGCTCCGGGGGCCTGTGTGACGATCCCTTCGGTGTCGCGGGCATCCAGAGCATAGCCGTAAGGCGCCGTGATCAAGGAAAAATCGAGGTTTTTGGCCCCCTGCAGCCCCACCTCCTCACAAACCGTCAACACCACTTCGATGGGTCCGTGGGGAAGCCGTCTTTCTTTGAGGACCTGAAGCACCTCCAGAATGATGGCGATGGCGCTCTTGTCGTCCGCCCCCAGGATGGTATCGCCCCGGCTGGTGAACCGGCCGTCCGCCAAGACCGGTTCGATGCCCCGGCCGGGCTCTACGGTGTCCATGTGGCCGCTCAACAGCAGCGGGGGGACCTCCGCTTCTCCCGGGAAACGGGCGATCAGATTGCCGGCATTCCCGCCGACCCGCTCACCGGCGCCGTCCATGATCACTTCTCCCCCCAGGTCCGCCAGCATCCGCCATACGGTGCGGGCGAATTCGCGCTCTTCCCTTGAAATGCTGTCGATTGTCACCAGGCGATGAAATGTGTCCGCCAGCCGGTCTTTATGGATCATTCGATGCCGCCTCTCGGCCGGTGATGCCGATCTGTTCGATTATGCCGCATTTTGGAGGTGATCATTGACAACAATCGATAGAATCTCTATATATAATGGTGGAAGTGCGCAGCTCACTGGTGGGGCTCCCGGACTTCAAATCCGGTGTGGGGCGTTAAAACCGTCCCGGGTGGGTTCGATTCCCATGCACTTCCGCCACCCTTTTCCATTCCGGCCCGTATCCCACTCAACGTTGAATGGCCCACAACACCACCGGAACGATCAATATCAGAAGAATGAGCATTCCGGGCAGGCTCAGGTACGGAGTGTACCACGGCGCCTTCCGGACACGGGTTTTCCGAACTTCCCCCAAAAACCAGTTGCCCACCACGATCGCCGCCACAAGCACGCAGACGGCTTCCAGTGCCTTGAACATCAGGGCCATGCCCTCACTCCTTTGACTCGCCTCCGTCAGGCGTGGTTTTCATCCACCCGGCGAATGCCTTCCATGAGGAGCCACATAAAATCGCCGATCTCATCCAGCCGATCATATTGGGGAGATAAACGCGGAACGAATTTGAATCGCCCCTCTTTTTCGCCGAGGATGGCGAAAAAGGCGTCCTGCCCCTCCTTGTTGTTGTGTTTGGCCCGGATCAGCCCCCCTTCCCTGAAGGCCAGTTCCGCCGTCCCGCTGGCCACGTTGAGGGTCAAAATGCCGGTTTTCCGATTCAGATTCAGGGTTTGCAACAGCTCCGACGGCGGATTGTCCTGAAGCTTGCCGGACATGCCCGATGCGATCTCCTCGAAGCGTTCCACATTGGTCTTGGCCAGCCGTTTCGCCAGCAGCCGGGCAAAATACATCTGCAGGGACGGAAACATGTTGAGCACCCGCTTGAAGTCCTTGCCGTAAATCAGCAACACGGTGACGGTATTGACCACTTTGACCGTAGCACCGGCCGGCGTACCGATCAACAGGCTGATCTCTCCAAAAACCTCTCCCCGCTCCATGAAGCCGATGCTGATGCCGTCATCCACGATCACCTCGGCCTTCCCGGCCAATATGATGTAGAGATTGCTCCCCGCATCCCCTTTTTTGATGATGGACGCCCCCCGGGGGAATTTTTTCATCTTGAGCATCGGGACGAGCTTTTTGACGTCCGATTCTTTCAAGCTCTCGAAAATGGGGAATTTGGTCAACAGCTTGGTGGCAAAGCCGATTTCGCTGTCATTTCGGGGCAGGCTCGTCGTTTCCATGGATGGCTCGGCACCGCGGTGTTCGAGCCGTACCGAGCCAGTGCAGCCACCGCATGTGACGGCGTGATGGCTGGGCAGATTGCGCACATTCCCGTACTCGATTAAGACGGCGGTGAGATCGCCCACCAGAACGCGGCAAATCGATTTTTCCATGGGGAGGCGCACAACGGAGCTGGTGACAAACGTTTTCTCTTTGCGGCGCTTCAGCAAAAGGGTCTTTCCGGACAGGATGACCACGTCACCGGCATTGTAAAGCGGGCAATGGTTGTCGTCGATGATCTTGAAAGCAGCTTCCGGAAAACTCATGCTCTTTCCCCGTTGCAATGAATGCGGACCCGTTAAGGACCCCTTCCCCCCGACCCATTCAATAGCACGTTCGCCGATGTTTTTAAAGGCATTGCCGCCGTAGATGGGCCAAGGCACAAATATTTTAAATTATACCCAAAGATGGTAAGGTGTCAATTATAGATTGCCTGGGGAGGCAATTGCGCTGTAAGGATATTTAGCGGCACATGGCATATACCCTGCCGATTTGCCTGCGCCGATTCGCCGTCGCGGCGGGCTTTTACCAGGAATTTCAACCGAAGCGCTACCGATATATGATATATCTCTCCGTTGTAGATGTTGTCCGATTCCGGGCTGCGGTGGGGTGTGGGGATGTGAAGATGCGGTGGTCGTGTTTTCGAATGTGGGCGAATCTGAAGCGGAGTTCTATAAACTGCTGAATCTGCATTGATGGGTGGGTGAGAAAATCAGAGTATAGTATCAATCGGGCCTATTTTAAAAGGGGAAAAAACGCTGTCACCTCATCAGCCTGCAGACCGGCATCCCGGTCTGCGGGGGCGGTTTTTTGATTCATGCCGATTTGCCGAGCGGTACGTAATAATCGGCGCGCCCTCCCTCAGCATCCTCGATCCCCGGCGCCGCCATGGCGATCTTTCGCACGATCGTTTCCGACCATCTCCGAATCCGTTCATCAAGCGGAACAGCGGCGGTTAAAGACCGTTCGCACCAGGCCCGGACCTCGCCATAAAGGCTGTAATCCGGGCTGCCCGTTCTCCGGGAGCCCCAAAACCGGTATTCCATGGCGGTTTCGTAGGCCGCATATCCGCTGCCGGTTTTCAGATAAAGGGCTTTCAACCCCTTGATGCGGCGTCTCGGATCGTGTTCCGTGCAGCGGCATCGCCACACGTCGACCAGGACGTCGTCCGGGCCATCCTCCCCCCGCATGGCCGCCTGTGCCCTGCGGGCGATATCCCTGAACTCCGGCAAGGGAAACATCTTCTCCGCTTCACCCGCCAGTTCGAGGGCCGAGCCCACATCTCCCTGAAACAAAAGGACCCATGAAAGCGTAAAAACCGCATAAGGGTCGCGGCCGGTTTCCGTGAGGACCCGCGACAGCTCCCGGACCCGCCGGGTTGGATCCGCTTCCGACAAGGCGGAAAAAATCTTGCGGTTGATTTCGACCCACCGGATCCGATCGGTTTCCGTTCGTTCCACCGATTCCGGGGTCGCAATCCCCGACGGAACGACGCAGTGGATGCGCCCCTCGGCGCTTTTCGATTCGATCACATCCCACTCGCCGGTCGACAGGGAGAGGCGATGCACCGGCACCATCCGCGCCCCGGGGGTTCGCAGCGCCATTTCGCACGGCATCTCGAATCCCGCCCGGTCGTCAATGCGGTACCGTTTTCCGATGCGTCCTTTTTGGGCGACGGATGAATGCGGTTTCCTGGCCGGGGGCGTCGACGCCGACCCGACCGAAAGCGCGGCCCGCCGCTCACGCTCCCGGAACGCCCTTCGTTCATCGATCTCCTCCAGCGGCGGTCCGCAATGGTCCGAAAGGTCCTCGGCTGGCGTGCCGCTTTTCTCGAAAGCGTCCTGCATTCGAAGGGTGCGGCTCACCCATTCAGGCGGCACAGCATCCGGCGCCGGCCGTGGACCCGAGGCCGGGATATCGACACGGTTCCAGGTCTCGATCATCACGGCGTATCCGCCGGACCATTCATCCGGGTCCAGCAGCAAATCGTCGGGACCCGCGAACACGGTTTCCCAGGATATTTTACAGCAGCGCAGACGGTCTTCGGAAAGCCGTTCCAGCACCAACAGGAGGATCGGTTCCTCCGCTGCCCGGGGCCCACCGCCAAGGCACAGCACCGAGCCCGGCGCCGGGCATTCCCCCCCGGCTGTGGCGTTATTTCCAGGGGACGTCTCCCTTTGAAGCTGCTTCAGGCGATCGTTCAGGGAAGAGAGCAACTCGCTGTCGCGATGGGTGTCGTTTCTATCCGTCACGGCGTGTTTAATCCCTCAGTGCGGCCGGTGTGCTGGATGCCGGATAGACGGTCGGACGCTGAAATGACATTTGGAATATCTCCTTGATTTTGGCGATTTCATTGTAAACCGTCGATTTTTTCATGCCGGTGGAGACAACAATGTCGGAGGGCCCAAAGCCCATTAGAAAATGGTGATTAAAAATCATCCGCTGCCGCGCCGTCAACCGGCGCTCCAGGATTTCCCGAAAGCGGACTTTCATGGCCGGATCATCTTCTATGCCGGCGCAATGAATCGAAAACGACGATAGTTCGTCGAGGGACACTTCGGAAGGGGGCGTGTTCCCATCGAAGCGACGCAGCAGAAAACTGCGTAAAACATCCAGGGAAATCCAGCCGGAAACGGCGGTAAACACCTCCATCACCTGCTCCCCGAGGTCGTCGCTGCCGATGACCGGGTCGATTTTCTTGCTGCCGGGGCCGTACCGGAGGCGCTGCCATTCGGGCAAGACCGGTTCGATGGCCTCCAATTCAGGCAATTCGACAAAAGCGTCGTCGGCGTCCCCCCGCCGGCGGTAGGCCAGCCCCTTTCCCTGCCTGCGGCTTTCGACGCGCCCCTCTTTTTCAAACGCGTTCAGTTTGGCCCCGATGCGACGGACCAGATTGAGGCCGACGGGGTTTCGACGGGCAATCAGGGTGGTCATATATTGATGGAACATCCGAACCATCAGCCCATCCGGATAATAGCAGACTTTTGCATTCAAAAAAAAGCGAATGCGTTCGTTTCCGTCCTCGAAAAGATAATCGGTGATAAATCCCCGGGCGAGATCCCCCATCCTCTTCTGGTTCCAGGAACGCCAAAGCGGGTCCACCAGATAGGGCGGATAACGGCCAACATTATCCTTAACGAGCGTCTCTGTTATATGGAAAAATGATAATGTCATCGGTTTTCCATTTCCGATGGACATCAATTCTTCCGCAAACCCGTAATCGGCCATCGATTCGATCCCCCTTTTGAATCTCTCTCGATTGTTCCGAGGTCGCACTGGACGCGCTTTTCAAAAAATCCGGATCGCCCAAACTTTTTTTTGGAAAAATCCCCTGATTTCGAGTTTTAAATAGCATAGAAAGCGCGCAGTTTCAACAGGTCGTCTTTTTCTCTCAAAATCAATCAAATAATCGCTGTTCCGCAAAAACGGGATTCGATCCGTTCACCTGAATTGCGTAGAAACAGGAGGGCATTCACCATGAAGATCAAATTGATGCTTGTTGCGGCATTGTTGTCGGGGCTCGCGGCGAATCCCGCGGTTGCCAAGGACATCGAAAAAGGAGAAACCCTCTATACTTCCTGCCGCGAGCTGCCGCTTCACGCATCCCCATCGGGCTTTTCAAACGTCCTGGATATTCTCGATTATGGAAGCGCCGTTATCATCACCGAAACGGTTTATGAATCGTTAGGCCCTGAAGAAAAAGATAACCTCCTCGCCTGGGCGAAAATTCAAACCGATCGCAATTCGGTTGGGTATGTTGCCGGTGGTTGCCTGATCAGTGAAAGACTGCTGAAACGACAAAATCAGGGAAAGACCTCCGGAAAATATAAGAATACCTCCGCTGCCGTTGCCGGCAAAGGATTCTCGGAGTCGGAGGAGGACATCGATCATCTCGCCATGAAGGGCTGGGGCGGCGATGCAAAAGGTGGAAACAAATTCGATTATGAAACACTGAACGCCATTTTAAAAACCCCTGCTGAAACAAATCCACGCAACGCATACCGCGGATTTCGGATGGAGGGCGGCTTGGCCGAGTTCAGGGGAAAACCGCGGAGTCCCGGCGTACGATCGCCGGAAGAAGCGGAATATGTAGCCGAAGCAAACAAAGAAGCGCCATCGGCGAATGCAGGAAAAAAAGAAACGGCAAATCAAATAACATCGGCCAGGGCATACCCGAAAGCGGACACCCCGACCCGCGCCAGGGCGTCTGAGGGGACGCCCCGCCAACGGCGGGTTGACGCCTCAAAAGGGCATCGGGATCGGGTGCAACAATCGGCGCCACGGGAGTACGGCCCGGTTCAAAAATCCCGCCGGGATATTCATATGGCAACACGAACCGCCGATCATTCTCAACCCGTAGACGAGCGGTTATCCGCCACGGAGCTATATCATTGGGTAAAAGTATACAGGAACAAAGATCCCAGACGAAGCATCGAATTGTGCAACAGAGCGATTCGAATCAATCCGCGATTCGCGCAGATTTACAACGAGAGGGGATATGCGAACGTTTATCTCGGCAACTACGAGAGGGCATGCGTTGACTTTGTATACGCCGAAAAGCTCGGGGACGATTTTGGCATCAAATGGTCCATGGCAAAGGGATTCTGCCGATAACACGCACCGCACTGAACCTAACCATATTCTGCCCTAAACAACAAAGCAGGGAGGAACGTCAGATGAAGAACATCGTTTTCCATTTTTTCCGTATATGCGCCGTTATCCCGGTCATTGCCCTGACCACGGTCTGGCTGACGGGTTGCGCCGCCATATCCGATACGGTGAACGTCGCCGCGGACACTGCGGCGGAGCTGGCCCCGGGCAATAAAAACATCCAACAAGCGTCAAAAATCGCGAAATCCGGCGCCACCATTCTGGACAACGAAATCGGACCCATGCAGCGGTTCCAGCTCGGCTATGAGGTATCGGCAAATTTTCTCGGCCAATACAAACCACTGCCCCGGAACCATCCGACAAGTCGCTATCTGACAAAAGTCGGCACGACAGTGGCGCTCGGCTCCACCGCGCCCTACCAGTTCCGCCGATACACCTTTGTACTCGTCGACGAAGATGAACTCAATGCCTTCGCCGCTCCCGGAGGGATTGTTCTGGTGACGCAGGGGATGATGGAATTCCTTCAGAATGAGGATGAGCTGGCGGCAATCCTTGGCCATGAGGTGGCCCATGTTGAACTCGACCACGGCATCAGAGCGGTCGGCAGAGAGAACATCATCCGATTTTTCAACCTGATCGCCGACGCCGCGATTCAGCAGTCCGGGGGCGGCGACCAGTCCAAAGAGATGATTATCGCGCTTTCCAAAAAGATCATGGATGTGCTGATGAACAAAATCAGACAGGGATACAGCGTCGATGTTGAAAGCGAGGCGGACCGCCGATCGGTCGAAATATGTCATGCGTTGGGCTACGATCCGTTCGCGTTGCCCAGATTGCTCGAACGGTTCAAACAGACCACCGGCAGCTACGGCGGCGCAAACTATCCGAAAGAACGTCTTGCCGATATAAAGGCCCACATTGCAGAAATGGGGCCGATCGATCACCCCCCTGCAGACCCTATCCGCCGGCAGAGATATCGGGTCGCCATCCATTCGTCCGGCCCCTAATCGCCACACTTTAACCATTTGTTTCTAAGATTTTATAGGAACTTAACACCCCATGCACCGGCGCTTGTCGGGGAGCGGAAAGCTAAAAACGATGTCGGATACAGAACAAATCAAAGACGACCTGGTCGAAGACGAAAAACAACTCACCGATGCCGATCATGAACGGGTCCAGGACAAGCGAATCTCGGATCACGATGAACTGCTGCAGAAACAGACCGAGTATCTGTATGAGATCAAACAACACTTTGTACCGGAACCCGAAGAGGAGAGCGAACAGGAAAAGAGATGGAAAAAATATATCGCGATGGTCTTCGCAAAAATCTGCCTGGTCATCACCGGCATTCTTGCGATTTGGGATGTCGGGACCTGGTATTTGAACCATCTTCAGGTAAAGCACATGGCGAGGCGGTATGCAACGGTTGCCAGTGAAATATATTATCAGGAGAACAATCCTAAAGTGGCGCTCTCGTTTATTGACCGGGCAATTGAATTGGACGAAAAAAACGCAGAGTTTCGTTACATGCAAGCCTATATCAACGGCATGGCCTCCGTACGCCAATTGCTCAATCTTGACCGCCCCTATACAAAAGCGGAACTGGACCAGGCGCATCAGTCCCTTGCCCAGGCGATTTTTTTAAAAGGGCTCAAAAAAAAGCGGCCTGAACCTCACATCCTCAAAGGGCAAATCTACCTTGCGTTGAAGGAATATGATCGGGCTCTGAATGAAATCAATCTGGCCATCTCGTTTGATGAAGAAAACGAGTATGCCTATGTCAGACTCGGAACGCTGCTCGCCGAAAAGCACGAATCAGACAAAAGCCTGGACGCATTCCAAAAAGCCATTGAAATCAATCCAGACTCGAAATGGGGATGGCTATGGACAGGGGTTGTTCTGGCCCAACAAAAGAAAGACATTCCGGGCGCACGGAAGGCGTATCGGAAAGCCATCGAGATTGACGGCCGGTTTGATCTGGCCTGGTATAATTGTGGAATGACCTGGCTTACGGGCGAAAAGAATTATGAAAAAGCACGGGAACTGTTGGAAAAAGCCACTACGCTGAACCCCGACTACAAAGAGGCCTATTATGCGCTGGGGATGGTGTACGGATATCAGAATCGGTACGAAATCGCCAAGGTCTACATGGACAAAGCCATTGCTTTAGACGACAAATTTCTCACCGCATTCAAGTGGCGCGGCATCATCTGGGGCGAACTGGGCAATTGCAAGGAATCCCTTTCTGATTTCAACAAAGCCATCGAACTCGATCCCAAAAACGCGGGGCTTTATTTGCGCCGCGCCAAGGCATATGAAAAGCTGGGCCAACTGGATAACGCCATACGCGACTTGAGATTCTCCCTTGAAATTGAACCGGGAAAGGAGCGCACCCTGCTGTATTTGGGCAACGTGTTCTTGCAGGCCGGCGAGCACCTGAAAGCCAGGGAGTACTACGACCAGGCGTTGAAAATCAGGCAGGACTATGACGAAGCCTACGCTCAAATGGCCAAAGCCTGTGCCGCCTTGAATCAAATCGACAAGGCAATCGAGGCCGTCAGTACCGCCATAAAGGTCACGGATTATCAACCGGAACGGTTCTATTTTCAGCGGGGAAAACTATACGAACGGGCCGGTCGGAAAGATTTGGCGCTCATAGACTATTGCGAAGCGCGAACCCTCCGAAAAGGGTACTCGGAAGCGTGGCTGTCCGAAGCAAAACTGCTGAAAGATTCAGGGAAAATCGAAGCGTCCCTCATCGCCGTTAACCGGTATATTGAACAGCGTCCCCAAGATAAAGATGCGCAAAAATTGCGGGATGAGCTTCTGGAGCTGGAGAAAAAGGAGTCGGGAGACCACCGCCTATAACTTATTGTAACACGTTTTTATTTCTACAAAAAATTGTTTTGAAAGGATGGGCGTTATGGCGTTCTTGTTGTGCGGGAGTTGTGGCTACTCAAAAAAAGTGTCTGAAGCGTATACCGGAAAAAGGGTCAAATGTCCCGAATGTCAAAATGGTGTCAAAATAAAAACGGATTCTGACCCGACCCATGCACCGCCGCCAGAGCCATCTGAACTCGTTCAAACCGCGGTCATTCAACCGCCAAAACAAGATATCGCGCATCTTCAACATCACGATACAGCGGGTGAAAGCAGCCGCTCATACCTGTTGACGCTTCAACTGTCCCTCTTTTTCGGCTTATTTGGCATTGACCGGTTTTATCTCGGCAAAATCGGCACCGGGTTTGCCAAACTCGCAATAACATTAGGAACACTTTTTATCGCCGGCGGTATCTGGTGGCTGGTGGACATTTTCCTTCTCCTCTATAACAAGCAAACGGATGCCCAAGGAAAACGCCTGGCTGGACAAGACAAGAGAGATCCCATCATGTTAGCTTATCTTTCTGTTTTTGGGGGATATTTTGGACTTGATCGGTTTTATCTCAATCAGACCGGGTTGGGCATCGCAAAGGCCTTGACCGCCGGCGGCCTCGGAATATGGGTGTTGATCGACCTGTATCTCATCCTTTCAAACCAGATCGCGCCAAACGATCAAGATGCGGCCGGCAGACCTTTGGAAAGGGAGAAAACAAAATATCAGACAGTGGCGCTTCTTTACGCAATAACGGGCGGCTTTTTCGGATTTGACCGCTTCTACCTTGGCCACCGTTCTCTCGGGCTTTTAAAAATGACCACTTTTGGCGCATTTCTAATCTGGTATACCCTTGATATCATTTTAATTATCTTGAACGCACTTAAAGATTCCAATGGGTGTGTTCTGGTCCAAGAATAGCCCCCTGACGCGGGCATGAGCCGAAACCAGAAAAAGAATGCAACATAGGAAGGAATTAAGATGAAAAATGCCGTTCTATCAAGCATCCTGGTGTTCTTCATTTTTGGGATCGCAGGCTGCGGACTTTCCGAAGAAGATATTAGCGAAACCGTTAAAATGTCAATGCAGGAGACTATGGACTCAGATCCGAATTTTAAAGACCAAAAAATGGTCATCCAGGATGTTCAAGTCGTTAAAAAAGGAGATAATGCGTACAAAGGAATCGCCACCATTATGCATCAGGGGTCTTCGCACGATATCATGGTGGACATTTTTGTCGATGGGCAAAACGTCATGTGGGAAGCGCCCCGGGGTTCGTTTATGTTCCTGGCTCAGAAACAATTGCAAAATCTGATCCAATAATGACCTAAATTCTCACTACCCATGCTCCAGACACCGAGAAAACGCCGCCTTTTGCAAAACGCGCTTTACACGGGTTGCACGGAAAAGACGTGATCGCAGACATAGACGATTACAAAATCTTGAATTGTATCAGTGGAATAATTACCAACACAAAAAATGGACATGATGCAACTTGTCAAAGGCATCATGTCCATTGTCTATGACTCATTCAATATCCGATCAATCTCCTCCAAAAAACGGGGAAACAAGTATTTCCCCGCCAGATCCCATCGATAGGGAAACCCTTTTTCGACATATCCTCTTTCAACGGCCATTTCCTGCAACCGCTGAATAACGTGGTGCCCTTCGATGGCCTGGCTGCAGTTCCGGGTGCACCGCTGGCAGGCGATGCAGAGCCAGATGGAGGGGGACGCCAGCAGTTCTTCGGACAGGCCCAGGTTGGCCATCCGGAAAATCCACATGGGATCGAAGACCTCCCGGCCGCTGAAAATGGGGCAGTTGTTGGAACATTCGCTGCACGTGAAGCAGGCCGACGGGCTGTACCCGTCGGCCGCCGACCGTCGCGGCAAGAGGGCGTCGTAGGAAGCGGTAATGGAAATGGTCTCCTCCGGGATTTCCACAGGCTCGTCGAGCCACCGTTCCCAGCGGGACCGGACCATCTGTTCGTCGATCTCCGTCCCATTCTGGCATCGGCGCGCCAGATGCCAGCGGGCCCGCTGGAACCGGAAGAGCAGATCCCGATAGGTTTTGAGATCTTCGTAGGAGATCACCTCGTTCCGCTTGGCCTCTTCCCGCGCGTAGAGGATAAGATCCGCCGGTTTGACCAGCATGGGGCAGACGTAATTGCACCGGTTGCAGGTGAGGCAGTACCAGATTTCGGGCGATTGGATGAGTTCCTCCAGCAAACCGAGATTCGCCAGCCGCACGATTTTAAGGGGCTGGAGCCGGCCGGTGGAGAGGTTGACCGGACATTCGTTGATGCAGGACCGGCACGTCCAGCACAACTCGCTTCCGGCATGGACGACGGTTTCGATGGCCTTTCGGGCTTCGGGGTCGGGGGTCAGGCATTGGGACATGAAGCACCTCCCGGTTTGACCGATGGTAGGGTACGCGATGTTTCGAGAGGTCGGTGGCGGGGTCGGAGAAGTCGCCGGTCGCAGCCGGAATCGGCTCAGTTTGCGTCGCTCAGGCGTCGGGCGGGGCTTACAAAGAGAACTTGGATCACAGTGGATAACAATATACTACATTCTACCGAGGAATGGCAATGGGAAGATTTTCACGGCATTGCCGCCCCCGCCGCGGGCCGCCTGGCCCCGTCCCGGATGATCAGCACCACGCTGCCGAGAATCAGGAAACTGCCCGCATATCCCAGGAAGGTAAAGTATTCGCCCCAAACGACGAAGGCGACGATGGCGGCGACCACCGGCTCCAATGTGGCGGTGATGGCGGCCCGGGTGGCCTCCAGATACCGTTGTCCCAGGTAATAGAAATAATAGGCGCAATAGGTGCATATAAACCCCAGCATGGCCATGGCGGCCCAGGCCGTCGGGCTTTTGGGAGTGAACTCCACGAAGGGATAAAGGCCCAGCACCCCCAGGGGCATGGCGTAGAGAAAGAGGTTGGGGGAGGTGTAGCGGCCGGAAAAATGCTTGCCGAACACATAGAAAAGGGCGAAACAGAACCCGGCCGCAAGACCGATGAGAACGGCGCCGACGCTGACCTTCACCCCTGCGCCCAGTCCGGCCTCTCCGGTTCCCAGGGACACCCCCGCGACGCCCAGTGACGTGAGACAGAGGGCCGTCATCTTTGCCGGCGTCATGGCCTCCTTGAAAACGATCCGGGAGATGACCGCCACCCAGGCCGGAGACGTGTACAGCAACACCGAGGCCAGGGCCACGCCGCCCCGACTGATGGCCAACTGGTAAAGGCCGTAGAAGAGGGCCACGGCCGTCAGGCCGAAGGCGCCCAGGGCCGGGAGGTCTTCCCCCCGGAAACGGACCTGTCCGTGAAAAACGGCATGGGCGGCGAAGAACACCCAGGCCAGGGCGGCGCGCCAGAAGGCCACCTCCATGGGCGCCACCCCTTCCTGAAACGCAATCCGGGCAAAGGGGCCGATCATCCCCCACATGACCGCCGCCAGGACGATGCAGAGGTACCCTTTGATTCCCACGATTCGAATTAAAACATGGAATTGAGCAGCAGGGTCAGGGGCCGGTCCTCCTCCGTGGCGCACTCGTGGTGGAACGAGGCGGGAATCCGGTAGTCGTCCGGCCCCGGATGAGCCGCCAGCCATTTTTCCCGAAGGGCCTTGACCGCCAGAAAGGCCGGGGATTCGATGTCCACCACGCTCTTTTCGATCACCAGGGCCAGCCGCCCCTTCCGCTCCTCCAGGTGCATGAGGGGGCCGATGGGGATCCCGATGGGCGTCCACCGGTCGAATTCCTTCTCCAGGTTCCGGATGGCGGCCATCTGGCCGGTGACGCCGTTGGCGATCAGGGAAAAGACCGTCAGCCCGAGATTGTAGGTGTAGGTCCGGTCGAACCAGGTGGGGTTGCTCCCCCGGCCGTCGTATCCGTAGAAATGGGTCTGGGTCTTGAAACTGGGCACCGATTTTTTATAGATCTTTTCCACCGGGGCGGGCGGCTCGTCGGTTTCTTTGAGCACGCCGGCCCGCTCCAGCTCCTGGCGCAGCGTCTTCAGGGAGATGATCCCCTCCTTGACCAACAGATGGGAATCGTCGCCGTCGTAGTTCTTGAACAGGGCGGCGCCGTAATAATCCGGGTCCAGACCGCCGTTTCTGAGGATCTTCTCGTAGTAGGTCCGCTCGATGCCAACCTTGTAGATGCCCTTTTCCTTCAAGGTGTTGAGATAATCCTTCACCAGCCCCATGATCACCTTGTCGGTCTCCACCTGGGAGAACTGGAAATTCCCGTGGCTGTCCCGTTCCGTCAGCAGCCCCTCCTGGAAAAAGGAGGGGATGACGGCAAAGAGGTCGTCGTCCCGGGTGTTCCAGACGGTGAAGGCGTCCTCCTCGCGGGACAGCCGGGCCAGCCGGTTCAGGTAGTCGAGCTTGTCCTTGAGGGTGGGAAACTCGGAATGGAAGTCGTTGTCGTGGTCCCGGTTGTAGTCGGCGATGATGGTGTTGAGCTTGATGATAAAGACCTGGATCTCGTTGATGAACTCCAGCAGCCCCTCCGGGATGACCAGGAGGCCGTAGTTCTTTCCCGCGGCGGCCCGGCGGACGATGGCGTCGCAGATGACCCGGGACAGGTGGCGCAGGGTCATGCCGTAGGCGGTGTAATCCACATTGCCCCCCTTTTCGGCCCGCTCGATCCGCCGCTCGTCGACGTAGTCGGCCAGATCCTCGCCGATGAGGGTGATGTTGGCGTGGGTCTGGAGGGCCGTCTCCAGGGCCAGATGGCTGGCCACCCGTCCCATCACCTTGCAGATGTGCCAGTATTTGACGTCGGAGGAGCAGTCGGTGCAGAGATTGGCGATCTCGGCGGCGAAGCCGCGGGCCGCCGAGTGGAACCCGAAGGACATGGCGCAGAGGACCTTGCCGTCGGCGTCCCGCACCTGGATGTCGCCGTCGATGGTCTTGGGCACGCCGATGACCTGGACGCCGTCATCCTTCATCTCCTGGGCCAGAAAGGCGGCGTTGGTGTTGGAATCGTCTCCGCCCACCACCACCAGGGCGTCTAGTGCCAGCTCTTTGCAGGTCCGGCGGGAGAGTTCCATCTTCTCCTTGGTGTCGATCTTGGTCCGGCCGGTCCGGATCATGCCGAAACCGCCGAGGTTCCGGTACCGGTCGAC
>CAYPCE010000074.1:0-16580 GCA_964409085.1 uncultured Desulfobacteraceae bacterium | reverse complement strand
CGCCTGGAACAGGTGCTTGAGGGTGGCCGATTTCCGGGTCCGCAGGAACCGGCGGGCCGCGGTGGAGAGGGCGACTCCATACCGCCGGGGCGCCCGGGCCGCCAGCAGCAGGTTGTGATAGAGCAGGATCGGCAGGGGCCGCAGCAGTTCCTGGGGCAGGTAATCGACGGGGGCCTGGATCCGCTTGACGCTCTCGTGGGAAAATGCTTCCCGGGGATGCCGCATGGAAAAGATGTGAACAGCGATGCCCGACCGCTCCAGCAACCGGATCTCGTTGGAGATAAACGTTTCCGAAATGCGGGGATATCCCTTGAGGATCATCCCCAGGATGGCCTTGTCCTTCCCCCCGGACATCACAGGACAGCCTTCCCGCGAAAAACTTCCAGCCGCCGCCGCATGGCGTCGATCCCGGTCATCCGGAACCGGGCGATGGCCCGCCGGTAGGGTTCGGGGTCATCGAGCATCTTTCCCACCTTTTCCCGCATCCGGTCCGGTGTCAGGTCCCGCCAGGGCAGATAGTCCACCAGTCCCTGTTTCCGGAACACTTCGGCCCGGATCAGTTGCTCTTTCCGCGGGGTCTCCCGGGGCACCACCAGGGTGACCGTCCCCTGGCTGAGGGTTTCGCAAAGGGTGTTGTATCCCCCCATGCTCACCACCAGGTCCGCCGCCGAGAGGATCTTCTCCATCCGCCGGAAAAAGAGCAGGGCCACGGCGCCCAGCCGCTCGGCCCGGGCGAACACATCGTGGCGTTTCTCCACCGGCATGAACGGGCCGGTGACCAGAACGCTCTGGAAGGGTGGCGTCGTCGGGAAGCTTTCGAGCATGGAGAGGTAGGCATCCATGAGTCCGTACCCGTCCCCGCCCCCGCCGGCGGTGACCAGGACCAGTTTCCGGTCCCTGGAAAGGCCGTATTCCTCCCGGAACTCCTGCACCGAATCGTCCGCCGGGGAAATCCGCGGAATGTAGCCGACAAACTGGATTTTCCGGC
The DNA here is from genome assembly GCA_964409085.1 of uncultured Desulfobacteraceae bacterium. Taxonomy (GTDB): domain Bacteria; phylum Desulfobacterota; class Desulfobacteria; order Desulfobacterales; family JAABSP01; genus JAABTD01. The sequence continues at coordinate 15,592 of CAYPCE010000074.1, read as the reverse complement.
TCACCGACGGGGGGATGGCATACTCCGCAATGGGGTCGTAAAACTCACGGTTGCCGTAGACCCAGATCTCGCTGTAGAGGGAATCGAGCGTTTCATAGGTGTCGCGGTTCTCCCAGTCGGACCGGACGGTCTCGGCGTCGTCCATGATGTCCCGCAGCCCCAGCACGGTCCGGGCCCGGGGGAGCGCCCGGCGCATCCACCGGAGGGTGGGCAGCACCTCTTTCTTGAGTCCCAGGGGCTCCTTGTCCACAATGAGCAGATGGGGCTGGAAGGTTTTGGCGGTGGTCTTGATGATGCTTTTCCGGATCTCCAGGGCGTGGCCGGGGTTGATCTTGATGGACAGGGGCAGATATTCTTCGTTGGTCATCTTGATCATGCCGGGAATCCGGACAAAATCGATCCCTTCGGCAAAATCGAACCGGCCGGCGATGGGCGACCCGGTGAGGACCAGAATGTTGATGTGGGGCGCCTTGATATGGGACGCAATGGCCAGGGTCCGCCGGATGTGCCCGAGACCATAGGTGTCGTGGGAGTACATCAGGATGTTGTAGGTGCCGTTGCGCGCCATGGGTCACCCGAATCCGATCGACCGGCCGAGACGTGAAAGAGAGGTGAGAAACGCCCAAATTGCCATTGAATTCGTTTTAATGAATACCCGCCTTTGGAGTCAAGGGCTTTATTGGCGCAATTTCTTTGATTCTTCGATTTTCTGTGCTACGGTTTTCATGCAGATTGTTTGAACATCCACGCCAAGGGAAGTCATGCGTCCAAAAGCTATTCTGCCCATCATCGCTATCATCTTATGTCTGATCCTTCCCGCCTCCGGCTCTCCCGACGATCGGACCTTCACCGTCGGCGTCGTGCCCCAGTTCGAGATCCGGCGCATCCGCGAGATCTGGGGGCCGATTCTGGCCGCGGTGTCGGATCGGACCGGAATCGACCTCGTTTTGGCGGGGGCGCCCAGCATTCCCCGGTTCGAGCATATGTTCACCGACGGCGCCTTCGATTTCGCCTACATGAACCCCTATCATCTGATCGTGGCCTACCGGGAGCAGGGGTACCTGCCGTTGGTGCGGGATGTGGGGCGGACCCTCTGCGGCATCATCGTGGTGCGGAAAGACAGTCCCATTCAACGGGTGGAAGCGCTGGACGGCCGGATCATCGCCTTCCCGGCGCCCAACGCCCTCGGGGCGGCGCTGATGCCCCGGGCCGAATTCGCCCGCAAGTTTCACATTGACGTGACGCCGAAATACGTGAAGAGCCACACCTCGGTCTACCTCAACGTCGTGACCCGCCAGGCCGACGCCGGCGGCGGGGTGCGAAAAACCCTGGAGCAGCAGGACCCCATCGTCCGGGAGGCGTTGCGGGTCCTCCACCGGACGGCCGAAGTCGCCCCCCATCCCCTGGCGGCCCATCCCCGGGTCGGGCCGGATGTCCGGGAGGCGGTCCGGTCGGCCCTGCTGGCCATGGGAACCACGGAAAGGGGGCGGGCATTGCTGGCCGACATCCCCATCCGGCGCATCGGCCCGGCGTCCCTTGAGGATTACGCGCCCCTGACGGAAATGGGGCTGGACGAATTCTACGTGCGGGACGCCCTGCCATGAGCCTCCGATTCAAGCTGCTCTTTCCCTTCGTTTTCCTCTTCGCTTCCGGGGCCGCGTTCCTCTATTTTTTCTGGCTTCCGGACGTTGCGGCCCACAAGATCGCGGACCGGAAAGCATCGGAATACGATTACCTGGAGCTTCTGGCCGCCGCCCTGACCCCCGATCTCCTGGTAGGAGATCTGGCCGAAGTCCACGCCACCCTCACGGACGTGCTCCAGCGCCGGGAGGAATGGCGGTCCTTGGTGCTGCGCAACGCCACGGGGGAGATCCTCTATCCCCTGGAAGCCCTTGTGGACGGCGTGGACCCGACCGGAGACCGCTTCGACTACCCCATTCTCCGGAAGGGGGACCGGATCGGCGCCCTGGAGATTCGGATGGATCTCCGGGCGGCCGTCCGGGCCGACACCCGATATGTACGGATTCTCGGCCACATTCTGTTGACGATCCTCTTTTTCCTCTCCTTCCTCTGCTTTTTGTTTCTGAAAATCTACGTCCAGACGCCCCTGCGGCAACTGGCCGCGGCGGCGGACGGCATCGCCCGGGGCGACGCCGACGTCTCCCTGCCCCGGCCGTCAGGAGACGAGATGGGCCGGTTCAGCCGGGCCTTCGACCACATGCATGGGAAGCTCGTCCGGCGGCAGGCGGCGCTGGCGGAGAGCGAGCAGCGGCTGTCGGCGGTCATCGAAAATTCCGTGGAGGGCATTCTCACCATCGACGAAAGGGGCGTTGTGAAGCGGTTCAACCGCTCCGCCGAAGATTTGTTCGGCTACCGCCGGGAGGAGGTCGTGGGCCGCAACGTCAACATGCTCATGCCCGAACCTTACCACAGCGAACACGACGGCTATCTGGCCGCCTATCTTTCCACCGGCGTCCGCCGGATCATCGGCACAGGCCGGGAGGTGGCGGGGCGGCGGAAAGACGGCAGCCGGTTTCCGGTGCGCCTGGCGGTGGGGGAGGCCCGGCTCGGCGGGGAACGGCTTTTTGTGGGCACGATCCAGGACATCACGGAGGGGAAACGGATCGAAGCGGAGCTGCGCCGCCACCGGGATGAACTCCAGGAGCTGGTGGCGGAGCGGACCGCGGATCTCCAGTCCGCCAAAGAAGCCGCTGAAGCAGCCAACCAGGCCAAATCGACCTTCCTGGCCAACATGAGCCACGAACTCCGGACCCCCATGAACGGCATCATCGGGCTGACGGAACTTCTCCTGACCATGGATCTGACGGAGATCCAGCGGGATTACCTCGCCAACATCCAGTACGCCGCCGACGCCCTCATGGAGATCATCGACGACATCCTCGACTTTTCAAAACTCGAGATGGGCGAGGCGGAAGTGGAGCGGATTCCCGTCGATTTATCGGAACTGGTGGAAAAAACCCTGCCGGTCATCGCTCAAAAATGCCGGCGCAAAGGCATCGATCTGACCCTGTCGGCGGCACCGGACCTGCCCAACGTGATGGGCGATCCGGGCAAAATCCGGCAGGTGCTGCTCAATCTCCTGGGCAACGCCGTCAAATTCACCGAAGCCGGGCGCATCGCCGTGGCGGTCCGAAGGGGGGGCGGCCCGATCCGCCGGAACGGCCAATTCATCCTGCCCGTGATCCTGTCGGTGGAAGACACCGGCATCGGCATCCCGGCGGATCAGTTGGAGGCCGTTTTCGAGCGGTTCGTCCAGGGAGACAATTCCTTCACCCGGAAATACGGCGGCACGGGGCTGGGGCTGTCCATCTCAAGGGAACTGGCCCGCCGGATGAACGGGACCCTGTCGGTGGTCAGCACCGCAGGGGAAGGGAGTCGGTTCGACCTGAGCCTGAACCTGGCGATCGCCAAAGAAGCGCTTACCGCCGATGGCCCCGATCCGGAGCCGAAAGCCGTTATACCCGCCCCCGCCGCAACATCCGCCGCCCGCACCGGCGTCGTTTTGGTGGCCGAAGACAACCCGGTCAACATGCTGGTGACCCGGTCCCATCTCCAGAAAATGGGATTCCGGGTGGTCGAGGCCCGCACGGGCCGGGAGGCAGTGCAGAAAACGGAAACCGACCGCTTCGACCTCATTTTTATGGACATTCATCTGCCGGAGTCGGACGGTTTCGAAACGACGAAAGCCATCCGATCCGCCGAACCACCGGACCGGCGCACCCCCATCGTGGCCCTCACCGCCGACGATCTGGATGGCGACCGCGACCGCTGCCTCGCCGCCGGCATGGATGACTGCATCGGCAAGCCCTTTGCTCTGGATCAATTGGTGGAGATCGTGGACGGATTTGGGATCCGTCCGGTCTCTTCAGCCTGACAGATTCGCCAAGGAGAAAAACGCATGACCGATAAGCCGGCCCCCGTCCGCTGCCCTTGGGTGGACCTCGACAAGCCCGATTACGTCGCCTACCACGATGAGGAATGGGGCGTCCCGGTCCACGATGATCGCCTCATTTTCGAATTCCTGACCCTGGAATCAGCCCAGGCGGGGCTGAGCTGGTACACGATTTTGCGGAAACGTGAGAACTACCGGCGAGCCTTTGACGGGTTCGACCCCGAAAAGGTGGCCCGATACGACGACCGAAAACTGGAAGCCTTGCTGACAGATCCGGGCATCATCAGGAACCGTCGGAAGGTGGAAGCCGCCATCAACAACGCCCGGCGGTTCCTGGAGGTCCGGGCCGAATTTGGTTCCTTCGACGCCTACATCTGGCGGTTCGTGGACGGCCGGCCCATCGTCAACGAGATCCGGTCCCTGGCGGATTTCCCGGCCCAGAGTCCGGAGTCGGAGGCCCTGAGCAAAGACCTGAAAAAAAGGGGCTTCCGGTTCGTCGGCCCCATCATCCTCTATTCCCACATGCAGGCCACCGGGCTGGTCAACGATCATACGCTCGACTGTTTTCGGCGGGAAGAGATCATCGCAACATACGGCGCCTGAACGATCATCAACTTGATGGAGGGCGGTCGGTTGTGGTAGCATGCGTCAGCATCAACAAGGAGGATACCATGAATGCACCCAATAAAAACATTGATATAAAAAAGAATGCTGGTGCTGACCTTTACTATCGCATAGAAGAAAAATCCGCAAACCGTACGTATGATTCAACTATATTTACCTCTAAATTGATTTGTCTCTACAGAAATTAGGAGGCTATGTATGGTCGGATCAAATACAGAATATGTAAGATCATTTGAAGATGAATTAGACTGGAATTTAATTGATCAACTACACAAAGTTGTATTACAGATTAGCATTTTCTGTTTTCGGACCAAACAAATTGGCATTACCGTTGAAATTGCTGTCATCGGATTGCTAATCAAATTTACAGACAATAAGCTTGATAATTCTATTTTTATCGCGGGATTATTGATACCGGTTTGTTTCTGGTTTATGGATTCAATAGCATATTTCTATCAAGCAAAAATTCGTGGCGTAATGAACAGTATACTAAAAAGACTGAAAGATAGAAATATACCATCACTAATTGATGATAACGAAGCACAAATAATTGAACGAAAACGTATAGATAGAAAAAAACACCACATAATATTAAGCGCTTTTTTCAATCATTCTATGTGGTTGTATTATATGCTGATAGTTGCCGATATTATACTTTGGATGCTATTCGAACTCGGAAAACTAACATGAATGAAACAATTCGCATATTTGTTAGTTACACTAAACGAGATGGGTTAGTTACATCACAGGTATTAGAAAATTTATACGAAAATTTAAAAAAGATATCTCAACCTTTCATTCATTCAATTAACAAAAATCCATCAAAATACGTTCAATTTTCTGTTTTAAAAAATCTAATGTTAGCACATGTATTCATATTAATTGAATCACCTGAAACATACAAATCACCCTGGGTGTTATTAGAAATTTTTCTAACTAAGATCAAGCTGATGCCAGTTATTCGGTTACCAGTAAATGATTTTTTTCTACCCCAAACAAATCGCAGGGTAGATACCTCCCACATTGCCCCTTTTGACACAACCCATGGATCAAATCTTGAAAATAGACCGCTTAGGAAAAAGCAACAGTTAAGCAATAATATATTAAGTGGCATAAATCGACATTTGACCATCAGACCGATGGTGCTGAAAGCAAAAGGAATGGGAAAAAAGTTAAAGCATTTAGATTACACTCAAATTCTTATCAACCGCATGACAGCCAATTCCTTCCTCCTCAAGGTATGTAGCGTAATACTGGCAACTGGCTTGCTGGCGCTCTCCTTCGCGGGAAACCGGAAAATCACCTCTATCAGCATCTCCTTCGTGCCGGTCATGGTCTTCTGGATTCTCGACGGCTATTTTCTCTGGCAGGAGCGGCTTTTCAGGCGCGTTTACGACCACGTCCGGAAGCTGGATGAATCCGAAATCGATTTTAAAATGAATCCAAAGGCTTTCATGGATAAGGAAACCTGGCCCTCGGCCATATTCTCCAAGACCCTTCTGATTTTCTATCTGGCCCTGATCGTCGTGATGACCGCCGTGATCCTCTTCCTCACCTTCGGCGCGCCATGAAACGCATCGCCGACACCCTGAAAGGATCCGCCAACGCGGGGCTCTTCCTTCTCGGGATCCCCTACGACGACGGCTCATCCTACATGAAAGGGCCGGCGGTCGGGCCGTCCGCCATCCGGGAGGCGTTCCACTCGCCGTCTTCGAACCTCTGGACGGAAACGGGCGTCGATCTTGGGGAGGACGGGGTTCTCGCCGACTTGGGCGACGTCGATTTTCCCGAGGGCGAAGATCCCATCTGCCGCATCGAAGAGGCCGTGGATCTGCTGCTGGAATATCCGGCGGTCCCGGTCTTTCTCGGCGGGGATCACTCGGTCACTTTCCCCATCGTCAAGGGGTTTTCAAAACAGGTGGACCGCCTCACCATCCTCCATTTCGATGCCCATCCCGATCTGTACGATCTCCTGGACGGCAACCGCTACTCCCACGCCTGCCCCTTTGCCCGGATCATGGAAAACGATTTCGCCTACCGGCTCGTCCAGGTGGGGATCCGGACCATGACCGGCCATCAACGGGAGCAGGTGGAAAAATTCGGCATCGAAACCATCGAAATGCGGGATCTGGACCTGGCCTTCATCGATTTTCTGACCTCGCCCCTGTACATCTCCTTCGACTTGGACGTCCTCGACCCGGCTTGTGCCCCCGGTGTTTCCCATCACGAACCCGGCGGGTTGTCCACCCGGCAGGTCATCGACATGATCCACGCCGTCAACGCCCGCATCGTGGGCGCGGACATCGTGGAACTGAATTCCGGGCGGGACCCCCAGGGCGTCACGGCCATGACCGCTGCCAAAATCCTCAAGGAAATCATGGGCGTCGCCATGTTGCAGCGGAAACCGGCGCCGCCTGTTTCTAAATGACGCCGCGGTAGAACGCCAGCCGCCGGGCGTTGGGCCGGAAAATCTCCAGGAGTCCGTCCCGTTCGGCGTCGGTCAACGGACGGCCGATCTTTCCGGCGGATGCCAAGGTCTCCACCTCTGTGGCCGTGGAACAGCCCACGATGGCCACGCTGACCCCCTGGTCCAGGGCGTACCGGATGAGCAGTCCGGGGGTCGCCCCCAGGCGCGGGGCCGCATAATGGCCGCCTCCCAGGATCTTCATGGCGATGATCCCGATCCCCTTCATCCTGGCCGCCGGCAGGGTTTGGGTCAGGAACCCGCCCAGAATGCCTTCCACCGGATTGACCGGCATCATCACCGCATCCACCGGCCAGTCGTTGACCGCCCGGGTCAGGATATCGGGATCATGATGGCCCGTGACCCCGATGAACCGGACCTTCCCCTCCTTTTTGGCTTCCTCAAAGGCCTCCAGGGCTCCGCCGGCACCGGCGATCCGGGCCAAATCGCCCTCGGTCCGGACGTCGTGGATCTGCCACAGATCGAGATAATCCGTCCCTAGCCGTTCCAGGGTCTCCCTCAGATCCGTCAAAGCGCCCGCTTTGTCCCGGCTGGCGGATTTGCTCGCCTGGAAAACCCGGGACCGCGCCTCCGGCGATTCGGCCCACACCGTGCCGTAATACCGTTCGCTATCGGAATAGACCCGGGCACAATCATAATAGGTGATCCCCCGGGCGATGGCGGTTTGGATGACGGTACGGGCTTCGTCGGTCCTGCCGGTGGTGCGGAGCACGCCTTCCCCCCCGAGTCCCACACAGGTCACTTCCCGGCCGGTTTTCCCGAACCGCGTTTTCGGTAGATCCTCCCCGGTCATGGTGTTCCCTCCTTTCCTCCGCTTCTGGAAATCTCACCGGCGTCGAGTCCGCCTCGGTGCCGGTGTTCATCTTCATGTTACCATTCCGCACCGATCCCAACAAGACGGCATCGCCGATGAGGCGCTGTGGATTCACCCTCCATTGGGCAACATCGACTTGCATAATGCGGAGAAATCCGTCATGGTATGGGAGCCGTTGAACGGGAACACCGCTTTCGCCGCCCTCCCGAACCGCTATGGATGGAATGCGCTTTTATGAGCCGATCGGTACTGAAACGATCCTGTGTGTATGGCGCCATGATGCCATGGCTCCTGCTGATGGTCTTCACCAGCGTGGCCCCGGCTGAAAACCGGGAGGCCCGGACAACACCGCCGCTGACGGCGGCGGAACGGGCGTATCTGGCCCGGAAGGGCGCCGTCACCTACTGCCTCGACCCGGACCGCCTCCCCTTTTCCGCTGTAACAGACGGCCGCCCCCATGGAATGGCCGCCGACGTGGTCGCCCGGCTCGAAAAGCGATTGGGGATCCCCTTCCGTTTTATCCGAACCAGCGACTGGCGCAGGGCGCTGGCCTATGCCGAATCCGGCCGGTGCGACATCCTCCCCATGATCGATCTGCCGCCCCCCGCCCGCCATCCCCATCTCACCACGACGACACCCTATTTCCAATACAGCGTGGCCATCATCACCCGGTCGCGGGTACCGTTTATCAGCGGCATCCGGGATCTGCGGGATCGCACCATCGGCCTCGTGGAAAACGACCCCATCGGTGAATCCGTAGCCCGGACGCTTCCGGATGTCCCTTTCACCCTCGTCGATCATCCCCGAGACGGGCTGTTGAAGGTCTCCGGAGGATCTCTGGATGCACTGGTCATCGCCATGCCGGTGGCTGTTTATCACGTTCGACAACTGGGACTGAGCCATCTCAAGGTCGCCGGCCACACCGATATCCTCCAGAAAATGGGCATCGGGGTCCGCCAGGAATTGACGCTGCTGCGGACGATCCTGAACAAAGCGGTGGGCGCCATGGCCCAACCGGAGATCGATCGAATCTATGAGCAGCAGATCGCCGTTTCCCCCGAGCACCGGGTCGATTACCGCCTGCTGATCCAGATCGGTCTGGGAACGGCGATCCTCGGGGGACTGCTCTTTTTCTGGCGTCGGCATGTGACGCGACTCAAAAAACGGGTTGAAACGGCCCAGGCAGCGCTGGCCGCCAAAGACGAAGAGATGAAACGGATGGCGATCACCGACCCCCTCACCTGCCTCAACAACCGCATGCGGCTTGTCGACATCCTGAACAAGGAGATGCAGCGGTTCCAGCGGTACAACCGGCCGGTTTCCATCATCCTGGCGGATGTGGACAATTTCAAGGAAATCAACAAGGAATTCGGCTACAACCTCGGCGATGTGGTACTGTGCAAGATCGGGCAGGCCCTGGCGGACAACGTCCGGAAAGCGGACATCTGCGGGCGCTGGGGCGGCGAAAAATTCATGATCATCTGTCCGGAAACCCGAACCGACGGCGCCCAGACCCTTGCCGAGCACCTCCGGGAGACCATCGCATCCATCCAGCTCCCCAAAGTCGGCCCCCGGACCTGCTCCTTCGGCGTCTCGTCCTTCATCCCCGAAGACAATGAGGAAACCCTTGTGCAGCGGGCCGACAAGGCCCAGAACGCCGCCAAGGACGCGGGGGGGAACCGGGTTGTGGCCCCGGCGTGACCGGGCCGGCGCCGTTGCGCCCCGATGGGTTTCCTCCTTCAGGCGGCAGCAAATTCATCGAGTTTTCGGAAAAAGTCCCTGAAGATGGGGTCCCGGTCCACGAAAACGGCGGAACGGATGAAATGGCGGGACCGGTCGAAACTCCAGGTCAGCTCCCCTGTGGCGATGGGGCTGTGGACGACCTCGGTGGGCACGGAAAAGGGATCGAGGAGCCACCCGATGGGCGCCATGTCCCACAAGATTTTGGACCAGGCGAAATGATCGGAGTGGTAGCCGGTAAAAATGTCCGCCAGATAGTTCCCGATGGCTCCCCGGCCGGCGACGTGGCGCTCGATCTCCGGTACCGTGGTAATGAGATGTGAGGCGACCCCCCGGCAGGGGACCTGGATCAGCGGGACGCCGCAGTCGAAGAGGAACCTGGACGCCATCAGGTCCTGCTTCAGGTTGTAATCGTCGGCGTTGCGCCAGTGGAAGGCGTGGCCCGCCAGCCAGACCAGGATGATCCGCCCGATGACCGACGGGTCCAATAGCATGGCCGACGCCGCGTTGGTCCCGGCGCCGATGGCCACCACGTAAAGCGGCCCCCCTTCCACCGCCTTTGCCCGGCGGATGAGATCCCGGGCCGCATCGCTTTCCGGCGGTTCGCCGTAATCGGCGAGATACGATTCCGCGCCCCGGAAAACGCGGCCTTCGGCGGGCATGCCCATCTTACCGAAAATCCGGTGGATTTCCTCATGGCTCCGCGCCATCCCCTCCCCTGGAAATTCCGAATCCTGAAACACATAGGGCGCCGCATAGACTGCCTGCACGTCGAGCCGTTCCGGCGACAGCAGCGCATGGACCAGCGCGAACTGATCGTCGATCTCGTTGGAGGCATCCGTGTCGATCACCACCGGCACTACGCCCTCGGGGGGTTCGAGGCGGGAGAGCCGGACGGGTTCCGGGATCTCGGGGAGGTTGAGGAGGCAGGTGTGTTCCATTTTTTTCCTGTTCCGCGTTAAACCGGCTGATCCGGCCCGGCAACGGAACCCGTTTCCACAAAAATCGGCGCAACGCTGACGCCGGACGCGTCATCGTGATAAACAGCCGCAAACCGTTGACGGTTCTCGTTGTCGATGGTCTCGATGAAAAAAATCAGATAAATTTGTTCCAGCCCCAATTGCACTGCGTATTCCCCAGCCCGGGAGAGGGCTTTTTTATACGCATAGCGATCCTTGAAGGATTTCAGCTCAAGCGCGTACAGCATTTCCCCATATTGGACCAGGAGGTCGATTTTCCCGTTTCCTGTTGGAAATTCGGGAAAAACCTCACCTCCCTTGTCCCGGAAAAAGGCAGCGAGGTACATGTAAAGATTGAAATGAAATACGGCTTCATAGATCCGCAGGTCGGTTTTTCTCCGGGGTGCGTTCTTGAGGAGCCAGTCCCGGTTCTGGGTGAGGTATTGCTGATACAATCCCATCAGCGCGGGGATGTCGACGGCGTCGCCCTTTACGACCGCTTCGATATCCGTCATGGGATCGTACAGGTGATCCATGGTTCCGAAAATATCCCGGGAAAAATAATTGAACAACCGTTTCTGCACAAAGGGGCTTGAGAACCGGACGGCGTTTTCGGTTCTGCTGATCTTTTCCCGGTCGATTACGCCGTTCATATAAAGGAAGTTTTGCAGGGGATCATCGAACCGGAACGGCAGGATTTCCCTTGTTTTAAACATTTCCAAAACCATTCCCCTGTAAGGTTCCTGCCGGGCCTTGCTGATCATGTTCAGGATGTTGTTGTTGGGCAGCACGCTCACTGCATCCGCGAAAACCATTTCAAAATCGACAGGAGATAGGGGCTGACTGCGATCCGGCGCATATCCTTCGTATCCTTCGGTCAGCAATTCTCCGAACCAGGAAACCAGGCCGGGCTGACCCCGGGTTTCTTTATAAATGCGTTCAACGACGACGGGGTCCACATCCTGCCCGCTTTCGTTTTCATACCATCGGAACATGGACTGGACTTCTTCAAAGGTCAGATTGGGAATATGCAGACTCCGCTGGATATTGAACGGGGAGCCCGTCACGTTTTCGATGCCAAGGACGCTTCTAACGCCGATGAGCGCAAGCCCGTGCAGGCTAACGGCGTTTTCAAACCCGGCTGCACCGGACGCCATCCGGCGGGTGATATAAATGTCCCTGAATTCATTCGCGAATTTATTGATAAATATTTCGTCGAGAGCATCGAATTCATCGATCGCCAATATCAGCGGTTTTTCAAAATAGCGATCCGAAAACAGATGCCGAAGGTCTTTCCAGGCCGTAACTGGCCGAAAATCCATGGCAAACCATTCCGCCAGTTTTGCGGTAAACAGCTCAAGAATGCCCCTGTCCGTCGTCTCGGTTTTGGCCGACTGCATGCTGATGAAGCCGACCTCGAATGATCCGGTCTCTCTGATCCGCCTGACCACTTCCTGTATCAACCATGTTTTTCCGCACTGGCGAGGCGCCCAGACCGTGACGTAATGCCCGCCTTCATCCGGCGCTTCACCCGTTAGGTGAGCAAGGGTTTGCTCCACCAGTTCCGTCCGGGGAACGTAATAGTGACGGTTTTTATTGACGGGACCATAGGATGAAAACTTCCGCATGGCGCGCTCCTCGGTTCGTTTAATGGGCGGCATAGATTATGAGCGACAATTCTGCGTCATCGATCAGGCGATAAACGGGACGCTTGCCGGACAAGGCTTCGCTGTTTTCCATGATGATGCGGACCCCTTCGCCCCGCTTGTCCATAAGCGTTTTGCGGTCGGTGTCGACCCACTCGACGTCGGTGGGCACGGGGCATTTGGCCAGCAGGCTGGTCAAGGTCTCGTTGCGGGCCGCCTGGCGGTAGATCAGGCTGTCGACGGACATGGTGTTGGGGATGGAACCGGGCGAATACAGTTCCAGACGGTCGGAAAACATTTTTAATCGGATTTTGGACCCGTAGATCGCGTAGTCCCGGTGGGCCACGGCGTTGACCACGGCTTCGAACACCGCCGTCAGGTCATACTGGGGGATATCTTTTCGTCCCAAGGTTTTGATGGCCGCCACCTTCATGTTCCGGACCACAAACCGGCAGGCTTCACGGACCTGCTCATCCAGCGGCCCCGACAGGTCCCGGGCGTCCAACTGATAAGACAGGCCGCCGTGGGGGTCGGCGGGCGACGCGCCTTTGTAGGCCACGGCCTGAATGAATGCGTTGGGCATCCAGTCCCTTGGTTCGCGGCAGGCCATCAAAACGCCGGAGACGGAGGGATGAGGGATGCCCTGATCGTCTGCGGATGCCAATCCCAGTTTTCGGAGAAAGTCCAGTCCCTCATCCCGGGTGCGCGCTGTCCGAAATCGGTTGCATAACGCGGAATCCAGGGCCTCAAGGGACGCTTGGACCACCGGCTGTTCGTCGAAGCGGATCATTGCCTATCCATTTTGATTTGGGTTGGCTGGCATTTTGGCTTCTCATCCATCCTGTCTCTGAATTCCGTCCCGCGTGACGATGCCGGACAGTGGATTTCCGCTCGGTCGAAAAATGCTTTTGTGAGTTGAGGGATGTCGGAATAGTCGATTTCCTCGTCGGTCATTTTCGACAATTTCTCCCAATCAGTTTCAGAGATTTTTTTCATAATATTCTCTTCGCCAATTACACCGTTGACCTGTCCAAGTACCCCAAAAAAGTGAGTGCATTATGGAGTTCCATATTCAGCATTTGGAAGGCAGGTACCTCATCCAATTTTTCAAGGGAGACGAATTCACCGATTTGATCCAGGAAATCCGCTCCTTTCTGCCCTCTACGCTTCCGTCTTTTTTTGGATATCGCCTTCAGGCAAGCGTCATCGAGCGCCTGCTTCGGATCTATCAATTTTTCCACATCTGCGGGCTTCTCCGGAAGGCCGAGAAATGCATCGTCTCGGATGACGCCGATGGCTTTTCGCAGAGCGTACCCGTCGACCAGACACCAGGCTTCCGTTTCACGGACCGGGACGACGGCTACCCCGTGCCGCTTTTCACCACCCATCTCATCAAAAATGCGTTGGATCGCCGGTTCGACCCGCTCCGATAGGGCACTGTCCGGATCGCCAGCCCCGTCCGTATGTACGAACAGAATATGCCATGCGTATAGGGCGTCTTTGGCGGCTTCAAGAATTCTGGTTTCCCGCTTTTCATCCTTGACGCGGGCCGGCGTATGGATTTCCAGAACGTCACCGATTTCGACGATGGTTTTGGCGTGATTCAGGCAGACGTTTTCGCACAGCCGGCGGAGCAGGGGCTTCAGAAACCGGTGGTCGGTGGGGCCTTCGGCAAAGAGCGCCAGTCCAAGATACGCCATTTCAGCCCTCTTGATCCACCGTGTTCAGGTATTTCTCAACTTCAATATGGGCGACCACCTCGCCGGCGTCAACACCCTCCAAATGGTATTGATTGCCGGAATCCTGGACGGGTCGAATCCTTGTTTTTCGTCTCGCAGCTTTTCTTTGGCGATCGATCGATGTGACCAGATCCGCAAAAAATATCTCTCTTTCATGGATGCCGAGGCTTTTGAGAGCGGACAGGACAACGGGAGAATGACTGTTGATCAGAAGTTGCGTCAAAGGTTCTTCTTGATCATCCGCTTGCACCGCGGGATCAGTTACCCGCTCCCGCAGCCTTTGGATTAAGGTATGCAACCGGGCCGGATGGATGCCGTTTTCCGGCTCCTCAAAGCAGACGAGCCCCCGATATTTCGGGTCGTACAGCAAGGCCAGCAGCGCCAGGACCCGGAGCGTCCCATCGGACACGACCCGGGCCGGGAAAGGGAATTCATCCCGCATTTTAACGGAAACCTGGTATTGCCGGGTGGCGACATCCTCGATGACATCAATTCCCACTACGCCGGGAATCAGGTGGGCCAGTTCGGCGGAAATGTCGGCGAGCACGCCTTTGGGGTCTTCTGTATCCCGGGTTTCCGCTTTGATCCTCGCCAGTACGGCGGCCAGGTTGGAACCGTCCGGGAGCAGCATTTCGGCCGAAAAGATCGGCCCCATGGGCGTAGGCTGTCGGAGCATGGCGGGATTGAGTTGCAGAAACCGCCAGGAACGCATCTCCTCCCGGAGGGCGAAAAGATGGGGGAACTCCGTTGTGGTGATGCTCGACAACACCGTGGCTTCCGGGATATGAGCGGGGCGGGTGCGGCCGGCCTTGCCGTCTTGTCGGATTCGAAAAACAGGCTGGTCATTTTCTGAACCCGTTTCAAGCCAGGGGGACCGGCGGGCGTATTTGAAGTAATGATTCCGGAATTCATCGCTCACCGCATGACCGATTTTCCATGCATCGTTTTTGGCCAAAATCGGTCTGGCTTCCTCCCGGGCCACCAATAACCGTTCGATTCCCCGTTCGTCCTTCCGCCTTTCGATGGTGATCTCGTACCGGATGCGCGTGTGGTTCAGCTCCACGCGACCGCTCCAGGGGTCGCGGATGACCGGTTCGACCAGCGTCTCCACGGCCATCCGCATTATGTTGACGCTTTCTCCGGGACGTTCATACCGGAACAATTCGTCCACTTCGCCCCGCAGTCCGCTGACGGCTTCCCTCAAATCTTTTGATGCGAGGTTGGATAGAAACTGGATGGCGTCGAACAGGTTGGATTTCCCGGAGGCGTTGGGTCCGAGTATGACCACGAAGGGGGACAGGTCGAGAGAAAAATTGTCAAAGGACTTGAAGCCGTCTATTTCGATTCGGGTCAGCATGAAGTCGATCCTTTAATTCGATTCACCAAATCTCGCCCAGAGGGGGTCAACCGATATTTTTGCCGGCTGCTGCGGGGCTTGTCCGGGATGGTCATCTCGATCAGGCCGAGATTCAGAGCGGCCTGCTGGTAGTTTTCCCGGAAATGCTTCTCGTCTTTAAGTCCCAATTTTCCCTGAATTTCCCGTCGCGTCATTTCCCCGGTCATCATGGCCAGCATTCTTTTGACTTCGGGGGTGACTTCGGGGGCGACTTCGGGGGCGACTTCGGGGGTGGATGGATCCCGGCCAGTCGCCGCCCCTTTTCCAGAACCGTTG
>CAYPCE010000073.1:1859-16880 GCA_964409085.1 uncultured Desulfobacteraceae bacterium | reverse complement strand
GAACCCGCCTCTCCAACGCATCCGACGTCCCCTCGGGGATCACGATGCCCATCTGGTAATCGCCGTCCACCACGGCCCGTTCCACCCCGGCCCGGTCCGGCGTCTCCCCGTCCAGGGTCCGGACGAACCGGATGCTTCCCGACCCGAAAAGCCGCTCTTCGATCACCACGCCCACCACCCCGCTGTCGGGATCCGCAAACAGGACCTGGATGTCCGTTTCGCCGGTGGCCTTGAGCACGTTCTCCTGGACCAGGGAGATGATGATCACCAGGGCCGCCGGCATCAAAAAGAGCACCAGCAGACCGGCCCGGTCCCGGAAAAGAAGGAGCAATTCCTTATAGATGGTCGCCGCCAGCCGCATCGCGTCCCTACCCGTCCCGAAGCCGTTTCCCGGTGAGCCGGATGAAGAGATCGCCCAGGTTCCGGCACCCCTCCTGGGCCGCGACCAGGTCCGCGGGCCTTCCCCGGGCGATGATCCGCCCCTCGTCGATAATCGCCACCCGGGCGCAGAGGGATTCGGCCTCTTCCATGTAATGGGTCGTGTAAATCATGCTCATACCCTCCCGTGCGAGGTCCAAGAGCCGGTCGAGGATCATCTGCCGGGACTGGGCGTCGATGCCCACCGTCGGCTCGTCGAGAAACACCAATTGCGGCGTGTGGAGGATGCCGGCCACCAGATTGGCCCGGCGCTTCATGCCCCCGGAATAGGTCGCGACCCGGTGATCGGCTTTTTCGGACAGACCCGCCAGATCGAGACATGCCGACACCCGGTCCGCGAGCCCTTGACCCTTCAACCCGTAGAGACGCCCGAAGTACCGGAGGTTCTCCCGCCCCGTGAGCCCCTCGTACAGGGCGATCTCCTGGGGAACGAGGCCGAACCGCTGACGGGCCCGGCGCGGTTGCGCGAAGGCGTCGATGCCGCAGATGGCAACCCGGCCCCGGTCGGGCCGCATGAGGGAACTCATCATGGAAATGGCCGTGGTCTTCCCGGCGCCGTTGGGCCCCAGCAGGCCGACGATCTCCCCGGCGGCCACGTCCAGGGAGACCCCGTCCACCGCCGGGCGGTCCCCTCCCCGGTAGGTCTTGGCCAGGTTCTCGACGACCAGGGGCGGGGCCTCGGCTCGCGGCCGCGGAGAGGGGTTCACGACGTCCGCCCTCTACTCGTCGGCAGGAAGGCGATCCCCCAGGTTCCGGGTCCCATATGAACGCCCGATGTCAACGAAAGCGGCTGCAACAGGATTTCCGCCCCCGGCACCGCGTCCCGCACCCGCCCGGCGGCCTCGGTCTCCACCCATTCCCGATTGTCGGTGTACTCCAGCATGATCCGGGGGCTGTCCTTTCCATTGAAGGCGTGTTCCAGCCGGTCCAGGGCAAAAGCGAGCTGGGCGGTCCGGTCCCGGACCACGCCGGCCTTGTGGACGCCGTCCGGCTGCGGGCTGATCACCGGTTTTTTGCGGAGCAGGTCGCCGAAAAAGGCTTTGGATGTCGGCAGCCGGCCCCCGGCGGCCAGGTACCGGAGCCGGTCCAGGAAAAGGTATTCCTCGCAGCGGTCGATGGCAACACGGGCGAACCGGCTCACGGATTCGGCATCCGGCACGCTCTCCGCGTATCGGGCCGTCTCCAGAACGATCATCCCCAACCGCCCCGAGGCCGCGCCGGTATCCAGGACCGTCATCTTCCCATCGGGATCATTTTTCGCCGCCCAGGCCGCGGCCACCTCGAAATTCCCCGTATAGGCCGAGCCCACGCAGAGATAGAGGACCGGATCGTAATGATCCAGGACGCTCCGGTAACATTCGTGGCGCTCGAAATCGGAGGCCTGGGCCGTGGCGACCCGCACGCCCTTTCCCATGGCCTCGTAAAGGGTGTGGGGCGGGAGGGCGGTTTCGGGGATCGAGCGGTTTTCCAGGAGGACCTGGCTGTCCAGCAGGGTAAAGCCGTACCGCTCGGCATCCGCCCGGGTGACCGAGCCGGCCGCGTCGGTCATGAGGTGGAAAGGGCGTTCCCTGCGGGAAAAGAACCGTCGGGTCTGCCTTTCCATGTCCTCCCCGGTCCAGCGTTCCACCGCCCCCAGGGCCGCGATTGCCTGGCGGGCCGTTTCCTCCCGGCCGGCAGGGATGTGGAAATGGAGCTTGACCCGGTCGCCCTGGGGCGCCATCACCAGGCTTTCGGCGTATTCGGAAAGCCGGGCCGTGACATCGGCGTCGGGTTCTTTCAGCCGCACCAGTGTATCGATGCACCGGCCGGGATCTTCCCCCCGCCGGAAATCGGTCGCCACTGCCAGAGAATCGGTGAACCGCCGGGAGACGGAAAGGAGCCGGTCGTCGGTCCCGGTCCAGCGCCGGAAAAATCCCTCCAGAAAAATGAACATCCCCAGGGCCCCCGCATCCACCACACCGGCCTCGGCCAGGGCCGGCAGCAGCGCGGTGGTGGACCGGACGGTGCCCTCGAGATGGTCGATGATGCCCTCCCATCCGTTGCTTTCGAAGGTCCTCTTTTTTTCCAGGGCGTCGGCCAGGCCGTCGAAGACCGTCAGCATGGTGCCGGGCTTGGGCGCGGCCACCGATTCCCAGGCCGCCGACCGGCCCTGCCGGGCCGCGGTGGCCATATCCTCGTCGAGGACGGGCAGGAACCCCGAAAAAAACCGGGCCGCGATGTTGCCGGAATTCCCGCAGGCGGCCGTGAGCAGTTGGCGAACCGTTTCGTCGACCGACCCGTCCGCCCGCCGCAGGGGGGCCAGGCTGACGGCGAGGTTGCGGCCGGTGTCCCCGTCCGGGACCGGAAAGACGTTGATACGGTCCAGCAGGCCGGCCCAGGCGGTGACCCGTTCCGTTCCGGCCGCCAGGGCGTTTCGAAGATCCGGCGTCATCCTAAAACCCCAGGGCCGCGCGGACCTCGGACGGAATCTCGTAGAGCGTTTCCATCTCGGGCGTCTTTACGGCGATCTGCTCTCCCTGCCCGCGGGTACAGAGGGCGCCGTCTTCGAGGCGAAGGATCTGGAAATCGATGACGATCTTGATGTAGGCGTCCCGTGCCGTGGCCCGGCAAATGAAGGGTTCGTTGTGCCGAAGAGAGCGGATGTGCTTGGTGGCCGTCCTGGTGACCGGGAAGATGCAGTGGTGCTCCAGGGAATAGCGGTAGAGGTCGATCCCGCCCTTGAGGAAGAGGCCGAACCGGGCCATGTCGAAATATTTGAGGTAATTCCCGTGCCATACCACATGCATGGGATCCAGGTCGTGGAACGGAACCGCCATCTGGAATTCGTAGCTGCCGCGCTCTGTCATCGTCGGATGGTCGTTCTCCTGTCGGTTCATAAAAATCCTACATGTATCGTCCATCCGATCCAAAATCAACCGAAAATGGTGGACGGCGACATAAGAGTTGACAATCGGCGCCATTTTGGGGATAAAAAGGTTCTTTGTTAACAATGCCATGACTTTGCAACCCTTGCCATCGGATGCGGTGTGGATTCAATGAGCGACGACGGATGAAAAAATCGGAGGTTCCCCAGGATGTCGGCCCCAAAGCGGTCGAGGAGATCGCCTATGCCCTCGACGAGGCGGGCCGGTACGTCAAGGTACGGAGCATCGGTTGGGAACCGAAAAACGTCGCCAACGAACAGGCCTGGGAGGTCATCGAGGGGGAACTCGACGAACAGCTCCGGCGGATCCGGGCCGGCAAGCGGAGCCCCCTGGCATACCATATGACCAAAAACCTGATGACCGTCGGATTGCTGGCCAGCTACATGGGCCTGCCCCGGTGGCGGGTCAAGCGACATCTCAAACCCGGCCCCTTTGGAAAATTGTCCGAAGACCTGCTCGCGCGGTACGCCGCGCTGTTCGAGATCTCCGTGGCACAGCTCAAAGAAATACCTGGCGCCGCCGAATCCGGTCATTACGAGGCATAAATGAAAGTTCCTTTCCGGCACAGCCAGTCGGCCCACTGCGAAACCGGCGTGCTCTCCAACCTGCTGTCGCACCACGGCCTCACCATCAGCGAATCCATGGTCTTCGGCATCGGGTCGGGGTTGTTTTTCGGCTATTTCCCTTTTATACGGCTCAACGGGCTTCCCCTGACCGCCTTCCGGTCCAGCACCGGCGGCATCATGAAGCGGGTGAACAAGCGGCTCGGGGTGGAGATGGCCTGGCAGAAGTTCCGCGATCCGGACCGGGCCATGGCGGCCCTGGACGAGAAGATCGCCGGGGGCGAGCCCGTGGGCTGCCGCACCGGGGCCTTCTGGCTCAGCTATTTTCCGCGGCGGTACCGATTCCACTTCAATATGCACAACCTCGTGGTGTTCGGCAAAGAAGGGGACGACTATCTGATCAGCGACCCGGTCTTTCCGGAACCGGTGCTCTGCCCCGCGGATTCCCTGAAAAAGGCGCGGTTCGCCAAGGGCCCGTTGCCGCCCCGGGGACGGATGTACCGGGTGACCCATGTGCCGGAGACCCCCGACTTTCCCGCGGCCATCGTAAAGGGCATCAAAGAGGCCGGCCGGACCATGCTCAAGGCCCCCGGCCCGTTCCTGGGCGTCAAGGGGATCCGCTATCTGGCCAAAAAGGTGGCAGCCTACCCGAAAAAACTGGGGGAAAGAAAAGCGGCCCTCTACCTCGGCCAGGTGATCCGCATGCAGGAGGAGATCGGGACCGGCGGCGCCGGGTTCCGGTTCATCTACGGCGCCTTCCTCCAGGAAACGGCCGAGATGCTGGGGGACGACCGGTTCCACGAGCTGTCGCAGCGGATGACCGCGGTGGGCGACCGCTGGCGCGATTTCGCCGTCATGGGCGGCCGGGTTTGCAAAGGACGCGCCGAAGCGGGGGAAGGATATGCGGAAATGGCCGGCATCCTGCGGGATTGCGCGGAGCGGGAGGAAGCCCTGTTCCGGGACCTTCTGGAATCGGCAGGATGATGCCGCCCCGGAATCGATTCCGGGGCCGGCCCCGTGCAATCATGCCGGAGGCGTGGCCGATGGGACCCTTTCCCCGCCGCCTGTGGTGGCAACCCGAACCCCGTGTCGGGCATGGTATAGAATGATTCCGCCCGGGATGTGAATCCCGGGCGCCAAACGGCAGGAAGACAATACGCGTTCAAGATGTCCCTAAAGAACAAACTCAAGGAAATCATCATCCAGGAACTCGATCTCGCCGATATCCAGCCCAAGGATATCCAGGACGACGACCTGTTGTTCGGCGACAAATTCGGGCTCGATTCCATCGACGCCGTGGAACTGGTCTTCCAGGTCAAGGCCAACTTCGGGGTCGAAATCCGGAACATGAAAGAAGGGCGGCCGGCCCTTCAATCGGTCAACTCTCTGGCGGCCTTCATCGAAAAACGTCTGGCCGCATGAGGCCCGCCGCCCCCGTCCCCATCACCGGAATCGGTTGCATCTGCTCGGCCGGGCACACCCTGGATGCCGCCATGGCGTCCCTGTTCCGGGGAGAGCGGAATTTCGGCCCTCCTCTCCGGTTCCGGCATCCCCTCACCACCGAATGCCCCGTTTTCGCGGTGGCGGACCCCTTTTTCCGTCCGGAACGATTCACCGAACCGGTCCGGGTCCGCACAGTGCAACTGGCCTTTACCGCCGCCGCCGAGGCCCTGGCCGACGCGGGGCTGGACCGGCGGTCCCTGATGGAAAAACGGGTGGGCGTGTGCATCGGCACCAATGTGGGCGGATCCATCAGCAACCAGGCCATCATGGGAGCGGACGAAGAGACCCCCGTCCCCTGTCTGACGCCGGATGAGCGTTTCCGGGACACCAATCCCGCCGTCGTCATGGCCCGGGAATGGGGGCTCTCCGGTCCCCTTCAGACGATTGCCACCGCCTGCTCCGCCGGGACCGACGCCATCGGCCTGGGGGCCCTCTGGATCCAGTCCGGCCTCTGCGACATCGTCCTCGCCGGTGGGGCCGATGAACTCTACGAGATCACCTACAACGGCTTTTACTCCCTCATGAACAGCCACGACGGCCCCTGCCGGCCCTTCGACCGCCACCGCCGGGGGCTCAATCTGGGCGAAGGGGCCGCCGTTCTGATCCTGGAATCGGAAACCGGACGTGCCCGGCGGGGGCGTCGATCCCGGGGCCGGGTGCTGGGTCACGGCGCCACCAGCGATGCCTTCCACCTGACGAGTCCTTCCCCGGACGGAAAAGGGCTCCGGATGGCCGTCGGAGAGGCGATCCGAACGGCCGCCGTCCCTGCCGAATCCATAGCGTTCATCAACGCCCACGGTACCGGCACCCCGGACAACGACCGGATCGAGGCCGAGTTGTTCAACGATGAATTTCCCGGCACCCCGTTTCTCTCCACCAAGGGATACACCGGACACACCTTGGGGGCCGCCGGCGCCGTGGAAGCCGCGTTCACCGTCGCCTGTCTGGAACGAGGCCGGATCCCGGCCAGCGCCGGGTTCGAGACGCCGGACCCCGAACTGCCGGCCCATCCCGCATCGGCCCCGACAGCGGTTCGCGGTCCGGCGGCCCTGTCCGAAACATTGGCCTTCGGCGGCAACAATTCCGTACTGATTTTCGGTCTGGACGGGACGGCCGCGCCATGAGGGCCGCGATCTGGGGCGTCGGGGCCGTCGGCGGGTTCGGGTTCGGCGCCGGCGAACTGGCATCCGCCTTGAAACGGGGAACATCCCCTGCCGGCACGGTCCGGATCAACACCATCGACGAATCCTTCGACGCGCCCGGTCTTCTGGCGGATACCCGTCCCCTGGCGGATCGGGTGGACCGGCGCTTTCTCCGGCGCACCGAACATCTCACCCGCATTTCCCTTTTGGGCTGCCTTCTGGCCATCGAGGATGCCCGGGCCCATGGCGCCCCCGGAAGCGGCCGCCGGGGCATTATCCTCGGCACCGGCTACGGCTCGACCTGCAACGCCTTCGACTTCAAAGGCCTGGCCGCCGACAGTGATATCCGCCAGTTTTCGCCCATCAGCTTTTCCAACTCGGTCCACAACGCCGCCATCGCCCATATTGCGACCGTCCTGAACGAAAACGGCCCCGCGCTGGCCATCAACCATTTCGATATGTCTGTCCCCCTGGCCCTGATGACCGCCTGTCTCTGGCTCGACGCCGGCCGGGTCGATGCGGTCCTGGCGGGTGGGGCCGATGAATACGCCAAGATCATGGCCTGCCACCGAAACGGGCTCCTGACGGAAAGCCCACCCGCCGGTGCCGGGCCCGTCATCGTCGGAGAGGGGAGCGCCTTTTTCCTCCTGACCCGTCCCGGGAAGGCGCAGCCCCCCTACGGATACATCGAATCGGCCACCACCGGCGTCACGGGCCGGATGCCCGGGCCCCCGGTCGATGGAGGCGCCGTCTATTTCATCGGAGCCGACGGCTTCAACCCGGATTCCGAAAAACATGCGCGCCGCATATGTAAAGACGCTCCGACAGCGGTCTATACGCCGCTCTACGGGCAATTGCCGGCGGGGACGGCGTTCGATGTGGCCATTGGGGCGCTTTCGCTGAGAGATGGCACCGTGTATCCGTCCGCCAGGGGCATTTTAGGGGGCGGTGAAATCACGACCCAACAGCATTTGGGAGATCGGCGCATTCATTGCCTGAAGCCCGGCGCGGTCGGGGAATGGGGCATTGTTTCAATGGACGCTTCCGTTACGTCATAAAGTTGCATGGCCCGGTCTTGACCAACGAAGACGGGACGGATGAACAAAAATATGAGGCAAATTTAGCTTGACAAAAAGCATTTATTTTTTTATAGGGAATACCGTTTCAGCAATTCCTGTGTAGAAAAAAGATCTTCAACCATAGGGTTGGGGCCAGATGCCAAAAACCTTTGTTTGAGTGGCGCTGGAAGAAAAAAGGCTTGATTTGCATCGACCTGTCCTCTGGTCGGCGGCCCTCGGAAAATTCTCGCATTATTTTGTTGTATGATATGCCTTGAAATATCGAAGATATACTTTAAGATATACTGATGGTTGTATCCGTGGGATATTCTCCACTCAATTCGGGAACTATCGTGAAACATAGAAACGATCGGTACGTCGCTGCAACTTAGGACTCATTTTCACTGGAAACCAAGGAGGGATCATGGCAGGGTACGTTGTAAAAACTTGGGATGTCGGTACAAAGCCAAATGAGGAAGGGAACTATGTCAAAATCGGAGGTCGTGCACCGGGGTTGTGGTCCTGGTTTTTGTCATTGATCAAGATAGACCCGACGATCAGCATTATTTTTACGCAAAACAAGGTCATTTACGAATCCGGCTCCTGGCAGGGAAAGACGAGAAGAGTCATCCCGATCAACAGCATTTCTTCGTTTTATTACGGTTATACCAAACCCTGGAAAGAAGCTTTGGTGATGGGCATTGTACTTGGGATCTTGACCTTTGGCCTCGGGTTGCTTGTCGGCCTCATCTATTATTTCCTAAATAAGACCTTGAGTATTGGCATATGTGAAAAAAGTGGCGTTATGAGCGGAATCGACATGAAGCGTTCAGTGATAGAAGGAAAGAAGATTGATGAAAAAGACGCTGAACTCGTATGTTCGATACTCGAAAGACTGGTAGATGCCAAAAATGAATCTACCAATAACATATCTACGGTTGAATCTGACCTGGAAGGCATGCCTTTACTCGAGTCGGAGGAGGCTAAAGATAATAACACCGGTGAGTGATTGTAGCTCGTTTGCAGTTATGGCAACCCCCGAGCCGTGAGGGGTTGCCATAACTGTCACCTTACCGCCCGCCCAAACGCCCGGCCCGCCAACTCCCGCCGACGCGGGCGATACGTCCCGTCCGCCTGCTCCCGCTCCATGACCCGCTGGTAGAGCCGGAACATTTTGATCATCTGGCTTTCCTCGGCATAAAACGTATCCCAGGCATACTGGAACAGCTCCTGGAGCCGTTCCGGCGACATCTGTCTGGGCTGGTAGACCACCTTGTCCGCCGAATAGTCGTCCCAGTCATAGGAGAGAATCCGGCCCGAGCCGTGGAGGTCGTCCCAGGCCTTGGTGTGGGGGAAGGGGGTGAGCACGGTAAATTCGGCCAGATCCAGGTCGATTTCCAGCAGAAAGTCGATGAGCCGTTTGATATCGTCTTCGGTGTGGCGGTCCAGCCCCAGGAGGATGGTGCCTTCCACGGCGATGCCGTGGTCGTGGTACCGTTTTATCCGGTCCCGGATTTTGTCGGACGTGTCGAAGACCGCCTGGTAGACGTACCAGGCCCCGGCCCGGGCCGCCAGGTCGAGCACCGCCGGATCATCTTCGATGGGGTGGCTGCACCATTTCTTCTTCAGGGGGATCATCTCCCGGAAGAGGTCCTTTTCCCATGCCGTGTCCTGGGCCAGGGAATTGTCCACGATGAAGAGCCGGTTATTGTCGATGGCCGCCATCTCCGCGATGCTCTTATCGATGGGCCGGGGGCGGAACTGTCGTCCGCCGAGGTAGGCCACCGCGCAGGGGTAGCAGTGGAACCGGCATCCCCGTGAGGCGTGGACCAGATCGAACATCTGGATGCCTTTGTAGTTGTAGAGATCCCGGTTGAGGATGTCCCGCCGGGCCGTGCCGACGGTCTCGATGGGCGGCCGGTTTTCCATATAATCGTAGACCGGTTTGAGGCCGCCGTTCCGGAAATCCGCCAGCACCGTCTCCATCCGGCCTTCGGCCTCGCCCAGGAAGACGGCGTCCGCATGGGCCATGGTTTCTTCGGCGTGGAGCATGGTGGCGATGCCGCCGAAGATCACCGGCACGCCCATGGCCCGGTACCGGTCGGCGATGGCCCATCCCCGCTTGACTTGGGTGGTGAGCATCATGGAGATCCCCACCAGGTCGACCGGCGCGTCGAAGTCGATGGGCTCCAGGTTCTCGTCGGTGAAATCGATGGCCACGCCGTCGGGCAGGGCCGCGGCAAAGACCACCGGCCCATGGGGCGGCAGGTGGAACTCGGTCTGGCCCGCCAGCTTGGGCCATTTGGGATAGATCAGTTTGAATTTCATGGAGTTTATTCGGTATCGTTAAGGATGCGTTCCCCTTCCAGGAGGGTCAGTTTCAGGGTGTAGGGTCTGGGAAACCCGTGGGCGGTCAGCGTGAGGCGTATCGGGACCGGGGCGCCGGCGCCCGAAACTTCTCCGGCCTCGGCTTCCACGGTCCGGGCGAGCCTGTGGTTGCGATACTGCCGGAGGGTCCAGTTCCCGGTCTCCGGGTCCGCGGCGATGAAGACGGTGCGGTCGGGACCGGCGTCGTACCGGCAGGCGGGCTTTCCGTCTTCCGTGAACCCCACGGTTTCAGGGTTTCCATCGGGCTTGAAAAAGAGCAACCGGATGTCCGCCATCATCCCCCGGGCAAAGGATTCGGCATCAAAGGGCGGCACGCCGCGGTTGAGGGTCAGGTCGCCGTCTTTGTAAACGGCGTCCAGCACCACCAGCCCCTCCACGGTCATCATGACGCTGTGAAGGGTCCGGGCGGCTGAATCGGTCACCGTGACGCCGGTCATCGCGGCCCGGCTGTCTCCCCGCAGGGTGGCCCGGATGGCATGGATAAACCGCCATTTGCCGTCCGGAAAGACGGCGTCGCAGAATCGGGCCAGAGCCGCTTCCCGGTCCACCGGCACGGGTTCGAGCCGGGGTAAACCCGCGCAGGCCGCCGTCAGCGCCAGGGTGAGCAGCAGGAGTGCCGCCGGAAGTGATCGTTTCATTCCACCCGGCGGAACACCGCGTCGTCCAGGTCCGTGTTGAGGACGGCGTTTTGGAATCGGAAGAGGGTATAGGACGCGTCGCTTTCATGGACCGTCACCGAATCCAACAGCCCCGGCGTGTCGGAAAGCTGCAAGACGATCCTCTGGATGATGTCGGCCATGGCCGCCGCTTTGGGCGTGAGAACGATCTGCCGCCCCGGGTCCAGGCTCGCGTTGAAATCGGGATTCTCTTCGAACCGGCCCTGGAGCCAGCCGCTGATCTCCCCCAGCATCATCTGCATGGCGGGCAGGCCGGCGGCGGCGTCCTTGACAAGACCGTCGTCCCCCTCGATCCATCGCTCGGTCTTCCCGTCGTAAACCAGCAGGATGGAGCGGATCGGCCCGGTGTATTCCCACCGGAGGTCGTCCGGGGTCCGGAAATAGAAGACCCCTTTGGAAATCAACGGTTTTTGGAGGATCTCCAGGTGCTTTTCCTGGACGAAACCGGCCCGGACCGTCCGGATTTCCCGGCTCCGGGCCCGCAGCCCCTCCCAGGTATCGGCCCAGCCGGTCAGGAGGCCGGCGGCAGCCAGCAAAAAAACGGCCGTCGCCCATACGTACGCTCGCCCTCCCATGGCCTAAAACATCCCGCCGTTGACGGAGAGTGTTTGCCCCGTGACGTAGGACGCATCGTCGGAACAGAGGAACCGGACCACGCGGGCCACCTCCTCGGGCGTGCCGATCCGGGCCATGGGAATCCGGGACTTGATCTCCTTGACCGGGGCTTCCCCGATCATCTCGGTTTGGATGAGCCCCGGCGCCACCACGTTGACCCGGATCCCGAGCCGGGCGACCTCCGACGCCACCGACCGGCTGGCGCCGACGAGGCCGGCCTTGGCCGCCGAGTAGTTGGCCTGGCCCCGGTTGCCCACCAGGGCCGCCACCGAGGCGATGGAGACCACCGCCCCCCGCTTCCGGGGGATCATGGCCTTCAGCACCGGCTTGGTCACGTTGTAAAACCCCTTGAGGGTGGTGTTGACCACGGCGTCCCAATCCCGTTCCGGCATCATGACGAAGAGCCCGTCGGCGGTGATGCCCGCGTTGTTGACCAGGACTTCCACCGCCTCGTGGCGGGACAGGATGGCCTCCACCGCTTCCTTTGCCTGGGCGGAATCGGCCACGTCGAACCCCACGGCCTCGCCGTCGCCGCCGGCTTTCCGGACGAGATCCAGCGTTTCCTCCGCCGCCTCGGCCCCGGACCGGTAGGTGATCACCACGAAATGGCCGGCCCGGGCCATCTCCAGGGCGATGGCCCGGCCGATGCCCCGGCTGCCGCCGGTGACGATGGCGGTGGATTGTGGGCTTTTTTCTGTCATTATTTTCCTATCTTTCGCTGTCTGAACGGTGATTATAGTGATGTTCAGGATTTATCGGAATGGTTATACTCACGCCCATCACAAAAATCCCCAAAATCACGGTTCAGATTCTTCCCGCATCACTTGCAGGCTGACCTCCCCCACCGTCTCCCCGTCCACGGTCGCCGCTGCCCGGATTTCGGTGTAGTTTTCCAGAGAGAAGCTGATCTCCGACCGGGTGAGGATCTCAGCGCCGATTGGGATGGCGTCCTGAAAGAACCGTGCCGTCCGGATTCCCACCAGCCAGCCTTTGCCGGCGCTGTCGCCGGTGGCCATCAGCTTTTTCCAGCCGATGGAGACCGCCGAGGTCTGGGCCGCCAGTTCGATGAGGACCAGGGACCCGACTCCCCCTCCGTCGAACAGGGGCCAACGGTCCGTCACGACAGCCGAGGTGACGGCGGCGTCTTCGGCCACCGATACCACGGCGTCGATGAGCTTCAAGCGGTCCCGGTGGGGGATCAGGTTGTCGATGTCGATGTCCATGACGGGGCGTCGGCCTTTCCGCCGTTTAGAGGTCAAACCGTTCAAATAGGGATTGAAAACCGGGCGATTTCGCTATATAGTGTTCAACTTTTAAGGCGTACCGGCCGGGCCGGGAGGAACACGGTCCGGCCGCCGATACCGTTTGTGCGGCCGTTTGTATCCTAAAACGCCGCCCCTGTAAAGGACAGACTCGACCGACGGTCGCGGCCGCCGGACGAACCCCTGTGCAACCAAACACACCATAATTGTAAACAGCGTTAGGACGATTGGATGAGCGCACTGGTTAGTGAATTGAAGGTGAAGGTCGTGGATACCCTCAACCTGCCGGATGTGACCCCGGAGGATATCGACGAAAAAGAGCAGCTGGTCGGCGGGAAGCTGGGCATCGATTCCATCGATGTGCTCGAACTGGTGATGATGGTCGAAAAGGACTATGCGGTCAAGATCGACAACAAAGAGATGGGGGCCAAGGTCTTCGCCAATCTCCAGTCCCTGGCCGACTTCATTTCCGGAAACGCCGCCGAGCGCCTCAATTGACGGCCCGTTGACGACGCCGCCATGAAGGTTCTGCTGATCTCCGCCAATACCCTGACCGCCCCCTATCCGGTCTATCCCCTGGGCCTGGACCACGTGGCCTGCACCCTGGCGCCGGCCCACGACGTCCGGATCACGGACCTGAATGTGACGGGGAACGGCGCGGCCCTGGCGGAAGAGATCGGCGCTTTCGGCCCGGAACTGATCGGACTGGGCCTCCGGAACGTGGACAACACCGACATGAGCGCGCCGGAGGGATTCGTCGGCCGTTACGGGGACTTGGCCCGGGCGGTCCGGAAGGTCGCGGATGTCCCCCTGGTGCTGGGGGGGAGCGGCTTCACCCTCTTCCCCCGGGAGATGATGGCGGCCCTGGAGGCGGACTACGGCATCCTCGGCGAGGGGGAGCGGCTGCGGGCCCTGGCGGACGCGCTGGAGGCCGGCGCCGATCCGTCCGGCCTGCCCGGCGTGGTCGCGGGACGGGGCCGGGCGACGATTCCCGATCCTTTGGCCGGTCCGGGGCAACGGCGTTTCGATCCGTCTTTTCCCCATGTGGGGTTTTATCTCAACCGGAGCGGGATGCTCAACCTCCAGTCCAAGCGGGGCTGCCCGTTTCGGTGCATCTACTGCACGTACCCCCATATCGAGGGGCGCCGGATGCGGCGGATCCCCCCGGAGGCGGCGGCCGAGACCGCGGTCCGGCTCCAGGAGGCGGGCGCCCGGTACCTGTTTGTGACGGATTCGGCCTTCAACGCCGACCCTGATCACAGCGCGGCCGTGGCCCGGGCCTTCAAAACGGCCGGCCTCTCCATCCCCTGGGGGGCGTTTTTCGCGCCCGTAAGTCCGCCGGCGGGCTATTACCGTGAAATGGCGGATGCGGGCATGACCCATGCGGAGTTCGGCACGGAGGCCCTCTCGGACCGGATGCTCGCCCGATACGAAAAGCCCTTCCGGACGGCGGAGGTTTTTGCCGCCCATCGGGCCGCCGTGGATGCCGGACTCCATGTGGCCCATTACTTTCTGTTGGGGGGGCCGGGGGAGGACGCGGCGTCCCTGTCGGAAACGCTGACCCAGGTTGACAACATCGATCGGGCTGTTCTATTCTTCTTCTGCGGAATGCGGATTTATCCGAATACGGCCCTGTATGATATCGCATTGGAAGAAAACCAAATATCGGCGGACCAATCCCTGCTGGCGCCGGTATTCTACCGATCGGAACACATCGACAGCCGGGAGATCGTCCGGCGGGTCAAAGAGCGGGCCGGCGGCCGCCGCAACTGGGTGATCGGGGCCGGCGGCGACGAGGCCGCCGACGCCGTTTCCAGGCTTTACGAGCGGGGCTTTTCCGGGCCGCTGTGGGAATACCTGATCCGATAAATGGCAGGGTTGAAACCGCCCTTTGCATGAGCTGGCATACGCTGACCCACATACAATGTTCCGATTCGGGCGAACTGACGGCCCGGGGCAGCGTCCCCCCGGATTCCCCCTGGTTTTCAGGCCATTTCCCCAACGAACCCATCCTGCCGGGCATCGCCCAGTTGTCCATGGTCTTTGCGGTGATCCGTGAGGCCCTGGCCGGCGATGCGGATGTGCGGTTCACGGAGGTCCGACGGGTCCGCTTTAAACAGATCATCCGGCCGGAGGCCCCCATCCGCATCCACGCCGCGCCGGTCAAGACAGGGGGCGACGTGTATGGCTTCAAAATCACAGTAGACGATGAAATCGCTTGCAGCGGCAACGTGACCGCACTACTTTCAGGGAGATAAAGCTAACGATGGCGACGGACAAAACCATCTTCCGCGTGGCGGAAGTGATGATCGACGAGTTGAAGCTGGAAGACGTGACCCCGGACACTTTTTCGCCGGATATCGACCTGGTGGACGAAGTGGGCATCGACAGCATGGATCTGGCCACCGTGGCCCTGGTGATCCAGGACGAATACGGCATCCGGATCGATGA
>CAYPCE010000073.1:0-1759 GCA_964409085.1 uncultured Desulfobacteraceae bacterium | reverse complement strand
CTGGGCGCCATCGCCACCAACGGGTTGAAGCGGTTCCCGGATGCGGTGGGCTACCGGATTCACGTCTCGGTCTGGGGAAACGACGCCACCAGCGAACGGGTCCGGAACGCCAAAAACATGCTGGAACGCCAGATCGACAACTACCGGGGCGACGACCGGGCGGTTTTCATCTATACCTTCACGCGGCACAATATCGAGGAAGCCGAGGAAGTGGTGGCGCGGCTGGCCGAAGAGGGGTGCAAGGTTTCCTTCAACATGTTCTCGGCCCCGGTGGGCTATACGGGCGGCCTGCACCACACCGGGGACTCCCTTGCACGGACCCGGGAGACCATGGTGGATCTGCTGGCCCGATATCCCGAGACGGTCCTTTTTTCCCACTACAGCGCCGTGGCCCACACCCACCGGCGGGGGCTCCACGATCTGTACGGGTGCTCCTACCCGCGGATGAACCCGTCCACGGACGTGGGGCTGGGCCGGTCCTTCCGGCAGTACCGGTCCGACCTGACCTGGGACCGGGACGCCTCCTGCTGCGTGCCCGACACCGACTGCCCCGACTGCCGCCATTACGCCGCCGGCAGCGCCGTGGTCACGGCCCGGCTCTTTCGCCACGCGGTGGATCCGGACACCTTCGCCGCGTGGCTCGATTATGTGGACACCTATCTGGCGGTCTGGGTCAAGGGGTATGAAAAGGGGGCCAATTTGCGGGATTGCTTTGTGGCGCCGCCGTGCCCAGGCGGGGTGGATACGCGACCTTGAGCAGGGAATGAATGACCGCTGAATTTGACTGGGATCATACAAAAGCAGCAAACAATATCAGAAAACATCGCGTGTCGTTCGATGAAGCAAAATCGGTATTTAACGACCCCGATTTTATAACGGTTGTCGATGCGGAACATTCAATTGATGAAGAGCGTTACATCACCATCGGCTGGTCAGAGAAGGGAAGGCTTCTGATTCTGGCGCATACGGATCGCGAAGGACGAATCCGAATCATCAGCGCACGTAAGGCGACCAAACGAGAGGAGAAATTTTATGAAAACTCGGAAAGCTGATGATGATTATGAACTGCGTGACGAATATGACCTGTCAAAAATGAAGGTTGTTCCAAAAGGCAGGTATGCGCCGCACCGCAGACGGGGAAAGAATGTGGTTTTGCTTGATTCGGATGTGTCAGAGTTTTTTCCCACCGATGAATCCGTCAACGACGCGTTGCGTTTTATCATGCAGGCTGCCAAAATTCCCCTCCGGCCGGGAAAAGAATTTAGAGGATTCTAATGAAGACGGTGAGTTCGCTGCTCGACGCCGAGTGGCATGAACGCTACAAGCGCATATCCAGGCTCAACATCCGGAGTTCCATCTACGATGTGACCAACCGGTGCAACCTCCGTTGCAAGGGGTGCTTTTTCTTCTCCTCCGGCGAAGACAAAGCGGCGGCCGAAGAGACCGACATCCGGAAATGGGAAGCGTTCATCGACCGGGAGAAGGAGCGCGGGGTCAATCTGGCCATTCTCATCGGCGGCGAGCCGACGCTGTGCATGGACCGGGTCGAGGCCTTTTACAAGCGACTCCCCTCCTTCTGCGCCACCAACGGCCTGATCAAGCTGGACCGGGACCGGTTCCCGGACCTGATGGTGGGCATCTCCCTGTGGGGAGACGAGGAGGACGAAAAACTCCTGCGGGGCAAAGACGCCTTCGCCATCTCTTCCAAAAACTACGAGGGCGATCCCAACGCCTATTACCTCTATACCATCACCCCCCG
>CAYPCE010000072.1:0-17056 GCA_964409085.1 uncultured Desulfobacteraceae bacterium | reverse complement strand
CGGCCGCGACAGATGTGTATACGCCCCCGGGCCTGGGGGGGCGGGAAATTGGCCGAATCGATGATCAAGGCCGTCATAGTCCCCTTTTCGGCGCTATCGGACACTATGTAGCCAAATCGACCGATCAGACGAAATGCCGCAACGTCCATCAAAAGCCGTTCACACGGGGCCGTTTTTCCCGATGCACCTTGTAAAGCCAGTTGCCGTAAGCCAGATGATAAGACTCCGTGGCATTGGACCGCCATTTGTTGTTGGCTGCCCGGATTCCCAGGCCCAATCCGATAATTAAACAAATAATTGAAATTAAGATTAGTTCCATATTTTTTGCCTGCCGTCAAAAGGGCCGATGGTCTGGAACAATAGGCCTATTTTTATACCTTTTATTCCATGGATCTCCGGGCCGGATCAATGGGCGGGAGACGGTAATCGGGGGTAGACTTTTTCGATTTGAGAATGGGGCGAATACGGAAGGTGAAGATTTTCTCCTTGCATTTCAAGCACAAAAGGGCGAGCATCCCGGAAAAGGATGAGATGATCGTCCTCCCGTGACGGGGAGGACGTCGAAAGACGGACTTCGCAAGCAAGGAAAACGGATGACGCCCCTACCGCCCCCGGCGACCGGCCAGACGCGATGCTACAATGAGAAAGGCGATGAGATCCCCTGCGAGGGGTCAGGACAGGATGGCCGGCATCAGGCGGGCGTCCCCTGGCCCTCGCCGCGGTTTGAGATTCAGGGGGCCGCTGCGCTGGACCGGCTTACCGGCCTCATGTGGACCATAGACGCGGCCCCGTCGGAGTTTCCCCTCTCCTGGGAAGAAGCCCTCGATTTTATCCGCGGGTTCAATATGGGAAAGGGCGCCGGGCACGGCGACTGGCGGCTGCCCAACCGCAACGAATTGTTCAGTCTGGTCAGCCATGTCCATATCAACCCCTGCCTCGGACCGGACGCGCCCTTCGAAGGGGTGTTTCCCGGCTACTACTGGACCTCCACCACCTGCGCGCGCCTGCCGAATCAGGCGTGGTACGTCCACATGGGCGGGGCCCGCCTGTTCAAAGGGATGAAGCACGGCTCCTACATGGTCTGGCCGGTCCGGGACGGCGGAGAAGGCGCCGTCCGGTTGCCCCGAACCGGCCAGGCGGCGTGCTGGGACGGCCGCGGAGAATCCATCCCCTGCGGTGGAACCGGTCAGGACGGCGATATCGGCGCCGGCGCGGTCTGGCCCGATCCCCGCTTTGAAAGCTCGGGCGGGACCGTTCTGGACCGGCTGACCGGGCTAGTCTGGACCCGACGGGCGGATCTGGCGGACGGCCCCGTCTCCTGGAGGGCGGCCCTGTCGACGGTTCGATCCCTCAACGAGGAGGGGTTCGGCGGCGCGCGGGACTGGCGGTTGCCCAACATACGCGAGCTGGACAGCCTGACCGACATGGGGCGCCATTCTCCGGCCTTGCCGGACGGCCATCCCTTTGCGGATGTCTCCGATGCCTACTGGTCCGCCACCACCAGCATCTACGATCCGTCTTACGCCTGGACGTTGTATTTAAAGGATGGGCCGGTGGGGGTGGGCCACAAGCCCCGTGCCGAGTTTCATGTCTGGGCCGTGCGGGACGGGGCCGGCTGAAATTCGTCCGCATCGGGCGTCCGGATCGACTGGACCGCCACAAGAGAAACAAGGCTCATGGCGGCGCCGCACATGAAGGGAATCCGGTAATCCACCATCCAGAGCATGCCGCCCAGGGCCGGCAGGGCCACGGCGGCGATGTGGTTGATGGTGAACCCGACGGCCATGCTGGGGGCGATGTCCTGGGGATCGCCCACCTTCTGGAAATAGGTCCGGATGGCGATGGCGAAATTGAAGAAGACGTGATCCAGGATGTAGAGAAGCCCCGCCAGCCATTTGGAATCCACCACCGCATAGAGGATGAAGATAACGATCAGGCTGCCGTATTCCAGGCTCAACACCTTCCGCTCTCCGAAACGGATGATGGCCTTGCCGATGGCCGGGCTCAGGAAATAGTTGACGATATTGTTGATGACGAACAAGGCCGTGATCCACTGGACCGTGAAGCCGAATTTTTTGACCAGGAGAAAGACCGCGAAAGCGATAAAGATTTGCCGACGGGCGCCGGCCATGAAGGTCAGGAAATAAAAGAGCCAGTAGCGCCGCCTCAGGACCATGTGGCGGTGTTGCAGGGCCAGGTCCATCCGGGTGGGATTTTGGCGGAGCGCCCAGAACCCGGCCGCCCCGATGGCGGCGCCGGCGGCGATATAAATGGCGGTGTAGGAGACGAGGGCGGCCATCACCCATATCAGGAGTCCGATGGCGATGTTGGACGCCGCGGCGTAGCTCCGGAGGCGGCCGAAGACCCAGGGCGAGGTGGTCTTGTCGAAATACTGGAGGGTCAGCGACTGGTTGGTGGTCTCGTAATAATGGAACCCGAAGCTCATGGCCAGGGTGGTCAGCATCAGGCCGGGATAGGAGGGAAAAAGGCCGGTGGCGCCCACTCCGATGCCGAGGACCAAAATCGACAGGGCCGACAGCTTGTGCTCGCGGATGACCAGGGTCACGTAAACCGCCAGCAGGGTCAGGAACCCCGGGATTTCCCGAACCGACTGGATGACCCCCACATGACGGCCTTCCAGTCCGGCCGCATTGACCGCGAAATTGTCGAACAAGGTGCGCCAGGTCTGCAGGCCGACGGCGGAGCAGATGGTCAGCACCAGCAGGTACCGGTACATGGGGTCGGTTGTCACGGTCGCCAGGGTGTGGGGCCGGGAGTGAAGCGTGCGGTTTACCATTTTAAACATGATATACGCCTTTAAAATCAATTATATGAGAGTTTGACGGTGGGATGGGCCATCCGAGGGTTCAAAATTTCGAACTCCGATGGTAAGATCGATTGAATGTAAATAAAGGAGCTTATGCTGATTAGATTTGGTACGGTTCAAAAAAATAAACCCAACGACCGTCTCGGAACCCGGGATGGGCAGGTGATGGCGGCGTTTTTCGGAGTCCTTTAAGAATGAGAGAGAAAAATATAGGCTGAAGAAACGAGTAGTTATCTTTTAAAAGGCCATTTTTCTCCCGCGGATTCAATCAACTGGCAAGCAGCTTGCATTACCTATGGCAACCTAATAATTCTTCATCTTCTTTCCTTCTCAAGCGGCCAGTCGGGGCAACCCGGCTGGCCGTTTTGATTTTGAGGGATTTTTTTATTGCATTCAAGTGGAAAAGCGGTAAACTGCCTCCTTTTTATTTGGTGGAGGGATGCCCATGACCCGGGAAGCAACCGATTTTCTTCAAACCCATTCGATGACCTTTCTTGAGATGGCCTTCCGAACCGACCGGCAGGAGATCATCGAGCAGCCGGACGGCTTCGGCGAGAAAACCGGCGATTGCGGCGATACCGCGGCCTTCTACCTGACCTTGAAGGAGGATCGTATCCATACCATCTCCTACCGGCTCAACGGCTGCATCCACACCAACGCCTGCCTCAACACTATTGCGGAAATGGGCGAGGGCAAGACGCTCTCCGAGGCGTGGGAGATCACCCCCGAAGATCTCATCGCTTATCTCGAAACCCTTCCCGAAGACCACCACCACTGCGCCGAACTGGCGGTGGGCGCCTTTTATCTGGCCCTGGCGGATTGCCGGGAGACCCGGCGGTCGCCCTGGAAGAAACTCTACCGCTGAGCCGTCCGGTCGGGCCGGATGCGGCGCCGACATGCGCCCGGTTTTTCCGATTATTTCTTGACAGGATTGGACAAGTTGTTTATAGCACCAATCTTAATTGATTTTTCGGTGTTACCTCCATTTTAATCGGGCCTCGGGACGCGGGCCGACGCACCGGGGACAGAGCGGGACAGAACATGGGGCTGGCAGAGTTACTGGAGAAAAACAAGCGAACGATCGTCAACCACTGGTTTGATTCAGTGGTCCGGACCTACCCCGCCGACACCGCCCGATTCCTGAAAAAGCAGAAGGATCCCTTCGCCAACCCGGTGGGGCGCACCACCGTCAACGGGTTGGAGGGGATGTATGATCAACTCTGCGGCGCGATGCACGAGGAAACCCTGGTCTCCTTTTTAGATCCCATTATCCGCATTCGCGCGATTCAGGACTTTACCCCTTCCCAGGCCGCCGGCTTCGTCTTTTTTTTAAAAACCATCATCCGGGAAACGGTTGGGGATCGGCTCCGGGACCGGGAGGGCCTGGCGGAACTGATGGCCCTTGAGGAACGGATCGACCGGCTCGGATTGATGGCATTCGACATTTTCATGCGGTGCCGGGAGAAAGTGTACCAGCTCAAGGCCAACGAAACACGGAACCGGGTGTTCAGCGCATTCCACCGAGCGGGCTTGGTTGCGGATACTCCGGAAGATGGACCGGAAACCCATAAAACCATAGAGTGAGGTAAGTCAATGAATGTAAAGTACATGTTTTCCCTTGTGGCGGTTCTGCTGCTCATTTTGCTCGCCTACGCAGGTGCTGAGGCGGCTGGAATGAAGGTTTTCTTCGGGATTTTCATCCCTTACGTGGCCGTTGCCATCTTCCTGATCGGGTTTATCTGGCGCGTGGTGGGATGGGCCCGATCGCCGGTGCCGTTCCGCATTCCTTCCACCTGCGGCCAGCAGAAATCGCTTCCCTGGATGTCCTACGCCTACACGGACTCTCCCTATACAAAGACCGGCGTGGTCCTCCGCATGGTCCTTGAAGTTTTGTTGTTCCGTTCCCTTTTCCGGAACACCAAGTTCGAACAGCACGGCGACCGCCTCGTCTACCGGTGGGAAAAATGGTTGTGGCTGGGGGCGCTGCTGTTTCATTACGCCTTTCTGGTCACGATCGTAAGGCATCTCCGGTTTTTTGCCGAACCGGTTCCGTTTTTCGTTCAATGGCTGGAAGCGCTGGATGGATTTCTTCAGATCGGGCTGCCGGGCATTTTCCTGTCGGGCATCGTCCTGGCGGTGGCCGCCATCTATTTGTTGCTGCGCCGGATGTTCATGGCCGAAATCCGGTATATTTCCCTGCCGTCGGATTATTTCCCCCTCTTTCTGATCATCGCAATCGCCGTTTCCGGCATCATGATGCGGTATTTCACCAAGGTGGATGTCGTCGCCGTCAAGGAACTGACCCTGGGGCTGGTCACTTTCGGACCGACCATTCCCGAGGGCGTCGGCGGCCTGTTCTATGTCCATATGTTTCTCGTCTGTGTTCTGCTGATCTATTTTCCCTACAGCAAGCTCATGCACCTGGGCGGTATCTTCATGAGCCCGACGCGAAACCTCCCCAACAACTCCCGGGCCGAGCGCCACATCAATCCCTGGAACTACCCCGTCAAGGTCCATACATACGAGGAGTATGAGGAAGAGTTCAGAGATAAGATGGTCGAAGCTGGACTCCCAGTCGAAAAAGGAGCGTAATCCATGTCAGATCTTCCGAAACCAGAAGAGAGCCTGTCCAATCTGGACCATGAACCGCCCGAGAGCGGGTGGATGGACACCCCCATCGATATCCGCAAGGGGATGTACTGCTACGCGGCCAATCCCAAGAGCCAGGAATATGTCGGATTTCCCCATGCCCGGGAGTGGAACCCCGCCGAAGATGACTGGAAACTGCCCGAAAACTGGCAGGAAATCCTTCATCAGGGATTCAAGGAACGGTTGGATCGGTTCCGGTCCGTTAAAGTGTTCATGGACATCTGCGTTCGGTGCGGGGCCTGCGCCGATAAGTGTCATTTTTTCATCGGCACCGGCGATCCCAAGAACATGCCCGTCCTCCGGGCTGAACTCCTCCGTTCGGTCTATCGGAACGACTTCACCCTCATGGGCAAGATCCTGGGGAAGCTTAACGGGGGGCGGCCCATGACCGAAAACGTGCTCAAGGAGTGGTGGTACTACCTGTTCCAGTGCTCGGAGTGCCGGCGCTGTTCGGTCTTCTGCCCATACGGCATCGACACGGCCGAGATCACCATCTTCGGACGGGAACTGCTCAACCTGTTGGGGCTCAATATCGACTGGATCGCCACCCCGGTGGCCAACTGCTACCGGACCGGCAACCATCTGGGGATCCAACCCCACGCGTTCAAAGATATGCTCGATTTCTTCGTGGACGATCTCGAGGAGTTCACCGGGGTCCGGGTCGATCCGCAGTTCAACAAAAAAGGGGCCGACATCCTGTTCATCACGCCCTCGGGCGATGTTTTCGCCGACCCTGGCACCTACACCTGCATGGGGTATATGCTGCTGTTCCACTACCTGAAAGAGCGGTACGGATTCGACATCACCTGGTCCACGTATGCGTCCGAAGGCGGCAACTTCGGTTTTTTCACCTCCCACGAGACCATGAAGCGGCTCAATTCCAAGATGTACGCCGAAGCCAAACGGCTGGGCGTGAAATGGATCCTCGGCGGCGAATGCGGCCACATGTGGCGGGTGATCCACCAGTACATGGACACCATGAATGGCCCGACGGACTTCATGGAAACACCGGTCAACCCCATCACCGGGACGGTGTTTGAAAACGCCGCCTCCACGAAGATGGTCCACATCACCGAGTTCCTGGCCGACCTCATCAAGCACGACAAGCTTGAACTCAATCCCAAGCGCAACGATCACCTCAAGGTCACCTTCCACGACTCCTGCAATCCCTCCCGGGGAATGGGGCTCCTGGACGAACCCCGGTACGTGATCAACAACGTTTGCAACAATTTCTACGACATGCCCGCCAACACCATCCGGGAACAGACCTTCTGTTGCGGGTCCGGTTCGGGCCTCAACGCCGGCGAGGACATGGAACTGCGGTTGATGGGCAGCCTTCCCCGGGCCAATGCCGTGAAATATGTCCATGAGAAATACGGGGTGAACATGTTGTCCTGCGTCTGCGCCATCGACCGCGCGGCGTTGCCGACCATGACCGAATACTGGACCCCGGAGGTGGACGTTACAGGGGTGTGCGAGCTGGTCGCCAACGCGCTGGTGGTGCCCGGCGAACACGATCGACCCACCGATCTCCGCGGAGAGGATCTGCCGGGATGGGAGGAACCGGAAAGGGAGGAAACGGATGCCGAATAACAATCAGAAGATGTACAACAAAGACAAGGTGATCGCGGGCCTGGTGATCTTCGTGATCCTGGCCACGTTTCCCTTTTGGTATAATCTGGGGAAGGCGGCATCGGCGCCGAAAACGGAATTGACGGATATGGCCAAGGCCGCTGAAAAATGCGTTCGCGACACGCAATTCATGCGAAACGAACACATGCAACTCTTGGATGAATGGCGGGACACAGTGGTCCGGGACGCCAAGCGGATCTATGTCAACGAGCGGAACATGGGCTATGATATGAGCCTGTCCAACACCTGTCTGGACTGCCATTCCAACAAAGAACAATTCTGTGATCGTTGTCATAACTATACGTCGGTGGATCCGTATTGCTGGGATTGCCATATCGACAACCCGAAGGAGGCGAAATAATGGAAAAGGGCAGGAGACATTTTCTGAAAATCGCCGGCATTTCCGCGCTGGGCTTCGGGGCGAAACCGGTGCTGGATGTGTTCGCCTCATCGGAGGAGGAAACAGCGGCCGAAGCACCCGCAGCAGAGGGCGCGGAGCACGCGGCGGCCGGGGAAGCCCATGGCGCGGTCGCCGAACCCCGCATCATGCGGGGGAAAAACGCCATGGTGGCGCCTCAGTGGGCCATGGTCATCGATACCCGGAAAATCAAGTCCCATTCGGATGTCGAGCCCATGATCGAGGCCTGCCACAAAATCCACAATGTCCCGAAGATGCCGAACAAGAATCACGAGATCAAATGGATCTGGGAAACGGAATTCAAGCATGCGTTTCCCAATCTTCACAGCGAATACCCATCGGAACGGCTGGAACATTTGGGACTCCCGGTACTCTGCAACCACTGTGAGAACCCCCCCTGTGTCCGGGTCTGCCCCACCAAGGCGACATTTAAGAATGACCAGGGGATCGTCATGATGGATTTCCACCGCTGCATCGGGTGCCGGTTCTGCATGGCCGCCTGCCCGTACGGGTCCCGGAGCTTCAATTTTCTCGATCCCAAACCCCACATCGAAGAGGAAAACAAAAAATTTCCCACCCGGATGCGGGGCGTAGTGGAAAAGTGCAATTTCTGCGCAGAGCGGCTGGCGGTCGGCCAGAAACCCGCCTGCGTAGAGGCCTCCAACGGCATCATGGCGTTCGGCGACCTCCACGATCCCCGTTCTGAGGTGAGGGAGATCATCCATTCCAACTTCACGATCCGCCGTAAACAGAACCTGGGGACCCACCCGGCGGTCTACTACATCATATGAGGTGGTTATGCTGGAATTAGCAATCAAAGGAAGCAAGAAATACTATGGCTGGCTGGCGGTGGTGCTGGCGGTGATCGGCGTCGGTTTCGTCTGCTACCTGTGGCAGTTCTCCTCCGGTCTCGGCATCACCGGTCTGAGCCGCGATGTCTCCTGGGGGTTCTACGTGGCCCAGCTGACCTTTCTCGTCGGCGTGGCCGCAGCGGCCGTGATGGTGGTGCTCCCCTACTACCTGCACGACTACAAGGCCTTCGGCCGGATCACCATCCTGGCGGAGTTTCTGGCCATTCCCTCGGTGCTCATGTGTTTGCTGTTTGTTTTGGTGGACCTCGGTCAACCCATGCGGATGCTCAATGTGGTCTTCTACCCGACCCCGAACTCGGTGCTCTTCTGGGATATGATCGTGCTCAACGGATATTTGCTGCTCAATCTCCTTATCGGCTGGAACGTACTGGAAGCGGAACGGCACGGGGTCCACTATCCCAACTGGGTGAAACCGCTCATCTATATTTCCATCCCCTGGGCGGTGTCCATCCATACGGTCACGGCGTTTCTCTACGCCGGTCTGCCGGGCCGGGGGTTCTGGCTCACCGCCATCATGGCCCCCCGGTTCCTCTCCTCGGCCTTTGCCGCCGGGCCGTCCCTGCTGATCCTGCTCTGCCTCCTCATCCGGCGCATCTCCAACTTCGATCCGGGCCGGGAGCAGATCCAGTCTCTGGCCAAGATCGTGACCTACGCCATTATCCTCAACGTCTTTTTCTTTCTCTGCGAGGTGTTCACGGTCTTCTACAGCCAGATCCCCGAGCACATGGACCATTTTAAATACCTGTTCGTGGGCTTCCACGGCCACGGCGCCCTGATCCCCTGGATGTGGTCCGCCATGGGGTTGATGGTTCTGGCGATCCTCATGCTGGTGATCCCCTCGGTCCGCCGGAACGAAGCGACCCTGGCCATCGCCTGCATCGCCATCTTCATCGGCACCTGGATCGACAAAGGGCTCGGCCTCATTTCCGCCGGTTTTATCCCCAATCCGCTCCACGAGGTGACGGAATACATCCCCACCGTGCCCGAAGTGCTCATCACCCTCGGCGTCTACGGGATCGGCGCCCTGGTGCTGACCGTTCTTTACAAGATGGCGATCTCCATCAAGGAGGAGGTGTCGGCCTGACCGGCTGACGCACAGAACCTGGAACGGAACGGAGGGCGTTACCCGACGCGCGCTGATGCGTGGCGGGAACGCCCTTTTTCATTGGGGGCGCTCAGGACGAACCGCCCCCTCATTCATCAGGAGGAAAACGAATGATTACCAGAATGACAAAAGTCGGGCTGTTGTGGATGGCGCTTTGTTGTATCGGCCTTACGGCCACTGGCTGCGATTCAGACGATGGCGAAGGACCTGACGAGGGCCGGGTGAGGATCTGCAATTCGGACGACGTGTCCTACGGCGTGGAGGTGATCGCCAGGGCGGATGACGAGGCGGTCGATAACTTCAGCGTCGGACCGGGCTCTCCGTCGGCCTCGAATTGCGAGGAATCGGGGAAGATCGACGTGGGGACCCACTACGTCCGGTTCTACGAGACCGACGGGACCTTCTTCGCGCGTTCGCCCGACTTCACGGTTACCGAGGAAGACGACGGCGGCATGGCCACCGTCTACATGACCCGGAGTGGCGAAGTGGGCGTTATCGAGGCCGATGTGAAGGGAGAAGGCGAGGTTGTTGTCTGCAATCGGGATGACGAAGACTATATCGTGGAATTGAGAATAGAAGAGGACGGCCGCCTGGTCGACTCCTTCGGGGTGGAGTCGATTCTCGAGGGCGTCAATGCCTGCGATGAGTTCACGGACGTGGACGCCGGGGTTTACTACATTCAAATCATCGAAGAGGACAATCGCAACAAAACCGACCGTTCTGTGACGTTCTTCCTGGAAGATGAGGAATACGAGGAATTTGAAATCGACACCACCGGCAGCATCCTCAAAACGACGGACTGATCAGTCCGGATAGCGGACCCGGACCAGAAACAACCCCTGTGCCGGCGCCGTGGCGCCGGCACAGGACCGGTCCCGGGACCGCAAAACCCCGCCGAACCCCTCGGTCGAGATCCTCCCCAGCCCCACTTCCACCAGCGTCCCCACGATATTTCTGACCATATACCGCAGAAACCCGTCGGCTTCGGTCCAAAAGGACAGGCGGCCCGGTTCCTTTTGGACGAATTCGGCCCGATCGATCCGCCGGAACGTATGGGCCCGGGGGCTGCCGGTTCCTTCGAAAGCTTTGAAATCGTGCGATCCCAGAAGCTGAGCGGCGGCCCGGGCCATGGCCGTGACGTCCAATGGCGCGCGAATGTGCCAGAAGTAGTGCCGGCCGATAGCGGCCGGCAGGGGATGGTTGAGAATGTCGTAGCGGTAGACCTTGCCCACGGCGTCGAACCGGGCGTGAAACCCATCTGGAACCCGTTCACACCCCCGGATGACGATGTCGCCGTCGAGGATGGCGTTGAGGCCTTTTTGAAATATCTCCGGAGAAAGGCGGGTGTCGCACCGGAAGTTGGCGGT
This sequence comes from uncultured Desulfobacteraceae bacterium, assembly GCA_964409085.1. Lineage (GTDB taxonomy): Bacteria > Desulfobacterota > Desulfobacteria > Desulfobacterales > JAABSP01 > JAABTD01. The sequence continues at coordinate 6,186 of CAYPCE010000072.1, read as the reverse complement.
CTGGCCCAGGGCATGGACCCCGGCGTCGGTCCGGCCCGAGCCGGTCACCACCACCCGTTGCCGGGTCATGGTGGCCAGGGCGGCCTCGATTGCCCCCTGGACGGTCCGATCCCCCTTCTGCCGCTGCCAGCCATGGTAGGCAGTGCCGTCGTATTCTATATTCAGTTTGAAATTGGGCATTTACAGCAGCAGGGCCACCGAAAGGGAAAAAAACGACAGGAGCGTGGACAATACAATGGTGGCGGATGCCAGCTCGGTGTCGCTGTTCAGCTGGGCCGAGAGGATGTAGATGGAAGTGGCGGCCGGCAGGCTGAAAAAGATCATGCCGGTTGTAAACGGGAGCCCGCCGACGCCCATCAGCCGGAACAACAGGTACCCGACCCCGGGGAACAGCACCAGTTTGATCAGGGACGCCGTCAGAGCCAGCTTCAGACCCTCCCTGAGATTGGCAAATGTCAGGGCCCCGCCGATGGAGAGCAGGGCCAGGGGCAGGGTGACCATAGAGGTCAGCCGAAGGGTGTTGTCCACAAACGTCGGGAATTGATTGATCGTCCGGGCATAGATGATGCCGCATGCGCATCCCAGGATCAGGGGATTGGTGACGATGGATTTGACCGTCATTGTGATCCGCTCTCCCAGGCTGACCCGTTTTCCGGAAAACCAGATCAGGGTCGAAACCGCCAGCACATTGATAAAGGGAATGACAAACCCGATGAGAAGTCCGAACTGGGTGGCCCCTTCTTCCCCCAGGGCGGTGAGGACGATGGCCATGCCGATGTAGGTGTTGAACCGGTAGCAGCTCTGGGAAAATGTGCCGGCCTGGAAATCGGAAACGGCCATGACCCGTATGGCGGCCAGGCTGACCAGGAACATCGCCAGCACGGCCAGGATGGCGGCAAAGCAGTAGTTCCAGTGGATCCCGGTGGTGGACGCGCCCCCGATCTTCCAGAAGAGCATGGCCGGGAAAAAGATGTAATAGACCAGCCGGTCCGAGGTCTTCAGGAACGCGTCGTTGGTGAGCCCGTATCGCTTCAGGCCATTGCCCAGGAGGATGAGCGCAAAGACCGGGAACAGGCTGTTGAGGATGATCAACGGCCGTCTCCCCCGTCGGGTCCGCCCCCGTTTTGCAGCAGGTTCATGCCGCGGTAGATGTACTGGAGACCCGAAACAAGGGTCAGGGCCGCCGTCAGGATATAGGCAACGAAAAGAAATCCGGCGTCGCCCGCCAGCAGGGCCAGACAAATGGTGAGCATTTGGGCGAGGGTGGTCGCTTTACTGGTTTTACACGGCGCCATCTCGAAGGCGACATCCATGATTTTGAGCATGGCGATGCCCAGGACGATCAGCAGATCCCGGCTGATGACGATCACCGCCAGCCATGCCGGAATGATCCCGATCAGGGTCAGGCTGATGAAAGCGGCCGTGGACAGGAGTTTATCGGCCAGGGGGTCCAGGTAGGCCCCCAGCAGGGTTCGCTGGTGCAGCCAACGGGCCAGGAACCCGTCCAGGGCGTCGGTCACCGCCGCCAGGGCGAAGACGAACAGGGCATACCCCATGAGATGCCAGATCAACGACAGGACGAACAGCGGGACCAGCAGGATGCGGATCAGGGTCAGGATATTGGGGATATTGATGGATATCGCCGTTGTTGTCCCCCGATCGTCGGGGATCATGGGGCGACCAGTTCGAGCCGGACCTCCCCGGAGACGGCCTCATAGATTTTGAGGGTGAAGGGATCGAAATTCTGTTCCTCCAGCGCCCGGGCCAGGGCAGGGCCGTCTCCGTCGTAGGTCACCTGAAGCACCGCCTCGTTGGACCGCATTTCCTGAAGCCGGATGCGCTCGACCCCGGCGATGCTCTGGAGTTCCCGGCGGAACATAACGAAGTTGCCCAGGTTGCCCGTGCCGCCCACGACGACTCGAAGTCCCGCCTCGGCGGCGGGGGGTCCCCATGCGTTGGTGAGTTCTCCGGCCAGCTGTTCGCCACCGGCTTCGGCGGCTTTTTCCAGGGCGGCCCGGCGACCGGCGAGGGCATCCCGATCCGATCCCATGCTGGTCTGGGTGACCTCCGCGACCAATTTCCCCCCTTCCGTGGAAAAGGCCCGGACCGAGACGGTGGCGCTGAACGAGCGCTGCTCTTCGCCCATGACGGTCAGGGAACGGCGGGCCACCGCCGTGCCGATGATGACCACGTCGGCCCCCAACTGTCGGCCGACCACCACCGCCTCTCCCGGTTCGATGTAGGGGTTGAACCGGATCCGGGCCACCGTGTCCGGATCCTGAAAGAGAGGTTCGTGGGGAATCACCTCCATGCCTTCCCGGGAGAGGACGCGGGCCATGGCGGTTTCGGACACGATCGTCACCGGCTGGTCCTCTTCCCGCCACCAGTAGTGGACCGGCCCCCGTTCGGTCTGTTGTTCGGCCAGGAGGAGGAGAACCCGGCGGGCGTTCGTTTCCGGTTCGGGCGGCGCTGGCGTCTCCTCGGCCAGGGCGTCGAGCCGTTGGCGGATGCTGTCCACGGAAACGGTGGCGTTGACGAGAATGCGAAACCGGTTGTCTACCTCGGTGCCACCGGTCAGAACCTCGTAAGACTGAATGAACGATTTTTCATTTCCCAGGATGATCCGGCTGAGTTCCTCGAAGCGGGTGGCCGCCTCGCCCGGTTCCATCAGCGACAGGGATGCCGCCTCCACGGCCGTGGTCAGCGCATCGTCAATGGCCCGCTGCTTGGCGGTGGCCGTATCGATGTTCTTGCTGTAGGCCTTTCCGATAACCAGCACCGTCCGTTGGTCGGTTTGGGGCTGGCCCATGGTCAGTGTCGGGAAAAGAAAAAGCAGAAAGACCCATGCGAAATAGAAGGTCGGATGTCTGTGAACGCTCATGTAATCTCTCCATATGTTATGTGCGGGCCGGCGAAAGTCGGCGGACCCGTTTCGATCCCTCTTCATGCCGTCTTTTTGAGGATTTTTCAAGGGGGGACGTCAAAAACCTGCGATGTGGCGCGAAGAGACATCTGTGAAAGTGAAAAACGCGGGGGTGCGGATAGGGGGTAAGATCACATCCTCCGGTGAAGGGCGTATTCCGCGATGGCCAGAAGCGTCTCATGGGGCCGGGAGGGACCCAATCCGTCCAGTGCCGCCTGTGCCCGGGCCACGTGGTGTTCCGCCTGCTGCCGGGTGTAGCCGATGCCGCCCAGGGTTTCCAGGAGACCGATCAATTCGTGGAAGTCCGGGACGGAAACGGTTTTCTCCTCAAAAATTCGTTCAATCCGGCCCCGCTGGTCCGGGTTCGCTTCTTGGAGGGCATGGATCAGCGGCAGCGTGAGCTTTCCTTCCCGGATATCCGCCCCGACTTCTTTGCCCAGTTCCTCGGTGTCTGCAGTGTAGTCCAGCAGGTCATCGGCCATCTGGAAGGCGACGCCGAGGTGATAGCCGTACCGCGTCAGGTCGTCAATGCGTTCTTCCGGAGCGTCGGCCAGCAGGGCCCCCACCCGACAGGCCCCCTGGATGAGCACCGCTGTCTTCCGGCGGATGACTTCCAGGTATTCGGCTTCCGAAAGCCGCACATCGCCTTTTTTGATCAGCTGATGGATTTCGCCCTGGGACATCTCCTCGGTGATGCCGGCGATGACCTGCATGATGTCCAGCTTGCCGGGCCCTGTGGCGATGGACAGGGAACGGGCCAGGAGAAAATCCCCCACCAGCACCGCGATGGAATTGCCGTAGATGGCATGGGCCGGGGGTTTGTTGCGCCGGAGATGGGCCCCGTCCACCAGATCATCGTGGAGCAGGGTGGCGGCATGGAGATATTCAAAAACGGTGGACAGGCGGACGGCTTCATTGCCCTTGTAGCCGCAGATCCGGGCGGACAGGATCATCAGCAGGGGCCGGAGCCGCTTGCCGCCGGCAAACAGGATATGGCGGGCGGTCCCTTCGACGATCTCCAGATGGGCCCCGAGGTTGTCGCGGAGGGCCGTTTCGATGGCGGCGAGATCCGGGGCCACGGCGGCGAGGATGCGCGCTTTCAGCCCGCTCATTCTACCTCTCCCATCAGGTCGTATTCCAGGGCGCCGGTGATGCGGACCGGCACGAACTCGCCGATCCGGACGGGCGCCTTCCCTGGATCGTTCTCCTGAATATCGACGACCCCGTCCACCTCCGGCGCCTGGAACGGCCCGCGTCCGCTGAACAGCCCGGGTTCGATCGCCTCGTCCACCAGCACCGGATAGACGCGGCCGATCCGTTCTTCGTTTTTCTCCAGGGAGATTTCGCGCTGGCAGGCCATCAATGCTTCGTATCGTCCCTCCGCCGTTTTCCGGGATACCGGGTCGGGGAGGTCGTGGGAAGGAAGGTCTTCGGCATCGGAATAGGGGAAGACCCCCAGGTGATCGAACCGGATCTCCCCGGCGAAATCGAGCAGGTCGTCAAAATCCGTCGGGGTCTCCCCGGGGAAGCCGACGATGGCGGTGGTGCGCAAGACGGCCTCTGGATCCAGGTCGCGGATCCGATCGAAGAGCCGGCGCAGGTCGTCCCCGGTGTACCGGCGCCCCATCGCCCGGAGCATTTTGTCGCTGCTGTGCTGGATGGGGATGTCGTAATAAGAAAGGATGTTGGGCGATTCGGCCACGGTCCGTATGGTCTCCTCGTCGATGCTTTCGGGGTGGCCGTAGAGGAGGCGAATCCAGACGTCCGGCGCAAGGGCGGACAACGCCCGCAGCAGGGCGGAGAAGTCCGCGGGCGGGGTCAGATCGCGACCGTAATGGGTGGTGTCCTGGGCCACCAGGATGATCTCCCGGACCCCGTCTTGAAGCAGCGAAGCTGCCTCCGAGGCCAGCGTCTCCACCGGCCGGCTTCGCTGGGTGCCTTTGAGTTTCGGGATGATGCAGTAGGTACAGTGGCGGATGCACCCTTCGGCGATTTTGAGAAAGGCGAAGTGGGGCAGGGGGCGGGCCGAGCCGCCGAGGGCCTCGGGAAAGCGGCAGTCGGCGGGGTCGGGAAGCCGGCAGCCGGCGCCCGGTTTTCCTTCGGCGGCGGCCACGATCTCGTGGAGGGCGCCGGTCCCCAGGAAAACGTCCACCTCGGGCAGGGCATCCCGGATCGCCTCCCGGTACCGCTCCGGCAGGCAGCCGGCCACGATGAGCCGCCGGCAGTTTCCGTCCCCTTTCATCCGGGCCAGTTCCAGGATGGTGTCGATGGATTCGTCCGCGGCCGGTTCGATGAAACTGCACGTGTTGACCACGATGAGGCCGGCCGCTGACGGGTCCGGGGTGGGCCGCCAGCCGGCCTGCCGCAGCAGGCCGGTCATGGCGTTGCTGTCCACCTGATTTCGGGCGCAACCAAGGCTTTCCAGGAAAAACCGCTTGTCCAACCGCTATCCCTTGATCGCCTTGACGGCCCTGGTGATTTCCGGCACCACTTCGAACAGATCGCCCACGATACCGTAGTCCGCCTTGGTGAAAATGGGGGCGTCCGGATCCTTGTTGATGGCCACGATGACCCGGGAAGAGGACATCCCCGCTAAATGCTGAACGGCGCCGGAGATGCCGCAGGCCACGTAGAGACTGGGGGACACCACCTTGCCGGTCTGGCCCACCTGATCGGCATGCGGCCGCCATCCCTCGTCCACGGCGGACCGGGAGGCCCCCACGGCGCCCCCGAGGGCGTCGGCGAGTTCCTCGACAATGGCGTAATCCGGGCCGCCCATGCCCCGGCCCCCGGACACCACGACATCGGCTTCGGTCAGTTCGGTCTTGCCGGTTTCAAGGTGTTTTTCCACGACCGTCAACCGGCTGTCTTTGGCAGTAACATCGATTTTTTCAACGGCCCCGGCCCCGGCGTTTTCGGCCATGTCCATGGCATTGGGCCGGATGACTGCGATTTTGGGCGTGCCGGTCAGGGCCACATCCGCCAGCACCTTGCCGCCGTACATGGGCCGGGTGGCCGTCAAATCGCCGCCCTCCGCCTTCAGGGCGATGCAGTCCATGGCCATGGCGGCCGCCAGCCGGGCCGCCAGCCGGGCCGCCAGGTCCCGCCCTTGGGACGTCGCGCCTAGGAGCACCACGGCGGGCTGCCGGGCCCCGATGACCGCTGCCGCCGCATCCGTATACAGATCGGTCACGTAATCCGCCAGGGCCGGATCGTCGGCCACGAGAATGGTGTCCGCACCGTATCGGGCCAGTTCCGGGGCG
>CAYPCE010000071.1:0-17344 GCA_964409085.1 uncultured Desulfobacteraceae bacterium | reverse complement strand
TACGAGGGCTATATCCGGCGGCAGTTGAGCGAGATCGAAAAATACCGGGACCTGGAGCGGATCAAGATCCCGGAGGGGTTCGATTTCACGGCCGTTCACGGGTTGTCCAATGAGCTGAGGGACAAATTGTCGGCGGTGAGCCCCGTCTCGCTGGGACAGGCGTCGCGCATCGACGGGATGACACCGGCGGCCATTTCGGTGATCATGGTGGCCCTGCGGGCGGCCAGGGGGGGCGATGCGGAGGGGTCGGAACCGTCAGTGGATGCTGGAGAAGCCGCATGCCCGTAACGGTCATCGGCATGGGGCTCTCCCCGGCGGATCTCACGCCGCGTCACCGGGAGATCATCGAATCGGCGGACATCCTGGTGGGGGGGCGCCGCCATCTGGCGGCATTCGATGGCGTGGCGGCCGAGAATTGGCCCATCGGCCGGGATCTGGACGGGCTGATGGCGAGGATCCGGGAGGTTGTGGCGGAAAAGACGGTGGTGGTGCTGGCGTCCGGCGACCCGCTGTTCTTCGGTATCGGCGCCCGCGTGGTGGATGCGCTGGGGCCGGAGAAGGTGGAGATCCACCCGAATATTTCGTCTGTTGCCGCTGCTTTCGCCCGGATCAAAATGGCGTGGCAGGATGCGAAGGTCCTCAGCGTCCATGGCCGGTTCCAACCGGGGGCTCTCCTGTCCGCGTTGCGGCGGCATGACACCATCGCCATATTGACCGATCCAAGGCGGACGCCCGCATGGCTGGCGGGATTTCTGAAAGAACATCGCATTGCCGGATGTTCCATGTGGGTGTTCGAACGGTTGGGAAGCGAGGAAGAGAAGATCCACTTTTTTGAAGAAGTGGGACCGGCGCGGGATCTTGACGTTGACGATCCCAACCTGGTGATCCTGCACCAGTCATCGTCCGCCGAATCGGCGGCGGCCTCCATCTATCCCGGTATGGCCGACGAGGACTTCCTTCATGAGCGCGGTCTGATTACCAAATCGGAAGTCCGGGCGGTGACCCTTTCCAAACTCAAACTGGACCGTCCGGACCTGGTGCTGTGGGATCTCGGGGCCGGCAGCGGGTCGGTGGGGATCGAGGCGTCGCGGTTTCTGGCGGATGGGATGGTGTGCGCCGTGGAGAGGAAGGCGAAGCGGGTTCAGCAGATCATGGAGAACCGGGATCGGTTCGGCGTTCATAACCTGGAGGCGGTTCAGGCCGAATTGCCGGAGGGATTGGAACGACTGCCGGGTCCGGACCGCGTCTTTGTGGGCGGCGGCGGAAAGCAGTTGCCCGCCATTCTCCGGGCGGCGGGGCAACGGCTGCGGGCGGGGGGGCTCATCGTCGTCAATACGGTGTTGATCCAGAGCGTTTCCGCGGCGCTGGCGACATTGCGGGAATTGGATTTCGAGACCGATGTGGCGCAAATACAGGTCTGCGCGGGCAAGGGGATGCCCTGGGGGGAGCGCCTGGAGGCCCAGAATCCGGTTTGGATCATACGGGGGCGGTAGCGCCATGCCGGGCATATTTCGTCCGGTCCGCCACAAACTCGCTCGGCTCAGACAGTGCGGCGGACCGGACGGAACATACCCGGCATTACGCCTGAACTTTTTTACCATATAAGGAAAGCAAATGGTTGAACTGACGAGAGATTATATCCGCCAGAATGTGGCGGACACGGATTTGATTTTCGCGCGCGGTATCCAGTTGTATGAGTACGGCGCGTTTTTGTGCAAGGAGGCCAATCCGGAACGGGGGCGGTTCAGTTACGAGGTGGACGGCAACTACGGCGACTACACGGCCGAGGTGGATTTGAACGATTCGGTGCTGGAAACGCACTGCAATTGCCCGTATCCGGGCCGGGGCTGCAAACACACGGTGGCGGTGCTGCTGGATGTCAACGACCGGGTCAACGGATGGGTCCATCCGGAGGTCCAACTGGAGGTGGGGCCGGAAGCGCCGGAAGAACCCTACCTGACCCCGGAAGAGATCAAGGCCCAGGCCCTGGAGGACCGGCGGAAACGGGCCGCCACCGAGCCACTGTCGGTGAGTTTGGGGGATATGTACAAAGGGGAGCACCTGGTGGAAACGCCCCAGGGCAAGCAGTACACGGTGACCCTCCATGATCCCGCGGCGGGCAGGGGGCATTGCACCTGCCCGGATTTTCTCACCAACCGGCTCAATGTCTGCAAGCATTTGATCCGGGTCGGCAACGAGGTCCGGAGCCGGCGGGATTTTCAGCGGCAGATGGAGCGGGAGCGGTTTCCCTTTGTGGATGTGTACTGGGATTCGGCCTCGGAGGGGCCGCGGCTGTTTTTCGAACGGCCCGAAGAAGAGATCGTGGATCTTGTGCCGGCGCTGACGGAATATTTCGATGAGAATGGGGTATTCAAGAAGCCGGAACTGGCGGAGATGATGCCGCTGTTATCGAAAGTGGATGGCGACAAACGGGTGCGGATCCAACCGTCGGTGATCGACCGGATCGATGACGCGTTGATGGACCACCAGATGGCCGAGATGGCCAAAGCGGAGATGCCGCCCCTGGACAGGGTAAAGACGGAACTCTATCCCTACCAGAAGGAAGGGGTCCGGTTCGGCTTGTACAGGAAAGGGGTGCTCATCGGCGACGAAATGGGACTCGGCAAGACCCTCCAGGCCATCGTGCTGGCCATTCTGAAAAAGGAGATCTTCGGATTCGAGCGGGTCCTGGTGGTCACCATGGCGTCCCTGAAGGAGCAGTGGAAACGGGAAATCGAGCGGTTCACCGACGAAAAGGCCGTGGTGGTGGCGGGCAATCCGAAACAGCGCGATGACACATATCGAAACGACGGGCGGATGTTCAAGATCACCAACTACGAGGCGGTGCTCCGGGATGTGACGATTCTTTCGCGGTTCAAGCCGGACCTGGTGATCCTGGACGAGGCCCAGCGGATCAAGAACTTCAACACCAAGACCGCCGACGCGGTCAAGCGGCTGCCACGGAAGCACGCCATGGTCCTGACGGGCACGCCCCTGGAGAACAAGCTGGAGGATGTCTACTCGATTGTCCAGTTTCTCGATCCCCACCTGCTGTCCCCCCTGTGGCAGTTCGCGGCGGACCACTTCATGCTCAGCCGGGACAAGAAGGGGAAGATACTGGGGTACCGGAATCTCGACACGCTCCACGAGCGGCTGAAATCCATCGTGATACGGCGTCGAAAAGAGGAGGTGCTCTCGGAGCTGCCCGACGAGGTGGTCAACAATTATTATCTGGACCTGACGGACGCCCAGGCCAAGATTCATGGCGGGTACGCCCGGTCGTTGCTGCCGTTGCTCAACAAAAAATTCCTTACGCCCATGGATCTGCGCCGCATCCAGGAGCTATTGCTCTGCATGCGTCGGGTATGCGATTCCACCTATCTGGTGGACCGGAAGACGAATCTGTCGCCCAAGCTCAGGGAACTGTCGTCCATTTTGGACGAACTGGTGTTTCAGAACAACCGGAAGGTGGTGATCTTTTCGGAATGGACGGCCATGACCTTCCTCATTGCCAAGCAGCTCTCGGCGGAGGGGATCAAGTTCGTGGAACTGTCCGGCAAGATACCGGTCCACAAGCGACAGGCCCTCATCGATGAATTTACGAACAATCCCGCATGCCGGGTGTTTTTATCCACGGACGCGGGGGGCACGGGGCTCAACCTGCAAGCCGGGGATTGCGTGGTCAATTTCGAACTCCCCTGGAATCCGGCCAAGATGAACCAGCGGATCGGACGGGTCAACCGGATCGGTCAGAAGAGCCGTTGCGTCAACGTCGTCAACCTGATCATGAAAAACAGCATCGAGGAGCGGATCCTGGCGGGCATCCAGCTCAAAACGGATCTGTTCCAGGGCGTTTTTGACGGCACGACGGACGTGGTGGAGTTTTCCCAGGAGAAGCGGGCCGAGATGCTCAACCGGCTCCGGGCCATGATGGGCGAGGAGGAGATGGTCGAGGTCCGGTCGGAGGCGAGTTCGGGAGAAGAAATCCCGGAGGATACCCCCCATTACCTCAATCCCGAAGTGCTGGCCGAGGAGGAGGGGGTGGCCTACGAGGCGGAGGAGGCGGAGGACTTGGCGGGGGCGGAAATGGAAATGGCGGCGTCTGATGGAAACGGCGGCGGGCGATCTTCAGGCGGCGGTGATTTCCTGGCGAATCAGCCGCCGGAGCGGATCGAATCTGTCCTCAATTCCGGTATGCAGTTCATCAATGGGCTCTTCGAAATGGCTACAGGGCAGAAGGTGGAAACGGAGGAGGATGATGACCGGATGATCGCCATCGACCGGAATACCGGCGAGGTGACGATGAAATTTAAGCTGCCGGGGTTCGGGGCCGGTCAGCGGGAGGCGTCATGACGGCCGGCGACCGGCCCGTATGGTTTGTGGGAGCCGGTCCGGGGGATCCGGAATTGATCACGGTAAAAGGGCAACGGGTCCTCGCGGAGGCGGATGTGGTGATCTATGCGGGATCCCTGGTGCCGGAGGCGGTGCTGCAATGGGCGAAGCCGGGGGCGAAAACCCTCAACAGCGCCGGCATGCATTTGGACGAGATCGTCACGGAGATTCGCACCGGCTGGGAAAATAAAAAGCGGGTGGTGCGCCTCCATACCGGCGACCCGAGTCTCTACGGCGCCATTTTCGAGCAGATGCAGGCGCTCGACCGGCACGCTATTCCGTATCGGATCATACCCGGTGTGACGGCCGCCTTCGCAGCGGCGGCGGCCATGGGGATCGAATATACACTGCCGGAGGTCTCCCAGACCCTGATCCTCACCCGCATGGCCGGCCGGACCCCGGTGCCGGAAGCCGAAGCCCTGGAGAACCTGGCGACGCACGGGACGTCCCTGGCCATCTATTTGAGCATATCGATGATCCAGCGGGTCGCCGAAATCCTGGCCGACGCCTACGGGCCGGACGCGCCGGTTGCCGTCGCCTACCGCGTGAGCCAGCCGGACGAGAAGATCCGATTTTCAAAGGTGAAGGCGCTGGTCGATGTGGTGCAAACCGAACACATTACCCGGCAAGCGCTGATCATCGTGGGAAAGGTATTGGGGCCGCGCCTGGGAGAGGAGATTGCGCGAGGGCCGTCCCGGTTGTACCACCGCCATTTTTCCCACGGGTTTCGCAAGGCTGAATCCGATCCCGTAAATGATTGACACCGCATTTCCAAACGGGATATAAGAGAAGAGACATTTCAAGCTCTACTTCTTTTACTTGCGATAAAGGAAGGGAACTATAGAATCGAGGGGGCGACGCCGGTCGACGGCGTCTTAAGCATGACGGTTCAAAAGCGATTGTCAAGGCAGCGATGTTTCGAATTCTTCTGATCCTGTTGGCCATCGGCGCATTGGTCTGGGGCCTTGGGTGGATTCGGCGGCAAAGCCGGATCAAACTTATCGAAGAGATGGGCCCTAAAGAACTTGTGGACGCCGTGATTCGCCGGGAGATTTCCATTCTGGAAGTGCCGCGCCGGCATCGGGAAGAGGTGGATCGAATGCTGAAAGAGGTTCAGGCGGAGCTGGAGTGACAGCCTTATACCCTAATTTTTCCAAGGAGGCGGTTTATGTTTCGAAAGTACTGGTGGTTGTTGGTTCTGATGGGGGTCCTGGCACTGGTTGTAAGCGGGTGCGACGATTCCGATGGCGGCGATGTCGATGCGGACGATGAGGGGACGATCATTTCGGGAAGGCTGGCTCAGACCTATGTGAGCGGGGCCATTGTATTCGCCGACCAAGTGACCGGGGCGGATGGACTGGGCGATTTCCGGGCCGATCCGGCTGTTGAGGTCTCTACTTACAGCGAATCGGATGGAAGTTATACCCTCGTTATCCCGCCCGGCTACGGCGAGTATGTGCTCTGCTCGAAAGGCGGGACGGTCCGCAACAGCCAAGGGGTGCGCGTCCCGGCTCTTCCAATGTTGGCCTCCCAGGGGGCCACAAACCTGACCCTGGTGACCACCCTGGTCGCCCTTCATCCATCTTTGAAAAACAAGATCGGGGACGATTTCGACGAAGACATCGCCAGCCCAAATGGCGTACCCTGGCAGATTCTTCAGCTGGCCAAGGTGGCGGAAGCGTATATGTCGGTGATTGTGGAAGGGAATGATCCCCTCCTGCGTTCGGTCGAGGATGAAGATGGAGTTCCGGTTCTGTCGGTGGTGGAACTGAAATTCAGTGTTCTCCAAAAGCTCGCCAGGGCATTGGTCATCTCTGAAATCGATATCGACGATGAGAGCGACGTGACGATTGCCGTCGTTAATGCGGTGGGAGAACTGGGCGATGATTCGGACATCGAATTCGCAGACGGCCGCTTTGAAATTACGGTGGTCCTGGCCGGAATTTTAGAAACAATGTCGCAATCCATTTTGGTGGCTGTGCCCGACGGCGGCATAGCGGTTGAAGAGACCGTTCTTCCGGATGCGGAGGCGGCCGTCTCCGCAGCGATGACCATTATGGAGGGCAACACCCTCGCGTTCAGTCCCTCCGATTCAGTGCTCCCGATTCCCAATGACATTGTCTGGTCGCAGTCAGGGGGCCACGTTTACCTGCCGCCGCCGGCCGATGCCCCTGACCAGGCGGCTCTGTATACGGCCATCAATGCGCTGGAGCTGAAGGGACTCAGTCCGAACACGCCCATCGCCATCCCGCTGGAAAACGCGACGCCGATCGATGAGGAGCTGTTGAACGCCCACATCCGGCTCATCAACACCAGCGCCTTGTTGGGAATGGTGTATGTTGGGCTTGACCTGGGCGATCCGACCGCCGTTTCGCCGGATAGGATCATTGCTGACATCAAGGCGCAACTGGCGGCCGATCCTCAGGCGACGATGACGACCATCCAGACGGTCGTCGGCCAGAACATGGCCCAGATTTTTGGAAGATTTAAGGCGGTGCAGGAGGAGAATTTTATCAAGATTTATCCGCTGACGCCGCTGGGCGCCGGAAGCCGGTATCTGGCGGTGGTTTTAGAACGGGTTTGCGATGGCGGTGACATGGAGAACGGCGCCTGCTCGGTATTCAGCGACATCAACGGTGTGCCGGTAACAGGCCCCCTGCTGTACGAATTTTTGACGCTCGATGAACCGCTGACCGGTGAACTTGAGGCGTTGGAGGACTTGAGACTGAGTTATGCGCCCATCTATAACGACCTGCTTCCCCTGCTGGGAATGTCCGAAGAGAACACCTTGGAGATTTTCACGTTTACGACGGCTGAAAAGACCTTGAGCGTTCAGGACTTTGGCGTCTTGTCGGCCTACTTACAGCAATTCGTGACCGGTGAGGGCGATATGACCCTGGATGACGTGGCTGCGGCGATCGGCGATTCGGATAATTTGCCTTATAGCGCCATTACAGCGGAATATGCTACCATTCACGCCTCTTTGCCGGAGCAGCCGACCGGCGTGAACGTAAATCCGGATCTTCAACCGGAACCCGGCGTTTTCATCTCTGTGGACATTGCGGCGTCGACCCCGGGTAATCCGGTTCAAACAACGGTGCCCTACGATTATTTGAACAGCGTAGAATATGACCGAAATGATAAATCGATCGTCATTTTCGGCCACGGCATCACGCGTTCCAAAGAAGACGCGGAGCTGCTGTTTGGGCCCAATGGGATCCCCATGCCGGTGATCGCCATGGATCTTCCCCTACATGGCGAAAGAACGCCCGGCAGTGGGCCTTCCGGTGCTGAATTTTTCACATCAAACCTGCCGCAGTCGCGTATCAATGTCTATCAGTCCTGTGTGGATTTGACCATACTGCTGCGAAATTTGCGCTCGGGCTTGTTCGATCTGGACGACGACGGTGCGGTCTTTATACCGGGCAGGACCGATCCCGATCCAGAGGACGTGCCGAACAACGTCTTTTTCGTGGGCCAGTCCCTGGGGGCGATTACAGGTTCTGTTTTTGCGACCTTTAACCCGGACGCGTTGGATAAAGCCGTATTGAACGTGGGTGGAGGGAACCTAGCGGTGCTGTTTGACGAAGCGACCTCCGACTTGATTATGCGACTGGTCAGCAGCCTTGGATCAGGAAAGAACTCTAATGAGTATTTTACGACATTGGGTATCTTGCAGACCTTTGTGGATCCGGCCGATCCCGTGAATCTGGTAACGGACGCCATTTCTGAGACGACCATTATCCAATCGGCCTTTGGAGATTCTGTGGTCCCCAATGTCAGCAATCAGGTTCTGGCGACTGCGGCGGGTCACCCTCAAATGGTTCCGGTTGTAGATTTTACAGTGCCGCCTTCGGCAGAACCAGGATGGTACATGTTCGGAGGTGAGCCCGGATACATCTCTCACGGATTTCTGCTGAATCCTCAGGTGGAGACAGGCAGCGAACGCTTTGATCCGGATTACGTGCTCGGGGCATACGCATCCGCCAGAGATCAAATCGCCCGGTTTTTGGGCGATTAGCCTCTATTCTGTACGGTAAGAAAAAGACGCCGCCCTGCATCGGGCGGCGTCTTTATTTCCAAAGCCACGTGGGGCATCTCATTGCGCAATCAGCAGATCACCGGGTGTCGGCATCCGCCCTTCCGTAAGAGAGCAAACGGCGAAATCCGCACCGAAAAGCGTATCCACCCGCACCTTTCCCACAACTTCTCCCGGCACCCAGCCAGCCGGCAATCCAGTCGGGCTCGCCACCAGTTTCCCCGGCGTCGTGACATTCAATGCGTCGCCGACGTTCAGGCCCGATTTTTCCCCGGCGGATACATACAAACGCGTCTCTTCCGTTGAAAAGGCCCGGCAGAACCAGGGCATGATCCGGCTTTTTAGAACGGCGAATCCCATCAACTGATGGAAAGCGCCTCCGATGAAGCCGTCGAGATAGGCGGCGCTTTGAACCGTCGCCGATATTTCCATGGGCGGATACCGGTACCCGATGCCGGTGTCTACCAGGGAGATCCGGGCCATGGCTTGGCCCGGCAGGGTGTCGGCCCACTGGAACGTTTCCACGAGCATCAGCATACGGACGCCGGGATAGACCCCCAGTCGCTCGGCGATGCAGCGCAGGTCCCGTTGTTCAAGGCAGTCGCTGGTCGCCAGCATTTCCCGGACTTTCTCCTCGTCCGCGACGATCACCGGGTGACCGGACGCTGCTGTTGTCAGAACGGCCCGAACCCGCTGGCGGCGGTCCTGGTGAACAGCTGAAGGGTCGAAAACAGTGGCAATTTTAATGGGATGGTCCAGTTGCTCCATGGAGGAGGGGGATGGTGGCGGGGATTCGGCGGTTGGTTCGGACGTTTTCGGGGTGGGCCGTTCGGTAATTGGCTGCGATGGTTTTTGAGCGGTATCCGCTTCAATCCCGTTTTTCTCGGTTTCTGACGGGGTAGCGTCCTTTCCTGTATTGAAGGTTATTTCCGGATCTCCTTCCCTTTCCCTGAAGAAATCGCCGGAGAGGAGAAAAGGCTGGTCCACGGTACGCCTGCGGATCTCGTCGGCGGAATAGCGTTCTCCCTCCGCCTTGTCGGTGCTGACAATATCCGGAGCGGATGTGCAGGCGGCGAGGAGAAGGATGGGAAAAAAGATCGTTGATAAGCGATTGATGGTACGCATTGGGGATCCCCTTCTTCGGAAATAGATCAGGGGCAACCGATGGTTGCCCCTGATGATGGGGGTAACGGGCGGTGCTGGTGGATAGCCCGTTTTAGAAGTTCCAGATCAATTCTGCGGCGAACCGGGTGGCGATCTCGTCGGTTTCCGTTCCACCGGACAGCGCAGCGGTCACGTCTTCGACGCCCTCGCCGGGAAAGAACAGCGCCGCCTGCCCCTTGATGAAGGTGTGCTTGCTCAGGGCCAGGGTCAGCTCGTTGTCCCATTCCGTGCCCACATAGCCAGAGGAGACTTTGGTCGCCTGTTTTTTATTGCCGGTGAGCAGGGTGTCCAGCGGGATGGGGTCGACCATGTCGGATACATAGAAATCCTCGTTCCAGTGGAACATATTGACATTGGTTCGGAAGATCAGGAATATCTTAGGCCGCATGGTGAAGCCAAGGCTGTACATGGTAAGGCCCGGGTTGTCGCCGCGGCCGTTCCCGGTTCCGGCAAAGTTCTGGAGACCGCCGACAAACACCGGCGTGCCGTTGCCGTAAAATTCCGGAAGGTACCCATACAACGCGGTGCCGAGCACGAAGTTGGTGTCGCCGATGATGGTGTTCTCTCCCCCCCACATCCCGGAAAACCGCTGGGCGTTCTCGATACCGGAGTATCCGTTGAGTTCGTCGTCGGTGAAGTCGTCGTCTCCGGAGGTGTACATGATCCCCAGATGGGGCTTGAGGCTCATCCAGCCCACCAGCTCCCCGAGTTCCAGGGCGACGTCCGCTGCCAGGGCATAGGAGGAGATGTCGAAATCGTTATGTTCGATGGTGTAGGGCCGGCCGTTGACGTAGACGCCGTTTTGTTGCCCGAGTAGTCCGGTGTCGTCGGCCTTGCCGAACTTGTAAACGCCTTCGGTCATGAGTTCCAGGATGCCGAATTTTCCCAGATAATAGGCCCCGATGCTGTGAGCGTCGGTGCTGGGCGTTCCGCCGTTAATGCCCGCAAAGCTCTCGAGACCCGCTTCACGGGCCAATGCACCCATGAGGTCCGAAGCCGGCACGTTTCGGATTCGATCGTATCCATAGAACAATCGGATCTTGTCCGCTTCCCGGAAATGGTAATCGATATATCCGGCGAGGAGATCCCGGTCTTCATCCACTGCCCCGGTGTGCTGGGCGGCGTCGATCTGGAAGTCGTTCTCCTCCAGCTTCAGCCAGGCCGCGGAGTATTGAAAATCGCCGTAATCCCCTTTGAGCCAGAAACCGGCGTTGTCGTCGCCGTACACCATGGAGGCCGCTTCGATGATGTCGAGGCCCCATACATCCCATCCGGCATGGAAGCGGAGGCCGGGGACGAGTTCCACGCTGGCGTTGAGTCGCTCCAGGCCGAAGTTGCTGGCGGTGTCGACCTTGCCGCCGCGGTTATCGACGCTGGCCGTGTCGATGGGGCGGTCGAATTCCAGGGCCCCGTAGAAACTCCATTTTTTATCCCGGGCCATGGCATTGAAATACATTTTGGTTTCGTTGCGGATGTAGCCGTCGTTGACGCTGCCACTTTCGTTGGAGTGGGTCCTCAGAAAAGAGTCAGCCAGGTAGTAAGGCTTGAAGGAATCCGCCTGGGCCTTGAGAATGGTGACATAAGCCAGGGCCTCGGTGATGGTCGGATCGGGATAGTTGGGATTGCCGCCCAGGATGTTGTCCGTGACATTGGCCACAATGGTGTCAGCGCCGTCAACCACATCTGGTGAGAGGTTCTGAATGATCTGGTCCGGATCGCCTCCCCCGGCCGCAGCCGAATCCGCCAGGGATTGAATCTGGGCCGCGCCGTCCGCTGCTTGTCTGATACCGGCGGCGCTGGCCGGCGGGGTGGTCGGAGCCCGGCCGATCACCGTATCGAGTTCGTAGAGCGCGCTGGCGAAATTATCGAAGGCCGTCTGGACGTCCCGGTCTTCGGATAGTGCGATCTTCAGCGATTGCGTTGCCGTTTCCAGGGCCATGGCAGCATTGGCCGAATCGAAGCCGCCACCGGCAAAATTTTTGATTTGGGTGGTGTTCACATATCCCGGCACCTCGTCGCTCAGGCCAAAGTCCCAGTTCGATTCCGATGTGGGGATGAACCGGACCGTGGCCCCGAAGCTCATGAGGATTTCTTTCTCGGTATCGATCGCCACGCCACCCGGCCCGAGAATTTTCTCCGGATCCAGGTCCGACGGTCCTTTCAGCACCTCCTCGGTGATGTCATCCACGATGCCCGTCTTTTCGGTCCCCTTCACCGGCGTACCCCCTTCAGCCGAGGGCACGGCCTCGTCTGTCTGCGCAGGGGCCGACCCCGCCGACATCAGGACGACGGCAAACACAATTGCTGCAATGGTCATTAACCGCTTCTTCTTCATCAACCCTTCCTCCGTATCCATTAGAAACAAAGTCCCTTCCGATGATGGTTTCGATAACCGGTAGAAATAATGGGGCGTCACCTCCTTTCGGTCGATCCGGATGTCTGCGGATGGTTTTCTCGATGGGACAATCGGAACGCCGATTTTTCATCTAGTGCGGCATCTATCATAAGCCACCCATCTTTTCAAGCGCGCAATTGCTTGAGGCAATTGTGCAGTAAAGGTTTTTGGTAGCACTTGGCACATACCTTGCCGATTTCCCTGCATCGATTCGCCGTCGCGGCGGGTGTTTATTGGGAAATGTCAGCCGGAGCGATATAGATATTGGAAAAATATCTATGCTAAGCGATCAAAAGAGGGACTTCGACGTTTCTCATAGACGCCTTTGACATATGGCGCTTGATTTGGAAACGAATGTAACGGTGCTAATCGTTATGTGGACGACTGAAAAAGTAGAAAGCCACGAGAAGAAAAAGTACCAAGGGGTCCAAAAAGGAGCTGCTCAAAATCAAAAAGCCCGTCAGATGGACGATCCCTTGAAAATTATTGTAAGATTATCGTCATGGCGGACGTTCTGACCCGTCCTCCTGAGTTGATGGATTGACCGTCTTCCAGGGCCGGGACATCATCGACCGGGCCGGGCGGATCGCCCCCGGATCCCTCCAGGGGGCCTTCCATCCCTTTATCCGGCTTCATGGGCCGTCATCGCCCCGGACATCATCCAAGGTTAAAAGCCGGCTGTCGATCCGGAGGGCAAGGGCGGCCTTTTGAAGTGTGCTCCCCTGGGGCTTTTCGCTTCGTTCAATCTGCGAATATGCCGATTGACTGATCCCCATGCGGCTTGCCATCTCCGACTGTGTGAGCCCTTTGAATTCCCGCCAAGCCTTAAGCAGCGGCTTCCCATCGATGGCATGGGCCTTTACAACCTCATTCGGAATGTAGAGGCCATCGATTTCCGGCGCTTTGAAGTTCTCCAGATAGTCTTCATAAGGGACCAACACAAAAAGCGGGACCCCGTCTTTTTCTATCACCTGATGCTTAATAGGTTCGTTCATCGCGCTTCTTTACCTCCTCTATCGAGACAACCCGAATTGTCTTATCAACCTCGAAAAAGACCCGATAACGCCCGACGCGCAAACGATACGGATATGCGTGGTTTTTTAGGTGGATAACGTTGCCACATTCTGGCCATGACGAAAGATCATCAACAGCGGCCGAAATGTTCTTCCTGTCTTTGAGCGGGAAGTGTAGCAGCTGCTTAAGCGATTTCCTGGACCATCGAATGGTAAACATAAGGCAATAATACACAAAATATAAGCTTTTGGCCAAAGAAATATAAGGAAAAGGCTTGAATCCGGGACGTCCAGACCGCCTTCAAAAAGCTGGCGGCCATCGACCATGCCGGACGGATCGACGCCGGATCCCTCCAGGAGGCATTCCCCATTCCCATCTTTATCCGGATCGCCCTGGAGGCCACCACCTCCAGCCCCTGGGGACCGACGGCGCCGCCCTGATCCCGCCCACCGCATCGAGGGCGGCCGGCGCTTCCGGGGACCTGCCTGCTGGTGGCCACCATGCCGGCGGATCCCCTGGGGACGTCCAGACCCTCTTCCATGAGCTGGCTACCATCGACGGGGCCGGGCGTATCGCCCTCGAATCCCTCCAGGGGGCCTTTCTATGAAATAATATCCGCAAGCTGCTTTTTGGGGACATCGAGCGTCAGAAGGGAGCGGATCAACAGGTCAACGGTAACGGAAGGATCGCCTTTTTCCATTTTGGCAACCCTCGATTGACTGGTCTTCAATCGTTTGGCAAGTTCCGCCTGGGTCATCCTGCTATGTCTTCTCTGTTCTGATAGGGCCTTGCTCAGTGCGAGTTTCAATTCAACAAAATCCGACTCGGCTTTGCTCAAACCGAGAAACTCATCAGCGGAGCCCACCGCCCACCCCTTTGCTTCAAGCCGTTTTCTCTTATCCGAATTCATGGCCTTCCTCTGAATCATAGAGCCTGATCCTTTCCCTGCATGCGTCGATAACATGGCGCGGGGTTTTGTTCGTCTTTTTCTCGAAAACTTCAAGAAGAACAACTGCGTCCGGATCAATGCGGTAAATGATGCGCCAAGTTTTTCTTTCGTCGTTTATTCTGAGTTCGTGACACCTCTTCCCAATGGAAGGCATGGGCCGGGAGTGGGGCATTGAAAGCATTTCCCCGCTTTGAAGCATTCGCAGCAAGTAACCCGCTTGGATTCGGCCGGCTTCAGAAAACGGCGGTGTTGAAATCTCGCCTTTCAGCCATACCAGAGGCTTTTGTTTTGGACTCATAGCCATTTAATATGCCGAATCTGACATAAAGTCAACGGTAGGACCGGTCGATCATGCACAACAGGCGGCCAGACTGCCTTCCAGGACCTGGCCATCATCGACCGGGCCGGGCGGATCGCCCCCGGATCCCTCCAGGGGCCTTCCCCTATTCCCATCTTTATCCGGATCGACCGGGCGGCCTTCCATCACCAGGTCACCAGGTCCCGGGGGCCGACGGCGCCGCCATGATCCCGCCCACCGCACCAAGGCGGACGGCTGGTGGACCCATAAAGCATGGAGCCCTTCATCATGTTTGATAGAATCGCTTTAACAATATACCATGAATTAGTATTTAAACCGGAGACAACGGCGTGAACGCATGGACCGTATTGATCAAAGCGTAACCCTGACTATCACCGGCCCTTTGGACCGCAAGGAAGAAGTCGTGGCGCTTTTGGAGAAGCACGGCTTCATCGATGTGTCAGACAGCATCCCTTGGCGCGAAGCGTTTGATGACCACGACGAAACAAAAGAGCCCGGCTGCTTTCTGGCTGGAGCACGATACAAGGAGGGGGTTACCCAAAAGCAGCTTTCCGAAAAAACGGGCATCCCGCAAAGGCACATTTCGGAGATGGAAAACGGGAAGCGGCCTATCGGAAAAACGCTTGCAAAGAAGATCGGGCAGGCGCTGGACATCGATTACAGGGTCTTTTTGTAACCGATTAAGCGCTGCATCAACCCTTGAATCCCCTGCCGAATGCCGGCAGAGGATTTTTTTATGAATGCCCGGTTTTGTCGCCTGCGACGCATGAAGAAAAAGAAGGTAATATCCCCCATCAAGGAGATATAGAAAATGCCATTGAAAGCCCTGGATGGAACAAGCAGATTAAACATAAACATCCCCATTGGGCTCCATAAACGCCTTCGACAAATGGCGCTTGACCTGGAAACGAATGTGACCGCCCTCATCATTAAGTGGGCAACCGAGAAGGCCGAAAAACACGAACAGAAAAAGAGCCAAGGGGAAGGAAAGGCGGCTGGCTAAAAAGTAGAAAGCCCGTCAGATGCTGGAACATCCGACGGGCTTAAGAAGTGCTATCCGTGGGGGCGGATAAGCACAGTCGATATTCAAATATCGTAGGCTTTAGAGATGCGACTGTCAACGCCCCTATCGGATACGCTCATCCGGTTGGGGCTTTTTTACGCAACCTATATGCAACCGGTCTTTGAAATAGAGGCGCAACCCATTAAGATTACACCCCTTTATTTTTTTGGTGGCGATGCAGGGATTTGAACCCCGGACACTACGGATATGAGCCGTATGCTCTGACCACCTGAGCTACATCGCCATATTCAGGGGTGATCGGCAACTTGCGCCAGCAAACCCAAAACAGATGATATAGCAAGTTGGCCTGACTCCGTCAAGTTAAAAATCGCCCCGACAGTCGTCTTTTTGCGGTTATTGTGCCGGTTGCGACCCCGCAGATTCTACCGAGTATTCTTTCAATGTTTCCAGGTCGTCCGGAAGATTGGAAAAGACGACCATAAAGGGTACCTTCTGGCCGGGTTGTACATTGGTGTTGGCGCCTTTGTCGCCACCCCTCTTGGAAAGTCGATTTTTGATCATGTCCATGTTGAGGTCACTCAACTCCATATCCGTGAGCACATTGCCCGCAAACACGGTCTGCTTTTTCGCGAGGCCTTTGCCCTCAGTGAAGAGCTTCCCCGTCAATTTGATGAAATCTCGGGGGCTTCTGTAATCATTTCTGGCCTCTCCGGTAATCACGAATAGTAGGCCGGCGTTGGCGTTATTGACGAATCGGCCGGAAATCGTCGGATTAAGCGGCACGATTGGTCCTTCGTCCACTGGAATATAATCGCCTATGAAAGGGATTTTGGTGGCCATGGTCATAAGCCCCTTGACATACTCGCTCTCCCGCATGGCATAGGCGCCGTATCCGCCACCGCAGAGAAGCAACAGGGCCAGAAGGAATTTCCGTCGGGATTTCCGCTCCGGCTTTTTGGGTTTTTGGGGCTTTTTGGTTGTTTTGGCTTTTTTATCGGGCGCTTTCTCAGGGGACCTCTCCGCCACATCGCTATAATCTGCAACGGTTTCCAGGTCGGATTCTGAAACGCCTTCAATTTCATCGTCCATACCGGCGATAATTGTTTCATCATCGGACAAGGACTCCTCGTCATTGTCCTCGGATGGGATTCCCATATCATAGACTTGAGTCAACCCCACTTCCTCTTCCGATTCACCGTCCCCTTCCATATCGAATTCGAATTCAAAGTCGCCTTCCTCTTCAGCGCCCTCTTCTTCTTGGACATCCATCGAAAAAATCGTGGTTTCATCATTGTCCATCGGTTCAGAGGCATCATCCTCGAGGTCGATCTCGAAATCCTCGGCAGACATGGCCAAGTTGCCTCCCGCCTCTTCGGCCTCGGGCTCAAGATCTAATTTGAATTCAAAGTCATCCTCCGCTACTTCACTCGGGCCTTCTTCAGCCGCGGATTCGAAGTCCAGGTCAAAAGCAAAATCTTCCGATTCCTCTTCTTCGGGGAATTCTTCCTCTTCAGCCGAAGCATCTTCCATTTCGAGGTCCAAGTCGAACTCTCCAGATTCCTCGGCTTCGATCTCCGATACGGTCTCCTCCTCTAAATCCAATTCGAAGTCCAACTCCTCGGATTCGGCTTCGTCAGCTTCAACGGATGGTTCTTCGTCCAGGTCGAGATCCAGCTCAAAATCATCGGACTCCGCTGCCGACGCTTCCACTCCCTCTTCCTCTTCCAGCTCCAGCTCAAAATCCAATTCCTCGGATTCGGCTTCGTCAGCTTCAACGGATGGTTCTTCGTCCAGGTCGAGGTCCAGTTCAAAATCGTCGGATTCCGCTGCCGGTGCTTCCGCTCCCTCGTCCTCTTCCAGATCCAGCTCCAAATCCAATTCCTCGGATTCGGCTTCGCCAGCTTCAACGGATGGCTCTTCGTCCAGGTCGAGATCCAGCTCAAAATCATCGGACTCCGCTGCCGACGCTTCCACTCCCTCTTCCTCTTCCAGCTCCAGCTCAAAATCCAATTCCTCGGATTCGGCTTCGTCAGCTTCAACGGATGGTT
>CAYPCE010000070.1:0-17394 GCA_964409085.1 uncultured Desulfobacteraceae bacterium | reverse complement strand
CCGCCATGACCCAGATGGCGTTGAAGGCCGCCATCTCCGGCGAATGGCGCAGGAAAATGAGCTGATACAGCAGCATGAAGAGGGGAACCATGAAATGGATGCCCGACAGGAGGGTCTTGAGAAAGGGGGGGAGTTCGTGGCGCTTCATGCCGGTCAGCCCCAGCTTGGAGGCCTCGATGTGGGTGATGAAAAACAGGGCCGCGTAGGAGGCGAAGGCCGGCACCGCCGCCGCCTTGATGACTTCGACGTAAGGCACATTGACGTATTCGGCGATGATGAAGGCCGCGGCGCCCATGATGGGCGGCGCCAGCTGGCCGTCTGTGGAGGCCGCCACCTCCACGGCCGCCGCCTTGGTGGACGGGTACCCCACTTTCTTCATCAACGGGATGGTAAAGGTGCCGGTGGTCACGATGTTGGCGATGGACGACCCCGAGACGATGCCGGTGAGGCCGGAGCCCATGATGGCCGCCTTGGCCGGCCCGCCCTTGAACCCGCCCAGCAGGCTCAGGGCCAGCTGGATGAAATAATGGCCGGCGCCCGCCTTGTCGAGCATCGACCCGAAGAGGACGAAGAGAAAGACGATGGTGGCCGACACGTCGAGGGGGATCCCGTAGATGCCCTCGGTGGACATGGTCATCTGCCCCATGAACCGGTCCATGGAGACCCCTTTGAAGGCGATGAGATCGGGCATGTAGGGACCGAAAAAGGCGTAGATGATAAAGGCGATGGCGATGATGGGCAGGGCCGGACCGATGACCCGCCGGGAGGCTTCCAGCAGCAGGATCACGAGAATGGCGCCGACCACCAGGTCCCGGAGGATGGGGGCCCCGTACCGGAACACCAGCCCCTCGTAATCGATGGCGATGTAAAGGGCCGCGAAACAGGCGATGATGGCGATGACGTAGTCGAACAGGGGAATCCGGGTTTTGGTGGAGAACAGATCGAGCCCCGGACGGTATTTCTTCAACATCGGGTAGTTGAGAAAGACGATCAGGAGGGCGAACCCGAGGTGGATCGCCCGGATAAAAGTGGAATCGAGGATCAGCCAGCTGGCGATGGACAGCTGGAAGAGCGACCAGAACACCGCGATGGTCGCGATGACGTATTTGGCGGGACCCTGGGGCTTCCGGGCGATGCCGGCCTCCTCTTCAGCCAGTTTCCGGGCCAGGTCCAGGCTCTCATCCTCACCGATACCGCCGCTACTGTCCGTATCTTTCCTCTCCACTTCGCTCATCTTTCTCCCCTCCAGAAAAGGCGTGTGTCCGTCCGGGCAAAAGACCGGTGGTTACTGCGTGTCCATCGTCACGGTATACGGAAAAGGCGGCGGTCGGAACCGCCGCCTGCAAGGGTGGGCATCAGGATACGTGGATCACTTCATCAGGCCGGCTTCCTTGAAATACTTCTCCGCGCCCGGATGGAGGGGAGCGGACAAGCCGTCG
The DNA here is from genome assembly GCA_964409085.1 of uncultured Desulfobacteraceae bacterium. GTDB lineage: Bacteria > Desulfobacterota > Desulfobacteria > Desulfobacterales > JAABSP01 > JAABTD01. The sequence continues at coordinate 15,955 of CAYPCE010000070.1, read as the reverse complement.
AGCATGCCCTCTTTGGTCAGCACGCTGTAGGCCGGATGGAGCTTTTTGAAATCTTCGAAGTTGTCGAACACCTCTTTGGTGATGGCATAGACCACGTCTTCCGGCACTTTGGCCGATGTGACAAAGGTCGCCTTGACGCCGAAGGTGTCCACGTTCTCCTCGTTGACCGCGCCCGGATAGAGGTCCACGGGCACATAGGATTTGGCGTAATAGGGCTTTTTCTCGATCATCTTGTCGATGCCGGGGCTGGAGACCTCCACGAACCGGACTTTCCGGCGGCCCGCGGTGGCTTCCTTGAATGCCCCGCTGGGATGGCCCACGGTGTAGAAAAACGCGTCCAGCCGGCCGTCCTGGAGGAGGCCCGGGGCTTCCGCCGCCTTGACCTGTTCGGCGACCAGGTCTTTTTCGTAATCGATGCCGGCGGCCGTGAGGGCGTCGATGGAATTCTGCCGCTGACCGGAGCCGGGATTGCCGATGTTGACCCGTTTGCCCTTCAGGTCGGCGATCTTCTTGATGTTCGCATCCACGGCGGCGCACAGGGTGATGGATTCGGGGTGAATACTGAACACCGCGCGCAGGTCCTTCTGGGGACCGGTCTCTTCCCACTCGGCCATGCCGTTGATCGCCTGGTACTGGCGGTCGGACTGGACGATGCCGAACTCCAGGTCGCCGGACATGATGGCATTGACGTTGAACACCGACCCGCCGGTGGATTCCACCGTGGCCCGGATGCCGTATTCATCCCGCTTCTTGTTGACCATCTTGGCGATGGCGCCGCCCGTCGGATAGTAGACGCCGGTGATGCCGCCGGTGCCGATGGTGACAAAGGTGGTTTTGGCCACCGCCACGCCGGTCATCATGACCAGACCGAAAATCACTGCCAGTCCCAATACCAAAGTCTTCTTCATGCGTTGATCCTCCTTTTCTGCTGTAAGTCCTCACATTACCATGGACGCGGCAGAACGCCGCGTCCGCTCCTATCCTCACTGGTGAATCCAGTTCACTCCATGTCCCGGACGGGCAGGGCCCGATAGGCCCGGTAATGGACCATCCGGTCGGTATAATGGTAGCCCCGGTTGAAATTGTAGACCCGGGCCGTGATCGATTTCCGTTCCGACGTCCAGATCCAGCCGCAGGTCAGTTGGATTTCGGACACGATCTTTACCCCCTGGCCGCAGTCCGTCTCGTATCCCTTGTACCCCTCGTCCCGGACGTAGAGGCTCGCCAGTTCCTCCAGGGTGGGCAGCCGCCAGTTGTCGTAGCCGGCCGGGATGGTGTCGGGGAAGGTGTATTTCACCCATTTCTCCGCCTGATGCCAGTTGATGTCGCCCGGGTTGCTCTCCTGGGCCCACATGACGCCCCGTTCATGATCGGTGACCGTACCGTCCGGATTGACGGTGAACCGCTCTTCCGCCAGCGCGGTACTGCAAAGAATCGCCAGCCAGAACCCCACCCACCGGATGATCGAACCCGAACGCTTTCCCATGGCGCCTCCTTGCGAAGAATTCATTTAATGAATAATTGTTAATTAAAAAACCGCCCCTTGTCAAGGACCAAAGCGGCCCTTTTCCCCTTGCCAGGCCCGGTGTAAATCCGGTAGAAACCCGCCCATGGCAGCCGTCAGCGTCATTATTCCGACCTACAACCGGGTCGATTTTTTACCAGAGGCCGTGGATTCCGTCCTGGATCAGGTGTATTCCGGGGTCGAGGTCATTGTGGTGGACGACGGGTCCACCGACAACACCCCCGGACTATTGAACCGGTATGGCGGCGCCATCCGGAGGATCCGCCAGGAGAACGCCGGGGTCAGCGCCGCCCGAAACGCCGGCATCCAAATGGCAACCGGCCGTCTTATCGCTTTCCTGGATTCCGACGACCGGTGGCTGCCGGGAAAGCTCGCGGCCCAGACGGCCTTTTTCGACGCCCATCCCGATTCGGTGATCTGCCAGACCGAGGAACTGTGGGTCCGGCGGGGCCGCCGGGTCAACCCCGGCAAGCGCCATCGCAAGCGGGCCGGGTGGATCTTCATCCCCTCCCTGTCCCTCTGCCTGGTATCGCCGTCGGCCGTCATGATGCGGCGGTCTCTGCTGGACGAGGTGGGCCTTTTCGACGAATCCCTCCCCGCCTGCGAGGATTACGACCTCTGGCTGCGGGTCGCCTGCCGGCACCCCATCGACCTCATCGACACGCCGCTCATCGTTAAACGGGGCGGGCATCCGGACCAGCTCTCCGCGGCTCCGGGCCTGGATCGGTATCGAATCGAGTCCATACGGAAGATCCTGGAAAGGGAACATCTGCCGCCCGATCATCGCCAGGCGGCGGTCAAGGTCCTGGCGGAAAAATGCCGGATCTACGCCAACGGGTGTTTCAAGCGGGGACGCCGGGACGAGGGGCGGCGTTACATGGCGATGGCCGACCGGCACGGCCCCGGCAACGTCCCCCCTGAATCCCGATGAGCCGGACCCCGCCGGTTCAAGCCTTGTGCATGCCCGGCGGGCGGGCGGCATATACCGCGCACCGGCCATTCTCAACACCGGGATGGCCAAATGGCGGACCCAGGCCATGTATTGAGCGCCATACCTGCGGCTGAAACGGCTCTTGACACCCTTTCCGAAATCCCCTAAAGTCATTTGCTTAACTTTTCTTGTTTACGGGATTTTCGAGCGGCCCACAGGCCCGACGACGAGTGGAAATGGACAAAACGAGCGACCTACTGGACAAACGACGACAGAAACTCGACGGCCTCAAATCGGCGGGGGTCCACCTCTTCCCCAACGATTTCCGGGTACAGCACACCATCAAAGACATCCAGACCGTCATCGCCGACACCCCCGGAGCGATCACCGACACGGAACCCGTCTTCACCGCAGCCGGCCGGATGATGGCCATCAACCGGTTCGGCAAGAGCAGCTTCATCCGGTTCCGGGACCGGACCGGCCAGATGCAGGCATACATCCGGAAAGACAAGGTGGGCGACGACGCCTATGCCCTTTTCAAAGGGCTGGACGTGGGCGATTTCATCGGGTTGACCGGCCCCGTCTTCCAGACCCGGACCGGCGAATGGACCCTTTTGGCCGAGAACCTGCGGCTGCTTTCCAAGACCACCCGGCCCCTGCCGGAAAAATTCCACGGCCTCAAGGACCCGGAAAAACGGTACCGTCAGCGGTACCTCGACCTGATGATGAACCCGGAGACCCGGGAGATCTTCATCAAACGGAGCCGGATCACCCAGGCCGTCCGGGAATTCCTCCTGGAGCGGGATTTCCTGGAGGTGGAAACCCCCATGATGCAGCCCATCCCCGGCGGTGCCGAGGCCACCCCCTTCCGGACCCACCACAAGGCCCTCGACATGGAGCTGTTCCTCCGGATCGCGCCGGAACTCTATCTCAAACGGCTGGTGGTGGGGGGCTTCGAGCGGGTCTTCGAGATCAACCGGAATTTCCGGAACGAAGGGGTCTCCACCCAGCACAACCCCGAGTTCACGATGCTTGAATTCTACCAGGCCTACGCCACCTACGAGGACCTGATGGACCTGACCGAGGCGATGACCGCCTACGTGGCCCGGCAGGTGACCGGCGGGACGACCATCACCTACGGCGGCGACACCATCGAGATGGGCGGATCCTGGCGGCGGATCCCCATGGCCTCGGCCCTGGAGGAACTGGGCGGGGTCCCGCCGGAATTGCTCACGGACAAAGCGGGCCTGATCGCATTCGCCGAAGAGAAGGGGATCAACATGACCAAGACGGGCCGGCTGGGCAAGGTGATCACCAAGGTCTTCGACGCCCTGGTGGAGCCCAGGCTGATCCAGCCCACTTTTATCACCGGCTATCCGGTGGAGGTCTCGCCCCTTTCCCGCCGGAGCGACACGATCCCCGACCTGACCGACCGGTTCGAACTCTTCATCGGCGGCCGGGAGATCGCCAATGGGTTTTCGGAACTCAACGACCCCGAGGACCAGCGGGGCCGGTTTCTCCAGCAGGTCTCGGACCGGGACGCCGGCGACGAGGAGGCCCATCTCATGGACGACGACTACATCGAAGCCCTGGAATACGGCATGCCGCCCACGGCCGGCGAAGGCATCGGCATCGACCGGCTCGTGATGCTGCTTACCGACGCCGCCTCCATCCGGGAGGTGATCCTGTTTCCCCACATGAAACGGGCATAACGGATCCGCCCCCCCACCGAACCCATGTCCTTTGAACACTTCATCAGCGGCCGCTACCTCAAGGCCAAGCAACAGACCTTCATCTCGCTGATCACCCTGCTGTCCATCGCCGGGGTGACCGTCGGGGTCATGGCGCTGATCATCGTCATCGCCGTGATGGCCGGGTTCGAGTCGGATCTCAAATCCCGGATCCTGGGGGTCGAATCCCACATCATCCTCCTGCGCCACGGCGGCGATTTCACCGATTATCCCCGGGTCCTTTCGGAGATTGAGACCCGTTCCGGCGTGGAGGCCGCCACCCCCTTCGTCTATTCCCAGACCATGCTCCGGTCCGCCCGCGGACTCTCCGGCGGGGTGATCCGGGGCATTGATCCGGACACGGCCGGGAAGGTCATCCAGAAAATAGAGCCGGAGGCCCTGGAGCGGCTGGCGGCGTTGAAGGCATCGGGCGGCCCCGGCGGCGTTATCCTCGGGAAGGGGCTGGCGGGGAACCTGGGGGTCATCACCGGCGACAGGGTCTATGTCATCTCCCCCCGGGGGATGCTCTCCCCCATGGGCCACCTGCCGGCCATGAAGCGGTTCAAGGTGGTGGGGCTCTTCGAATCGGGCATGTACGAATACGACAGCTCCCTGGCCTACATGCACCTGGACGACGCCCAGGGGCTGCTGCGCATGGACAACACCGTCACCGGCATCGAAATCCGGGTGACCGATGTCTACAAGGCCGACACGATCGCCGACAGCATCGCCCAAGACCTCGGGTTCCCCTACTGGACCAAGGACTGGATGGAGATGAACCACAACCTCTTTTCGGCCCTGAAGCTGGAAAAGACGGTGATGTTCATCATCCTGGCCCTGATCATCCTGGTGGCGGCCTTCAACATCGCCTCGTCGCTCATCATGATGGTGATGGAAAAGACCCGGGACATCGCCATCCTCAAGGCCATGGGGGCCACGGACCGGTCCATCCGCCGGATCTTCGTCTACAAGGGGATGACCATCGGCGCCATCGGCACCGTCCTGGGGGTCCTGTTCGGGTTCATCCTCTGCACCCTGCTGAAGCAGTACAAGTTCATTGAGTTGCCGGCGGATGTATACTATATTACCACCCTGCCGGTCCAGCTGGAGGCCCTGGACGTGGTCCTGACCGCCGGCGCGGCCATGGTCATCTGCTATCTGGCCACGCTCTATCCGGCCCGGCAGGCGTCCCGGCTCGACCCGGTGGAGGCCCTCCGGTATGGGTAGCGGTAGCGGCCTCAACGGCAGGAGCGGCGCAACCGGCGATCCGCTCCTTTCCCTCAGGGGAATCACCAAGAGTTTCCCCAGCGTCAGCGGCAATGGCGACCGGCTGGTCATCCTCCGGGAGGTCGATTTCGATGTGGCGGCCGGGGAGACCCTGGCGGTGGTGGGGGCATCGGGCATCGGCAAATCGACGCTGCTCCACATCATCGGCACCCTCGACCGGCCCGACAGCGGCCAGCTGCTGTTCAACGGGACGGATGTATTCGGTTACAGCGACGAAACCCTGGCGGGATTCCGGAACACCTCCATCGGGTTCGTCTTCCAGTTCCACCACCTGCTGGCGGAATTCAGCGCCCTGGAAAATGTGATGATGCCGGCCCTGATCAACGGACAACCCCGATCCCGGGCCCAGGAAGCGGCCGACGAATTGCTGTCGCGCATGGGACTCCGGAACCGACGATCCCATCGCGTCACCGACCTGTCCGGCGGGGAGCAACAGCGGGTGGCCCTGGCCAGGGCCCTGGTGCTCCGGCCCGCGCTGCTGCTGGCGGACGAGCCGACCGGCAATCTGGACAAGGAAAACAGCGTCGCCATTCACGATCTGCTGTACGAACTCAATCGAGAATTCGGCATGACCCTGATGGTGGTCACCCACAACATGGAACTGGCCGATTACATGGCCCGCCGCGTGACCCTTGCGGACGGAAAGGTAACGGAAATGAGGCAGACATGAACAAACAGATCCCTTTGACGGTGCAGAGCGGCTTTCTGGCCCTGGTTCTCCTTTTGTCCTTTATCTCCCCGGGTCACGCCCAAGAAGAACGGGTCCGGGTGACGGTCCTCCCCTTCGAGGTCCATTCCCAGCAACCCCTGGCCTACCTGAAAACCCGAATCCCCGAGGTGATCCGGGGACATTTGCGGGACGAAGGCGCCGTCATCGTCGAACCGACCGACCCGATCATGGCCCGGTCCCAACCCGCGATTCAGCAACTGGGCCGTCGGCTGGCGTCGGATTACGTCATTTGGGGCAGTCTCACCTGGATCGGAGAAAAGTTTTCCATTGATGCCAAAATGATCGACGTTTACGGCCGCAAGCCCCTGAAGACTTTTTACGTGGAAGGGGAGAACATCGAAAACCTGCCCCTGATCGTCAAAGAACTTTCCCGGGACTTCGGCATCGCCCTTTTCAAACGGGAACCGGTCACGCGGATCGTCATCGAGGGCAACGACCGCATCGAAGACGACGCCATCCGGCGGGTGATCGAGACCGAACCCGGAGACGTCTATCTCCCCAAGGCCCTGTCCGAGGACCTGCGGGCCATATGGGCCATGGGTTATTTCGACGACGTGCGCGCGGAAACCCGGGAAACACCGGAGGGCAAGGTGGTCCTCTACCGGGTCGAAGAAAAACCCACCATCCGCTATATCAACATCCTCCGGAACCGGGTCTTCGACGATGAGGAGATCCGGGAAAACATCAGCCTCAGCACCGGATCGATCCTCAACATTTTCTCTGTGGAAAACAACGCGAAGCGGATCGAAACCTTCTACAAGGAAAAGAACTATCACAACGTCACCGTCGAATACCGGGTGGAACGGCTGAAAAACAACCAGGCCGATCTGGAATTCATCGTCAACGAGGGGGCCAAGATCCACATCAAGACCATCGCCTTCCAGGGCAACGACGCCTATACGGACAAAGAACTCAAAAAATTGATGAAAACCTCGGAAAAGGGGTTTTTTTCCTGGCTGACCTCCTCCGGCGAACTCAATCCGGAGGACCTCAACCAGGATGTGGCCCGAATCACCGCCCATTACCACAACAACGGCTACATCCGGGCCCGGGTCTCCGACCCCCAGGTCCGGTACGAGGATGACTGGATCTACGTCACCATCAAAATCGATGAGGGGGAACAGTACAGCGTGGGCCGGGTCGACATCGACGGCGATATCATCCAAACCGAATCCGAGCTGATGGCCGCCGTGGCGATCAACGATAAAACCCACTACAGCCGCGAAACCGTCCGGAAAGACGTCCTGGCCCTTACCGACATTTACGCCGACGAAGGATACGCCTATGCCGACGTGAGCCCGCGAATCGAGCAGAACCCCGACACCCGCACCGTGGACATCACCTATCAGGTCGAAAAGGGCAAGCCGGTCTATTTCGAGAAGATCGTCATCAGCGGCAACGTCAAAACCCGGGACAAGGTGATCCGGCGGCAGCTCAAGGTCATCGAAAAAGAACGGTACAGCGGAAAACGGCTCAAGCGGTCCATCCGCGATCTCCAGCGACTCGACTACTTCGAGGACGTCAATGTCAACACCCTTCGGGGCAGCGCCGACGACCAGATGATCCTCAAAATCGACGTCTCGGAAAAGCCCACCGGCACCTTCTCCTTCGGCGGCGGCTACAGCAGCGTGGAGAACCTTTTCGCCATGGCCTCCGTTACCCAGCGGAACCTCTTCGGCCGGGGGCAGACCCTCCAGTTGAAGGCCGAAGTGGGCGGCACCACCAGCCGGTACACCTTCAGTTTCACCGAACCCTGGCTCTTCGACATCCCGCTTTCCGCCGGCATCGATCTCTACAACTGGGACCGGGATTACGATACCTACGACAAAGACAGCACCGGCGGCGGGCTCCGGTTCGGGTATCCGGTGGCCGACTACACCCGGCTCTATCTTTCCTATACCTACGAAATCGCCGACATCACCAACATCTCCGATGACGCCGCCGATTTGGTCAAGGATCTGGCCGGCGATAACGTCACCAGCGCCGTGGCGACCACCCTCCGCTATGATTCCCGGGATCGCAAGTTCAATCCCACGGAGGGGGGGGATCACAGCATCTCCATCCAATATGCCGGCCTCGGCGGCGACATCGGGTTCACCAAATACATGGCGGAGGCCGGGCAGTATTTCCCGCTGTTCTGGGGAACGGTGGGTTTCGTCCATGGCCGGGCCGGGTATGTGGAAGAAAACAGCAGCGGCAAGCTGCCGGACTACGAACGATTCTATCTGGGCGGCATGAACTCCCTGCGGGGGTTTGACTGGCGGGACATCAGCGTCTATGATGAAAACGGCGACGAGATCGGTGGGACGAAATTCGTCCAGATGAACCTGGAATACCTGATCCCGCTGGTCAAGGAAGCGGGCGTCGTGGGGGTGCTCTTTTTCGACGCCGGCAATGTCTATGACGATGATGAAGATCTGGACCTGGGGGTGACCCGGGAGAGCGCCGGTTTCGGGTTCCGCTGGTACTCGCCCATGGGGCCCATCCGGATCGAAAACGGATACATCCTCGACCCGCGCGAGGGCGAGGACAGCGGCGGCCGATGGGAATTCACCATGGGCAGCGCGTTTTAACCAAAGACAACACCACAAGGAGGGAATGTGCGAAGAGGTACCATCGCTTTGACCATCGGATTTCTGGCGGTTCTGCTGGCCCTGCCGGCCCTTGCCGCCGACATCAAAATCGGCGTCATCGACTTTCAACGGGTCCTCAAGGAGTCCAAAGCCGGCAAGGCGGCCCAGGAGGAGATCAAACGGAAGGCCGAAGACCTGGAATCCAGCCTGAAACGGAAGGGCCAGGAAATCGAAGGACTCCAGAACCAGCTCGAACGGGAAGCCCTCGTCATGAGCCGGGAAAAACGGGAGGAAAAGGCCCGGGAAATCCGCATTAAAATCAACGACGCCAAATCACTCCAGAAGAAATATCGAAACGACTTCAAGGAATTCGAGGGCCGGCTCATCAAGCGGATCCAAAAGGAGTTCTTCGATCTCGTCGAGGATATCGGCCAGCGAGAGGGGTTCACCATCATCATAGAAAAAGTCGGGGTCCTCTATGCCCGGAACACCATCGACATCACCGACAAACTGATCCGGGAGTATGACCGGCGGCAATGATCCGCCGGGGCGAACCACCGATGGAGATGACACTCGACGACATCGCCCGCCTGGTCGGCGGGAAGGCCGAGGGGGCCGGGACCACGCCCATTCGCGGCGCGGCCCCCTTCGAGGCGGCCGGACCGGAGGAGATCACTTTCGCGGTCCAGCCCAAGTTTCTCAAGTCCCTGTCCGGCACCGCCGCCGGGGCCGTCATCGTTCCGTCGAATTTTGACCGCCCCCCCGACAGACCGATGGTGCGGGCGGAATATCCCCAGGCGGCCTTTGCCCGGGTCCTGGCCCGGTTCCATCCCCCCCACCGACCGGGCCACCTCCCCGCCGCCGGGACGGTCAGCCCGTCGGCCCACACCGGCCGGGATTTCACCGCCGGTGACGGCGCCACCGTGGCCCCATTTGCCGTGATCGGCGACGGGGTGACCGTGGGCCGGAATGTGGCCATCCACCCCCATGCCGTCATTGGCGACGGGGTGGTCATGGGAGACGATGTCACCATCGGCCCGCACGTTTTTATCGGCCATGGCTGCCGCATCGGCAACCGGGTGACGATTCAGGCGGGATCCATCATCGGCGGCGACGGATTCGGGTGGGCACCGGAAGGGAACGGTTGGCGAAAGATCCCCCACACCGGCACGGTCCGCATCGGGGACGATGTGGAAATCGGGGCCGGCAACGCCATCGACCGGGGGAGCTTCGGCGAAACCGTCATCGGGCGGGGGGTCAAGACCGACAACCTGGTCCACGTGGCCCACAATGTCACGGTGGGAGAGAACACCCTGCTGGTGGCCCAGGTGGGTATCGCCGGCAGCACCGCCATCGGCCGCCATTCGATCCTGGCTGGCCAGGTGGGGGTATCCGGCCATCTGACCATCGGCGACAACGTGACCATCGGCCCCCAGGCCGGCATCGGCAAATCCATCGACGACGGCGAGGTCGTCTCCGGGTCGCCGGGGATCTCCCACCGGGTCTGGCTCCGGGTCCAGCGGATCATCCCCCTGCTGCCGGAGATCAAAAAAACCGTCGACGCCCTGGAAAAGCGACTCAAAAGGATGGAAGACAATGGCTGATTCCCCCACGGCGCCCGAAACGCCCCCATCGCCCATGGATGTCCGCCGCATTCTGGCCTATCTGCCCCACCGGTACCCGTTCATTCTGCTGGACCGGGTCTTGGAGATCCATCCCGGGGACCGCATCAAGGCGCTCAAGAACGTCACCATCAACGAGCCGTTTTTCCAGGGCCATTTTCCAGGGCTCCCCATCATGCCGGGGGTCCTTATCGTGGAGGCCATGGGCCAGGCCGGGGGGGTCCTTTTCATGGAGAGCCTGCCCCCGGAAAAACGGGGATTGCCGGTCTATTTCATGTCCATCGACAAGGTCCGGTTCCGGAAGCCGGTGGTCCCCGGCGATCAGCTCATCCTCGACCTCCACATCCTCAAATCCAGGGCCAAGGCCGTCAAAATGGAGGGGGTCGCCCTGGTGGACGGCGCAAAGGCGGCCGAAGCCCAGTTCATGGCCACCATCGGCGAAGAGGCGCCCGGAGAGGAGATCCCGGCCCCATGATTCACCCCACCGCCATCGTCGATCCCGGCGCTGAAATCGACCCGACGGTCACCGTCGGCCCCTACGCCGTCATCCGGGAGAACGTCTTCATCGGCGCGGGAACCGACATCGGCCCCCACGCCGTGATTGAACCCTACGTCACCATCGGCCCCAACTGCCGGATCTTCCAGTTCGCCGCCCTGGGCGGCATCCCCCAGGCCATCAAATTCGGCGGGGAAACGACCTATCTCAAGATCGGGAAAGGCACCGTCATCCGGGAGTTCGTCACCGTCCACCGCGGCACCGAATTCGGCGGCGGCATCACCGAAGTGGGCGAAGAGAATTACCTCATGGCCTACAGCCACATGGCCCACGACTGCAAAACCGGCCGGCAGGTGATCCTGGCCAATGCCGCCACCCTGGCGGGCCACATCGAGATCGGGGACCACGTCACGGTGGGCGGCCTGGTGGCCATCCATCAGTTCGTCCGGATCGGCAACTACGCCTATGTGGGCGGGAAATCGGCGGTGGTCAAGGACATCCCCCCCTATGTGATCGCCGCCGGCGACCGGGCCACCCTCCACGGCCTCAACACCGTGGGGTTGAAGCGCCACGGCATGTCCCAGGCGACCCTCTCCCGGCTCAAAAAAGCCTACCGGATCATTTTCCGCATCGGCCTGACCCTCAACGAAGCCATGGAGCGGGTCCGGGCGGAGGTGGAACTGGTTCCCGAGGTGGTCGCTTTCATCGATTTTCTGAAGTCGTCGAATCGGGGGATTACGCGTTAATTTAAACCCTTCGCCATGACGGAGCCCTCCTCCCATACCACCGACATTCCCGTAGCAGCCGGCCGCATCGGCCTCATCGCCGGGGGCGGCCAGTTTCCCCTGATCTTCGCCCGGAAAGCCAAGGCCAAGGGGTATGGGGTCTATGCCGTGGCCTATGTCAATGAAGCCGACCCCCGGCTGGCGGAGATCGTCGATGCGGTGGAATGGCTCCATCTGGGGCAGGTGAAGCGCCTGATCCGGTTTTTGAAATCCCATGACGTACATAGCACGGTGATGATGGGGGCGATCCGGAAAACCCGGATGTTCACCGATGTGCGACCGGACATGAAGGCCATCGCCCTCATCGCCGGCATGAAGCACACCCACGACGACGCGCTCTTGAGAGCGTTTGCCCGGACCCTGGAAAAAGAGGAGATTCAGGTGGCCTCGGCTACATTTTTATTGCCCGAATTGCTGGCCACCGAAGGGTGTTGGACCCGGCGCCGCCCCAACCGGTCGGAGCGGGCCGACATCGACCTCGGGCTGAAGCTGGCCCGGGAGATCGGCCGTCTCGACATCGGCCAGTGCGTGGTGGTGGGCGGGGGAACCGTCCTGGCGGTGGAGGCCATCGAAGGCACCGACGCCACCATCCGCCGGGGGGCGGAGCTGGGGGACGGCAACGCCGTGGTGGTCAAGGTCTGCAAACCGGACCAGGACGTCCGCTTCGACGTGCCGGCCATCGGCGCCGGCACCATCGGGACCATGGCCGGGGCGGGCGCCGCCGCCCTGGCGGTGGAGGCGGGACGGGCGGTGGTCTTCGACCGGGAGGAGATGGTCCGGCTGGCGGATGCGGCGGGGATTGCTATTGTGGCTGTCTGAAGAGGGACAGAGGGACAGAGGCACAAAGGCACAAAAGCACAAAGGCACAAAGAAAAAATGGCTATGGAGAATGATAAATTAAGAATCGGGGTTGTCGGCACAGGGTATTTGGGGAAATTCCACGCCGAGAAATACACCCACCTGGACGAGGTGGAGCTGGTGGGGGTGGTGGATACGGACCGGGCCACGGCGGAGGCCGTCGCCGGTAAGTTCGGCGTTCCGGCCTATACCGACCATCGGGCGATTCTGGGGAAAGTGGATGCCATTTCGGTGGTGGTCCCCACGCCGGCCCATTTCGCGGTGAGCCGGGATTTTCTGGAACACGACGTGGACGTGCTCATCGAAAAACCCATGACCTCCACGCTGGACGAAGCCGACGAGTTGATCCGTATCGCCGAATCCCGCGGCCTCATCATCCAGGTGGGCCACCTGGAGCGGTTCAACTCTGCGGTGGTGGCCCTCAAGGACATCCTCAAACGGCCCCTGTTCATCGAATCCCACCGGCTCAGCACCTTCAAGCCCCGGGGCACCGACGTGAGTGTGGTGCTGGACCTGATGATCCACGACATCGACATCATCCTCAATTTCGTCCGCTCCGAGGTCAAGGATATCCGGGCCGCCGGCGTGTCGGTGATCTCCGATCACGTGGACATCGCCAACGCCCGCCTGGAATTCGCCAGCGGGTGCGTGGCCAACGTCACCGCCAGCCGGATCTCCCTGAAAAACGAGCGGAAAATCCGGCTTTTCCAGCGGGACGCTTACATCTCCGTCGATTTCGCCAGCCACGAGATCACCGTCATCCGCCAGAACGGCCAAGTCAAGACCGACGCCCTCATCCCCGGCATGGACATCAATCAGCTCTGCTTCACCCACGGGGACGCCCTGGAGGACGAGATCCGCTCCTTTGTCCGGGCGGTCACCCGGCGGGAATCCTCCGAGGTGACCGGTCAGATGGGCCGGGACGCCCTCCGGGTGGCCCTGAGCATCATGGACCAGATCCGGTCCACCACCGGCCGGATGCTGGGTTCCTGATATGGCATCAATGTCTTTGAACTGTGATTCCGATGATTTCTTTGATTGACCATGATGTTTCCCATCTTGCCCATCACATGAATCAAATAGATCACAGTTCAAAACAATGCCGCAAATGCGTGATGATCGTGGCCGGAGAGGCCTCGGGGGATTACCACGGCGCCCGGCTCGTGCGCGCCATCCAGGCCCTCGACCCCACCCTCTTTTTCTGCGGCATCGGCGGGGACGGGCTCCGGAATGCCGGGGTCCGGATCGTGGTGGACGCCCATGATCTGTCGGTGGTGGGCATCACCGAGGTGTTCGCCAAGCTGCCGGACCTGCTCCGGGGAATGGGGCGTGCCAAGGCGCTCCTGCGGTCCCTCCGGCCCGATCTCCTCATCCTCATCGACTTCCCGGATTTCAACCTCCACCTGGCGGCCACGGCCAAACGGCTGGGCGTGCCGGTGCTCTACTACATCAGCCCCCAGATCTGGGCCTGGCGGCCGGGCCGGGTCAAGACGATCGGCCGCCGCGTCGATCACATGGCGGTCATCCTCCCCTTCGAGGAGAAATTTTACCGGCGGCACGGGATTCCGGCGACGTATGTGGGGCATCCGCTGCTGGACCACCGGCCCCTCCCCCCGGCCCCCTCCCCTGAGAAGAGAGGGGGAGATCACGCCCACTCCTTCCCTCTCGGGGAAGGGGGGCCGGGGGGGGGAGGCCGGATCCGCATCGGCCTGCTCCCCGGCTCCCGGGACCGGGAGGTCGCCCGCCATTTGCCCCTGATGCTGGCGGCGGCGGATGAGATCCTCGCCAGCCGGCCCGATGTCGATTTTTGCGTCTCCCTGGCGCCGTCGGTCAGGGCCGCCCATGTGCGGGCCATCATGGCGGATCATGACGGCCCCTCCCCCCGACTGGCGCCCGGCGGCGCCGTTGAGGCCTTCCGGCAATGCGACCTGGTGATCGCCGTTTCCGGCACGGTCACCCTGGAGGCCGCCCTCCACGGGATCCCCATGGTGATCCTCTACCGGGTCTCGCCCCTGAGCTACTGGCTGGGCCGGTCGATGATCCGGGTCAAGCACATCAGCCTGGTCAACCTCATTTCAGGCCGGGCCGTCGTGCCCGAACTCATCCAGCGCCAGGCCACGCCCCGTCGCATCGCCGACGCGACCCTGGCCCTCATCGACCATCCCCAACGGTTCCACCGGCTCAAGAACGAGCTGGCCAACATCCGCCATCGAATCGCCTCGGCGGGCGGAACCGGTGCCGCCGACCGGGTGGCCCGCATCGCCGTCGATATGCTCCGGGGGAAAACGGACAGCCCGCCATGACGCCGGATACCGACCATCGCGGGGCATCACCGAAATGGCGGCTGGTGGGTTTCCTCTGCAAGGGAATCATCGACTTCATCTTCGCCACCAGCCGGATAGAGATCGACGGTGCGGACAATGCAGAGGTCCGGTCGCTTCTGGACTCCAAGCGGTTCATCGGGGCCTTCTGGCATTCCCGGATCCTCGGTATCGCCTACCGGTACACGGGCTGGAACGCGCTGACCCTGGTGAGCCGGTCCCACGACGGGGAGATCATCGCCCAGACCCTGATGCGGCAGGGTCACGAACCGGTGCGGGGGTCCACGTCCCGGGGCGGGTTGCGGGCCCTGTCCCAACTCATCAAGCGCATGAAGGGATCGTCACGGACGGCGGTGATCATCCCCGACGGGCCCCGGGGGCCGCGGTTCCAGGTTCAGCCCGGGGTCGTCCTCCTGGCCGCCAAGACCGGATATCCCATTCTCCCGGCGACCTACAGCGCCCGCCGCGTCAAGATCTTCTCCTCGTGGGACCGCTTCATGCTGCCGATGCCCTTCAACCGCTGCCGGATGGTCTTCGGCACGCCGATCCATGTGCCCGTCCACGCCGGTCCGTCCACCCTGGAGCGCCGACGCGCGGAACTGGAAACCGAACTCAACCGCATCACCCGGGAAACCGACGGCCGCTTCGGCCATCGCATCCAATAGAGCCTTGTCAATTCTTATGAAAATCCCCTTCAAAGCGCTGTTCAGGCCGCGATACCGTTATCTCCTCACCCTGATCAAAGACAACCGGCTGCGCCTGTTCATCGCCATGATCTGCATGCTGGTGGTGGCCGGGGCCACCTCGGCCACCGCTTTCCTGGTCAAACCGGTCCTGGACGAGATTTTTGTCAAAAAAGACATCGCCATGCTGCGGCTCCTGCCCCTCGGGGTGGTCGTCATCTACCTTCTCCGGGGCCTCGGCCTCTACGGCAACGCATACCTCATGAATTATGTGGGGGAAACCATCATCCGCCAGCTCCGGAACCGGCTCTACGACCAGATGATGGACCTCCCACTCTCTTTCTTTCAGTCGGAACGGACCGGCGTGCTCATGTCCCGGATCACCAACGACGTCAACATCATCAAATCCATGGT
>CAYPCE010000069.1:0-17554 GCA_964409085.1 uncultured Desulfobacteraceae bacterium | reverse complement strand
CACGACAACCAGAGCCTCTCCTACGGAATCTGGGGGCTGAGCCGCCGGGCGCCCACCGTGGCCACCATCCACCATCCCATCACCCGGGACCGGGGGATCGCCATCCAGGCGGAATCGGCCCCCTGGCGGAAACTGAAGCAGCTCCGGTGGTACTCCTTCATCGCCATGCAGCAGCGGGTGGCCCGGACCCTGAACCGGGTCCTGACCGTCTCCCGGTGCGCGGCGGCGGACATCGCCCGGGATTTCCGGATTCCGGCGAACCGCCTCCGGATCATTCCCAACGGCATCGACACCCGCCTGTTCTACCCGATCCCCGACATTCAGCGGGAGCCGGGCCGGCTCATCGTCACCAACAGCGCGGACATGCCCCTGAAGGGGTTGCGCCACCTTTTGCTGGCGGTCCATCGGCTCTCCGGCAACGGCGCTTCGCCGCCCCGGCGGGTCCGGTTGACGGTGGTGGGGACCCCCAAAAAGAACGGGGAGATCGTCCGGCTGGTACGGCGACTGGGCATCGGCGGACTGATCCGGTTTACCGGGCGCATCGACAACGGGGCCTTTGTCCGGGAGTACGCCCGGGCCTCGGTGGCGGTGGTGCCGTCCATGTATGAGGGGTTCGGCCTCCCGGCGGGGGAGGCCATGGCCTGCGGCCTGCCGGTGGTCAGCACCAGCGCCGGCGCCCTGCCGGAGGTGGTGGGCGACGCCGGAATCCTGACGCCGCCGGGGGATGCCGGGGCCTTGGCCCTGGCCATCGGGGACCTCCTGGACCATCCCCAGCGGGCGGCGGCCCTCGGAAAAAAGGGATATCACCGGGTCCAGGAGGGGTTCACCTGGCGGCGGGCGGCCGAAAAGACGGTTGCGGTGTACCGGGAAGCCATGACACCATGCTGACGGTGGATTTCCGGCGGCTCCGGGGGGTGATGCCGGATGGGCCGGCATCCCGCCGGATGCGGGTGCTCGACATCGGCTGTGGGGCCGGTCGGCATGTCTGCAAAGCGGCCGAATATGAAGGGGTTTTCGCCGTGGGGGCGGATCGTGATCCGGAGACCGTGAGGGCGGCCGCCGACAGGTGGGGCGAGCATCAGGGACTGATCCGCTGTAACGGCGCAGCCGGCATGGTTGAGGCGGATATCCGGTTTCTTCCGTTTTCGGATGAGACCTTCGACCTGACCATCTGTTCCGAGGTGCTGGAGCACATCCCGGATCACACCGCTGCTGTCCGCGAACTGGCCCGGGTCACCCGACGATCCGGCCCGGTGGTGGTCAGTGTACCCCGTTATCTGCCGGAGCGGATCTGCTGGGCTCTCTCCCGGGACTATTCTACCAACGAGGGGGGCCATATCCGCATCTACACCCGAAAGCGGTTGATCGGCCTGGCAAAGGATGCCGGGCTGGTCCCGTGGGCCCACCACTGGGCCCACGCCCTTCATTCGCCTTTCTGGTGGCTGACCTGCCTGGTCGGGCCGACGGCCGGGGGCTGGCGGAAAGACGTGGTCGACGGCTTCCATCGGTTTCTCGTGTGGGATCTGATGCAACGACCGCGGATCACCCGGTGGATGGAATGGCTGCTCAATCCCCTGATCGGGAAAAGTCTCGTTGTCTATCTGAGGAGAGGGTAGCAACGGAACTGGTTCAGGTCCCGGCACCCAATGAGTTTAGCCAGAAACGTTTGACTCCCGGCAGAATCATGATCGACAGGAACGCAAACCAGTATGCGTAACTCGTGTTTTAAATTTGGGGAAACGATATACGGCAATTCCACACACACATAGATGCTATGCTCAGGGCAGTGATTGCGTTGCTGGGGTTGTGGGCACTCTATGCACAGGTGTGCGTGCTTGCGGGAGTGTCCTATACCACACTGCGTGCCTTCTCATTTCTCCCCGTGTTGGTCGCCGCAGGTGTTTTGTGGCCATCATCCAGGGCAGGTCTACCGCCCCACGAGAGCGCTCCATCCGTGTCCCGTATGCCGGTTCGTCCCTTTGGTTGGCGCTGGATTCGTTTCAGCGGACCATTTGTGATCAGCTCTCTTTACGCCGTCACAGAGTTCGACTTGCTGGTCTGGTTTTTGGCGATCATCTATCTGAGTGCAGAAGTCCGGTTTGCACAACATAATGAGGCTGAGCTGTATGTGTCGAACTCTCCGGCCGCTCGCTTAGAGGTCATGGGATTGATCGGGCTGTGTGTGCTGGCGGCACTGCTTACATCTGGCACATCGAGACCTGATGCGGATGATGCTTACTTTCTGAGTGTTGCAACTGCGACGGCTGACTTTCCCGATGCGGCGCTCCAAAGCTTCGATGCCCTCCACCGCAGTGGCCTGCCACCGGTGGAACAAGCACTCCATTTGCCCCAAGTCTACGAGATCCTGATTGCACTGGTTTCGGACGTCTCCGGCCTGTCCGTGCCCGCACTCTACTACGTCTTTCTGCCACCACTGTGGGCAGGGCTTGGGGTTTTGGCGAACTGGCTCGTTTTGCGTTTCTTCATACGCTCGCGCGATGCGACTTGGGGTACGGCGATCTACTTTTTAATCCTCGTCTTCTGGGGCGATGGCCATCGAACATTCGGAAACTTCGGCTTCGTTCGACTTTTCCAGGGCAAAGCAATCTATCTCACGGTAGTTCTTCCATTAATTGTCCTGACAGCGCTCCGGTATCGGTATCGTCCCGGCGTCTCTTCCTGGTTCAACTTAGCGTTCAGCCAATTCGCGGCTACTGGCCTTACGACAAACGGTATGGTCGTTGCGCCTTTGGCTGCGGCTTTATCCATCGTGGCAAGCCCGCGCTTTGATCGTCGTTCCATTAGAACCATGCTCGGTGGTGTTTCAGCAAGCTTGCCGCTGATCATAGTTTCGGTGGCGATGTACTTGAAAATGAAACCGTACCTGTCAGCCGTAATGGTTGACACAAGGTTGTTGAGTTACGGCACAACGCTTGGGACGGTTCGCACACCGCTGGTGCTACTCGGTCTCATTCTCATACCCCTTCTGGCCGCGAAAACCAACGTTAAATGCGCCAACTGGATCGCTGGCTACGTTTGGATTGTCTTTCTCGTCATTTTCATGCCAGCCGTAAGGGGCATGGCTTCCGTTTTACTGAGCAACGTCTTCAGTTGGCGTCTATTTTGGGCAGTGCCGGTGCCGCTTATGCTGAGCCTTGCAGGTGCAATGACAGTCAGCGCAATTGGCTCACGCCGCTGGTTGATGACCAGCGCTTTTGCAGCATGGATCTTTGCCTTTTTACTCGGGGGACCAGCAGTAGTATCGAGTCACCTCTTCTCCTTCGAGAACATTGGCCGTCCGAAGGTCAACGAGGCGCAATTCGCCGTCGCGGAAGAGACCATCGCGCTTGCGAGAAAAGATGCTCCTGCGCTGGTGCCGGAAGACATCGCGGTCTACATTGCAGGGTTCCCCAAATCGCCACCACTGGTGGGTGTGCGCATGTTGTATCTGAGTAAGTTGCATGGCTTTCTCCCGGATGACCAGTTGGCGAGTAGAGTCGCGCTGTTCCGGTATATCAATAATGATAACATGGTAATGCCCGTCGATACTGCGATGTCGGAGATCATGGCGCGATGCATCGCCACGGTCGTGTTTCACAAAACACAACGCGATGCGCCTGCACTTACGTCGGCGCTGGAGGAAAACAGTTTCACAATTTATCCTGTGGACGAGTTCGTGATCGCCGCACGACCGAGGTGAAAAGGCATCGGACGTTCACTTGGATTTCGATTTTGTAGGTCGGTTTGGGGGCAAATTCGTCCGATTCACTCGTCGAAACCCGCTAAAATAGTGACCTTCGGATTTTCTGAAACCCCAAAACCCGTAGGTAAACGCCGTTCAGCCAATATATTGACATCAAGCGCAATACATGGTAATTACGTAGGTTATCATGTACTTGCGAACCACAAAGAGAAAAAACAAGGACGGATCGGTCACCGAATACTACCACCTCGCCCACAACGTGCGCCACCCCGATACCGGGCGGTCCGTTCCGAAAACTATCCACATTTGCGTCGCTGAGTGTAGCCGCATGAATTTGCCGACAGTATCATGAATCCCCCGGCTACAAGCCAAACCCGGCTGAAGCCGGCTGCAGGCTGCAGCCGTTTCGCCTCAAGCATTGGCCGTAACGATGATCATCGCCAAAAAGCGCCGCTCCATCGTTGCTGAGCTTTTTGCTGCTGGGGGTGGGAATCGTTATCCGGTTTCGGCGGGTTCGTCGAGGAAGGCGTCCAGATCCGCCGTGCCTTGTTCCGCCAGGCGAGTGACCTCGGCGTTGAGAATCCCGCCGGGTTCCACCACCAAGTCTCGGCAAATTACCTTTCCTTCGCATCCCCCCGTGGGCAGGATCGTCAGTTCGTGCATGGCCCGGACCTTCCCCTCGAAACGGCCGCCGATGGTTACGCTCCCCGCCTTGATGTCGGCATATACCTCTCCGCCTTCGCCGATGATGATCGTCTCCCCGGAAATTCGCCCTTTGTAGACGCCCCGGATGATCAACCGTCCACGAAAGGAAAGGGTCCCTTCCAGGGTCAGGCCGGTGTCCAGTATCGATATGGGTTCTTTGGATTTTGCCATGGGATCCTCTGGATGTGGGTTCGAATCGGTCCCCTAATGGGCGGGTTCGGTCCGGATGGGGAAATCCTCTTCCAACCAGAGGTCTCCCTCGTTATTGAACACGAAGAGGGTGGCGACCCGAAACCGATCCGGTTGGGTTTCCTCCCCGGCGGTGAATCGGATCCGTTTGAAATTGCTGATGGAAAAGGCCTTCCCTTCATCGTTTCCGGTGGGACGTCCGCCGACCAGGGTCACCGGTGGCAGGGCGAGTCCGCCGCTGTCGCCGTCCGCATCCGGCCGCAGCACAAGGATCACATGACCTTCGGCTTTTTCCAGGTCCGGATCAATGTTGGTGACCTTGCACTCGACGGTCAGGGCCCCGCTCAGTTCCCCAATGGACGTTCCGAAATCTTCGATGCCCACCGGCGATACCAGCGGGGCCGCATCGTTGAGATCCTCCATGGCCGGTAACGGCGGTTCCGCTTCCGTTGGGGGTTCCGGGAGCGAGGCCGTTTTCGGCGAGGCCGGCTCCGGGGCCGGCGAGCGGGCGGGTGGGGTCGCCTCCGGCTGGGCCGGCGTTTCGTCAGCGGACTCCGGTATCGGACGGTAAACCGCCAGGAGCGAGGAGAGGTCCTCCTCATCAACGCCCATGGACGACAGGTGGCGCTGGTACGCCGCCACCGCCTGTCGGAGTTTGGCGGTGTCCCGCATGGATCGATCCCAGAGGACATACAGCAGGGCGGTCGTGGCGAGAAGTATCACCACCAGGACGATCAGCAGGTTGCGAAGTCCTTTCCCCTGTCGGGCGGTCTTCACCTCCCCGTCGTCCGAGACCATCATCAGGGTCCACTGCTGGGGTCGCTTCTGGGGCTTTGAATGCAGAGGTCGGGTTATTTTCTGTGCCATATCTCTCGATAAATCTTCCATGTTCCCCCCTCCTCTTTCAGGATCAACCGCTTGGTGCCTACGGTCCGATGGCCGCTGGAGCGGTATTTCTGCAGAAAGGAGGCGACGAGGTGGCCGTTTTCCCCTTTTTTGATGGAAAGATCTCCCCGTTCCACCCGGATGTAGTCGTAAATCCGGTTGAGCCGGTCTTTGTACTTCAGATAAGCGGACTTGTCGCGGCCGTCGGATCGGAAATC
Source organism: uncultured Desulfobacteraceae bacterium (assembly GCA_964409085.1). Taxonomy (GTDB): domain Bacteria; phylum Desulfobacterota; class Desulfobacteria; order Desulfobacterales; family JAABSP01; genus JAABTD01. The sequence continues at coordinate 11,854 of CAYPCE010000069.1, read as the reverse complement.
ATCGGCATAAAAGCTGCCGTATTTTTCGATATCCTTGTCGGACCAGGCCTGGAGCCATTTGTCCACCATCCGGGTGACGTTGGGAGAAGCGGTCGCCACCGCCGCGTCGGCTTCCCGCTCCCGTTCCATGGTGGCGAGGGTGGTGAGAAGCGGCGGACGGTCCCGACGGACCGCCAGGGCTTCCGGGAGGGTCTGATAGGCATCCCCGACAATGGCGAACCGGTCGTTTTCATAGGTCATGAAGAGTTTCCGGGTGCCGGTACGCCGCGGCGCGGTCCCGTCCCCGTCCATTTCCAGAAACTCGTCGAAAAGCACCACGTACAGATCGTCCAAATGGAAAATCGACAGGTTCCGGACGGTCACCGTCGGCGAAACCCCTTCGGCGGTGTATTTCTCCCGGTACCGTCGCCAGGTGCGCCACCAGGCGATATCGGGCAGGTAGGATGAGGCATAGTGGCTCAGGTACGCATGATACGGGCCCGTCTCCAGGGCGGTCTCCCACTCCCGGAGAAAGCCGGCGACCGCTCTTTTGGCGATCCGGTTGAGCGCCGGATCGCTGTAGGCGAGGGTGTCCACGATGATGATGGGGGTCCGGTGAAGGGTGAGGTATGGGGTCAGTTTCAGGATGTCCCGGTTTTCCAGAACGATGCAGCCGTTGGAATCCCTGGGCGCCAGGGGCTTGTTGGTGCCATGGAGCCAGATGGCGCTGCCGGTGAATCCCGCGATCCGGTCCAGGAGATTGGGATAATCTGTGGGAAACGCCTTGACGCCGTAAATGGGGGAGAGTTCCTTGTCCTCGTGAACGTCGTTGAAGAAATAGATGCCCTCGGGGGTTTTGCGGTCTCCTTTTTTCCGCTTGGGGCCGTCCGCCTTGCCGGTGGAACACCCGGTCTCCAGCACCTTCTTGAAATCACCGTCGTAGGCGTAGAGAAACAGCCGCTGGGTGGATTTTTCCACGATCACGGCATAGGCGGTCTTACCGCCGGGGGATGCCATCTGGACCAGGACTTCGGGAATCCCGCGTTCCGTCGCTTCGGCGGTTTCAGGTTCGGTTTCGGTGGTGGCGGTCGGGGCCGTATCATTGGATTCGGCGGCGGGGCGGGCCGTTTCCGGCGCCCGTTCCGCCGGGATTTGTGGCGTTGCCGCCGCCGGTGCCCATGTAACAGCGGACAGGGCAAGGGACAGGACGAAGAGGGAAATCCCCTTGAAAACGCAACCCTTGGGACGGGTCATAAAACGGTGCTCCTTTCCGATAGGCGGATGGTGACGGGATCGTCTTCTACGATGTCAAAATACCGGCGGGCGTTGCCTTTGTTGACGGCGATCTCCAGGTGGTCGCGGCTGCCGACGATGATCAGCGGTTCCCCGGGATCGGCGGCCGCGTAACTCTCCGAAAGCCCCTGGATGCGGCGGCCTTTGACCTCGGCCACGACGTCTTCGGGCCGGCCCACTCCGAGAAAATCCGACAGGGTATCGGCGTCGATGTTGGTGGTCAGGTTCCCGAACCGGTCCACCATGGTAACGGCCCCTGTCAAGGTCCGGCCGTCGGTCTTTTTGGGCTCCGGAAGGGAGAGCCGGACCGTTTCAGCAGGATCGACGGTCGGACCGATCCGACCGATGTCCACCCCCTTGGAGACCCAGGCGGCCACGGGAGAGAAGACGTCCCGTCCGTGGAAGGTCTGGCTCACGTTGGGTTGAAAATAGGCCGGGTTCTCCGCCGACACGATCCGCCGGATCGGCTCGTTTTGCAGGACCTGGGTCAAGACGCCGTTGTCCGGTACGACGAACGTGTGGACATCGGTCTCCACGGCCAGAATTCGCCGGTCGGTTCCCACGCCGGGGTCCACCACCACGACGTGGACCGTATCCTTGGGAAAAAACCGGTAAAACGCGGCCAGGGCGTGCGCCGCATAGCGCACGTCGTGGGCCGGCAGTTCGTGGGTGACGTCCACGATGCTCACCGATGGATAGATGGTGAGGATCACGCCCTTCATGGCCCCGACGTATTCGTCGATGGCCCCGAAATCCGTTGAAAGTGTAATCACCGGCATTCTGGATCTTTCCGCTTCCGGTTCAGGTGATCATAAGCAGCCGCGGAGGCCTTCCGTCCCGAGGAGGTCCGGATGAGAAACCCGATTTTTAGCAGATAGGGTTCCACCACGTCAACCAGCGTGTCGGTTTCTTCCTGGAGGGTGGCGGCGATGGCCTCGATGCCCACCGGCCCCCCGCCGTAAAAATCGATAATGGTGGTCAGATAGCGACGGTCCAGGTCGGTCAACCCCCGTTCGTCGATCCCTTCCAAAGACAGGGCCGCGCGCACGGTCTCGCGGTTGATCAACCCGTCGGCCCGCACCTGGGTGTAGTCCCGCACCCGCTTGAGGAGCCGGTTGACGATCCGGGGGGTTCCCCGGGACCGCCGGGACAGTTCCCCGGCCCCCTCGGGGTCGATTTCGATCTGGAGGAGTGCCGCGGACCGGGTGACGATCCGCACCAGGTCCGCCTCCTCATAGAAGTGCAGGCTCCGGAAGATGCCGAACCGGTCCCGGAGCGGCGCCGACAGGGACCCCACCCGGGTGGTGGCCCCTACGAGGGTAAACGGCTTGAGGCGGTACCGGTGGCTCCGGGCGTGAATCCCCTTGTCGAAGACGAAATCGACGGCGAAATCCTCCATGGCCGGGTAGAGGAACTCTTCAACGGTCCGGGGCGTCCGGTGGATTTCGTCCACAAAAAGGACATCCCCTGCTTCCAGGTGGGTCAGGATCCCGATGAGGTCGCCCCCTTTTTCCAGGGCCGGTCCGGCGGTCACCGTGAGCCGGCCCCCCATCTCGGCGGCGATGATGTGGGCCAGGGTGGTCTTGCCGAGTCCGGGCGGGCCATGGAAAATGACATGATCCAGCGGCTCGCCCCGTTTCCGGGCCGCCTGGATCGCGATGGAGAGGGTCTCCACGGTTTCCCCCTGCCCCACGTAATCGGTCAGCCGTTCCGGCCGCAGGGACCGGATCTCGGGTGCTTCGTCGGCGGGAAGCGCCGTTGGGGCGACCAGCCCCTGTCGCTCGGAACTGTATGTGAGGACGGCATCGGACATGGCGTATGAGGATTACATCTGGGCCAGGATATCGTCCAGGAGGGCGCCCGGATCGGTAAGTGCCGGATTGCGGGCCTGGGCCGCCTCGATGCGGCGCCGGGCGTCGGCCGGCTTCTGTCCCAGCTGCTCCACGAGCACGCCGAACACCTGGGCCGTCACCTCTCCGGGGGCGGCGGTTGCGGCGGTCTCCCCGGCCCGGTGAACAAAGCCGTCCATGGCGCCCCCCAGGGTCGCGATGATCTTCTGGGCGGTCCGTTTGCCGATCCCTTTGAGCTGGGAGAGCTGGCGGACGTCCCCGGCCTCGATGGCGGCCGCGATATCGGCCACGGGCCGTTCCAGGGCCTTGACCGCCTTCAGGGGGCCGATGTCGGCCACGGAGATGAACCGCTGGAAAAACTCTTTTTCAGATTCCCGGTGGAACCCGATGAGCACCGGTTTGGGTTGCCGCTCACTCTGCTGGTGATAGACAAACAGTTTCAGGGCTTCCCCCTCGGCTTTCCGTTCCAACCGGGCCAGCATGAAACCGGGCAGCAGCACCTCGTATCCGACACCGTGGGTGAGCAGCAATACCCGGTCCTCCGCCTTTTTCAACAGGGTCCCTTCGAGGTAGGCGATCATGAAACCGAGAGCCGGCGGGTTCGGGGGACCCGGCGGGCGTCCGTCTGGACCGGTTCGGCATAGCGGAACAGGCCGATGAGGGCCATGGCCAGGGCATCCGACGCATGGGAGGGCCGGATGGGGGCTTCCAGTTCCAGCAACCGGCGGACCGATCGTTCCAGTTGTGCTTTGCTGGCATTGCCGTTGCCGGTCAGCACCTGCTTGGCCTCCCGGACCGGGATCTCGACCACCGGAATCCGCTGCCGGCAGGCGGCCAGCAGGATGACCCCCGTGACCTTGCCCAAGGTGATCCCCGATTTGGGATACCGCTGTAAGGAGAAAACGTCTTCCACCACCATGAGGCCCGGTTTCTCTTCCCTCAAGAGGGCGGAGAGCCGGGAATGGATGCGGTCCAGCCGATCCGGCAGCGGGGCCTGGGACGGTGTGCGAATGGCGCCGTAGGCGAACGCCGCCACCCTCATGCCGCCCCCGGAAACCACGCCCACGCCGGTATCGGCCAGGCCCGGATCGATACCGACGATCGTCACCACGCGTTGAGTTTGTTCCGGGCGATGTTGGCCTCGCTGGAGGTCGGGTACTGATGGATCAATCCCTCCAGGATCCGGCGGGCGTTGGCCTTGTCGCCCAACATATAAAAGGCGAGCCCCTGCTTCAGCAGCGAAGCCCGGATCTTGTTGCCGTTGGGATACTGCTCGATGACGTTCTGGTAGGCCAGGATCGCCTCCTCGTACTGCCGTTCCCGGTAATGGGTTTCGCCGATCCAGAACTGGGCGTTGTCCGCATGGGGGGACCGCGGCGCCGCCTGGATCAGGTCCTGGAAGGCCTGCCGGGCCGTCCGGTAGTCGCCCCGGTCGAACAGCCCCTTGGCCATGGCGTATTGATCGTCGATGGATCGCGGCCGTTCCCGGGGAGGGGGGGAACGGTCTTCGGAATCGTCCACCGGCGGCGGGACCGATTCCCGGGTGCGAAAACGAAGACCGCCGGACGCCCGCTCTCTTTCCGTTTGGGGCGCTTCGGCCATCTCCGGCGACCGGTGCGGGACTGTTTCCGGGATGCCGGGGGAACCGGCCGCCGGGCTGTCGAGGTCTATGTACCGCTCCAGCCGGTCGATCCGGTTGTCCAGCCCGTCCAGGGTCATGCTCAGGCCGTGGGCTGTCTCCTCCATCTTGCCGTTGAGGCGCTGGATGTCCTCACGGAACCGTTCCAGGGTCGCCTGAAGGCTGGCGGATTGATCGCGGATGTCCATCTCTTCGGCTTCCCGGGTCTTTTTGAACTCTCCCAGACGGGAGAGAATGCGCTCTTTTTCCCGCTGAAGCGTCTTGTTCCGCTGTTCCAGTTCCATGCTCCGGCGCTCTACGGCCATCAACCGATCGTTCAGGGCTCTGACATCCCCCTGGGTGGCACAGCCTGCGCTCAGCAGCAGGAGGGCGGCCAGAGAAGCGCCCAACCACAGACGAGCGGTAACAGGGAACGCACGGTGGCCCCATGGACTGCCCGGCAGAATCCGATTCGTCATCACAGGTTTCCTCTTCTGATGGGTGCGGCGATCCCGATCGACCGCCGCCGGCTACTCGATTTCAAAATGGGCCCGGCGATTCCGGGCCCAGGCCGTTTCGTTGTGGCCCGGGTCGGCGGGCCGTTCTTCGCCGTAGCTGATGGTCACCAGACGGGCGGGTGAGATGCCCAGATTGACCATATAGGCCTTGGCGCTTTCGGCCCGGCGATCGCCCAGCGCCAGGTTGTATTCACTGGTGCCGCGTTCATCGCAATGGCCTTCGATGACGGCGGAGACCGTGGGATACTGTTTCATCCAGCGGGCTTTTTTCCGGAGCTTTTCCTGGGCGGTACGGGAGAGGGCGGCGCTGTCGAAGGAGAAGTAGATGTCCTCGTTTTCGAATTCACTCCGGGTGGCCATCATTTCGCGGCGCTCGGCTTCCTCCCCGTAGGCGCGTTCCCGCCCCATATCTTCCTCTGTGGTCCGACTCGTTTCCTCTTCGTACTCATACCGGCCGGTCCGGCCCGTGATGCCGGTGTCCGCTGCCGTGGTCCCCTCTTCGTACCCGCTTCCCCGCTCGGGCGTTACCGCTTTTTTGGCACAGGATGCCGAAAACAGCACCAGGGACACCACGGCTGACGCCAGCACCAGGACCATCGGGATACGCAACGCTTTTCGCATGTCTCCTCCTTTTTGGAATGGCTATCGATGGGTTAATTCCGCGACAATCGCGGTGACCACTCGGGGCTCGTCTGTTGTCCGGAAAGGGAAAGCAGACGTCGTTGATCCGTGCCATAGGCGGTCATCACATAAATCCGGGAAGGGCCTTCCCGGGTGGAACTGAAAACAATCATACTGCCGTCGGGGGACCAGGACGGGGATTCGTTCCGGCCGGCACCCTGGGTCAGTTGTCGGGGTCGTCGCCCGTTGGTATCGATGACGTAGATGTTGATCTCCCCGCCTTCCATGGCGGAATAGGCGATGAGATCCCCCCGGGGCGACCAGGAAGGCTGGGTGTTGTATCCCCCCTGGAAGGTCAGGCGGCGCACCTGGCCGCTGCCCATATCCCGGATATAGACCTGGGGGCTCCCGCTCCGGTCCGAAACAAAGGCCATGGCACCGCCGTCGGGAGAAAAGGAGGGGGAGGTGTCGATGCCCCAGTGATCGGTGAGGTTCCGGGTGACGTTTCCGTTGGGGGAGACCAGGTGGATCTCCTGATCCCCGGTGAACGAGAAGGTGGCGGCCAGGAGGTTTTTCCCCGGAACCCACGCGGGCGTGGTGTTGAGGCGCTCCTTGGAGATGACGGTGATTTCCTGACCTGCAAGGGGATGGATGAAAAGATCCGGCCCTCCCCGGGCATAGGAGGTGTAGGCGATATGTTTCGCATCGCTGGACCAGGCGGGAAAGAGGGTGATGCTGTTGTGCCGGGTGAACCGTTTGGGGTCGGCCCCGTCGAAGTCGCAGATATAGATCTCTTTGTGGCCGGTGCCGTCGGAGACAAAAGCGATGCGGCTGTCGAAATACCCCCACTCCCCGGTCAGGCTGTGAATGATCTCGCTACAGAACCGTCGGATCATCTTCTGCTGGTCCCGGGGCCATCCTCTATAGCGCTTCCCCACCAGCACTTCCCCTTTCACCGCGTCGAAAAGGCGCAGTTCCATTTCAATGAGCCCCTCTTCGACCCGGATGAACCCCGTCACCAGCAGCTCGGCCCCGATGCGGGTCCAGTCCTTGAACTGGATGGCGTCGGCGGTGACGCCGCCCTTGTTGGGCCCCACCAGGAACTGGTGGCGGTCGATAATCTGGAAGTATCCGGTAAAATCGAGGTTGTTGGCCAGCTGGTCCGATGCCGACCGGGCGACTTCAAGGGGGCGGCCGGACGGGGTGTGAAAGACGGGGATGGCGATGGGAATTTTCTGCAGGGAGGGGTTGCGGATGTCCACGTAATCATAGGCGCCCCGGCTCCGGTGCGGGACCAGGAGCAGGGCGGCCATGGCGATGCAGATAATGCCGATTGTACGATGTAAAGGCATAACCTCCTCTTTGTTTCCCCTCAGTTGAGCCCGGACGGGGTGAACCGCAAGCCGATGGTATAGACGTCGGCGTAAGCGGTATAGGCCTGGGGCAGCGGCGGCAATGGATTCGATTTGACCACGGCGTTATAGGCCGAGGTGTCGAAATACCGATCCCCCGACTTTTTTTCAAACCAGATGTCGGTGATCTCTCCGTCGGCGCGGATCTTGATGACCAGGACCGCTTCCAGGTTGAACCGTCGGCTCGCCAGATGTTCGGAAAATGCCCAGTTCCGGTTGATCCGGTCCGGGAGCACGCTGCCGGCATAGGACGTGATGGCCGCCCGGGCCTGAAGACCCAGGGATCCCCGCCCTCCGGCCCCATTGCTGCTGCCCCCGCCGCTTCGCCGGGGAGGGGCCGGTTCTGGGGCCGGCTCCGGCGCGACCCGATACCGGCCTTCGGTTCGGCGGGCGATCTTCTTCTGGATTTCGGCGATGGCCTGACGGACCGAATCCTTGTCCGGTTCCGGGGCTTCAACGGCTTTCGGCGGTTGGACCGGTTTGGCGAATCTGGGGGCCTTGACCGGAACGGGCGTGGGCTTTTCCGGCGGCGTTTTCTCCGGCGGCTGTTTTGGCTCGGCCGGTTTTTCCGGCGGTGGCGACTTGGGTTCTTCCGGGTCGATCACCACTTGTTCCCCGGCCGGAGCCGGGGGTTCCGGCGCGGGCGTCTCGGGGACCGGCTCCGGTTCCGGTTCCGGTGCTGGTTCGGGAACCGATTGCTGTTCCATGAGCAGGGCCTCCAGTTCGGCCTGGGTCATGGGCTCCGGCTCGGAAGTGGCCACATCGGGCCGGGCAGCCGGCGTGGCCACTTCCGCCGGTCCCGGCCCCGGCGCCGGGGCGGACTCCGGCAGGCTCACGATGCTCACGTCCATCACCGATGCGGAAAGGGGCGGCGGCGAGGTATATTCCGATGCAAAGATCAGGGCCACCACAACCCCCAGGTGGATCGTGATAGAGGCCGCCAGGGTGAAGAGAAACCCCCGGATGTCCCGATCGTCCGGAAAGAACAGGGAAGAATATGCCCGGTCGCCGCCGTCCATCTATTCGGTTGCTTCCTTTCCGTTGGTGGTGCTCAAGGGCACCGTCACCATGCCCACATGGCTGACGCCGGCTTCTTTGATTTCGGCCATCACCCGGATGACGTCCCCGTAAGGGATCCCTTCATCGGCCCGCAGATAGACCGGCCGGTCGGGATGTGCCGCCACCAGCTGCCGGACCTTCTCCCCCAGGGAAGCGAAGATGACCGGCTGCTTGTTGATGTAGAGCGTGTTGCCCTTGTCGATGGTCACGATCACCTGATCTTCCTGGCTGGGCAGCGGATCGGAGGTGGCCTGGGGCAGCGTGACATCCACCCCCTGGGTCATCATGGGGGCCGTCACCATGAAAATGATCAAAAGCACCAGCATCACGTCCACAAACGGCGTTACGTTGATATCCGACATCAGGTGGTCGGTGTTGCTTCCGATGGCCATTTACCCATTTCCTCCTTTGGTGGGGATGATGTCCCGTTCCACGATATTGAGAAAATCCGCCGTGAAACTCTGGAGTTCCGCCTCCACCAGCCGGATCTTCTGCATGAAATAATTGAACCCGATCACCGCCGGGATGGCCACGGCCAGGCCGGCCGCCGTGGCAATGAGGGCCTCGGAGATGCCGGGGGCCACGGCCGCCAGACTCGCCGACCCGGTGAGCCCGATCCCGTGGAAAGAGTTCATGATCCCCCAGACCGTGCCGAACAGGCCGATGAAGGGGGTGGTGTTGCCGGTGGTGGCCAGAAACGGCACCATCTGGGTCATCCGGGTGACCTCCGTGTTGATGGCCCTCCGGAGGGACCGCTGAATGCTGTCCATTCCGGTCAGCCGGTTGTCCAGGGACCGCTGGCCGGGGCCGCGGGGGTTCCCGCCATCGTCCCGATCGGACTGGGCGAGCTTTCTGAGTTCCAGATAGCCGATGCAGAAGATCCGCGCGATGGGGCTCCCCTGATAGTCCTCGGCCTCTTTGAACGCGACGGAGAAATCCCGGCTTTCCCAAAAGACCTCGATGAATTCTTCGGATTCCCGGAAGGCCCGGCGGAGGTACCGCCACTTGATCAGGATGATGGCCCAGGAGGTGACGGAAAAAAAGAGGAGGAGAAAGAGGACAAATTGTACCACGGGTCCGGCATTGAGGACCATATGGATGATGTCGATTTGACCAGGAACCATGTATATCTCCCACGTTGGCGCTGTCGCATTCGCTGTCGGTTCGATCGCAGTGTGCCCGGCGTGTATCGCCGGATGGCAAGGGCTCGATTAAGTTGGCTAGAATAAACGACTGGAGGGAGGGTGTCAAGAAATTTGGTTGATTTGAACAGCGGCTGTCCGTATGATAAGCGCTTGAAAAATTGGACTGAAACTGGAACGTCAACGAAAGGATGACGGATGGACCGTATCGCGGACCTGTTGTTTGAAGCCAAAATGCTCAAAGAGATCCCCCGGTCGGGGTATCATTTTCTGGGGGCGGGGAAAGAATCGGTGGCGGAACATTCCTTTATGACAACGTTTATCGCCTACGTCATGGGCCAGACAACGCCGGCGGCGAACCGGGAGCGGCTGGCGGCCATGTGTCTGATCCACGACCTGCCCGAGGCCCGGACCGGCGACCTCAACACCGTCCAGAAGCGGTATGTGGAAAAGGACGAGGAACGGGCCGTGGCCGACGCGGCCCGGGGACTGCCCTTCGGGGATGCCTTTGCGGATCTGATGGCGGAGTTCAACGCCGGCGAGACCCTGGAGGCCCGGCTGGCCCACGACGCCGATCAGTTGTCTTTCGTCCTGGACCTGAAGGCCCTGTCGGATTTGGGCTACCGGCCCCCGGACAAATGGCTGACCTATATTGTCCGTCGCCTGAAGACCGACATCGGCCGGCGGATGTGCGACGCGATCCTGTCAGCCGAATGGGACAGCTGGTGGCTGAAGAATTATGTTGACACGCCCGGGTGAAAGCTCTAATTAAATAAGTTTGGTTTTTTGTATGCGTTTTCCGAACGTCTTTTTTCAAATCACAGGTGGAGGAAACATGAACTGGTTTACGGACACTCTGGGTACTTCCATCGGGAAGAAACTGATGATGGCCCTGACCGGCCTGGCATTCTGCGGCTTCCTGGCCACGCACCTGGCCGGCAATTTGACGCTGTATGTCGGATCGGAGGCGTTTCTGAGTTACGCCGAACATCTCCATTCCCTGGGCCCGCTGGTCACCCTGGCGGAATGGGGCCTGCTGACGCTGGCCATCATCCATGTCGCGACGGGTCTCACCCTGTTCTATCAAAACTGGCGGTCCCGGCCCGTGCGGTATTCCGTTAAAAAGGCCGCCGGCGGCCGGACCATCGGCTCCCGGACCATGCCCTACACCGGCATCCTGCTGCTCCTGTTCATCATCCTGCACCTGCTCAATTTCCATTTCGTCGACAAGACCGGCACCAACATCTGGAACATCGTGACGGAAACCTTCAACAGCGGCGGGTATATTTTCATCTACATCGTCGCCATGATCGTGGCGGCGGTCCACGTCAGCCACGGCCTGTGGTCCGCGTTCCAGACCCTCGGCGTCGATCATCCCAAATACACGCCGTTCATCCGGGGGCTGAGCATCGTGTTCAGCGTTATTATCGGCATCGGATTCGGGTTCATTCCGATCTTCATATCGATCAGCGTTTAAGGAGGCCAGACATGCAGCTTGACTCGAAAGTACCGGGCGGCCCGATTCAGGACAAGTGGGACAAGCACCGGTTCGATCTGAAACTGGTAAACCCCGCCAACAAGCGGAAATACAGCGTCATCGTGGTGGGCACCGGCCTCGGCGGCGGCGCGGCGGCCGCATCCCTGGCGGAACTCGGCTACAACGTGCTGAACTTCTGCATCCAGGACAGCCCCCGCCGGGCCCACTCCATCGCGGCCCAGGGCGGCATCAACGCGGCCAAGAACTACCAGAACGACGGCGACAGCATCTGGCGCCTTTTCTACGATACGGTCAAGGGCGGCGACTTCCGGGCCCGGGAAGCCAACGTCTACCGGCTGGCCCAGGTCTCCACCGAGATCATCGACCAGTGCGTGGCCCAGGGCGTGCCCTTTGCCCGTGAATACGGCGGCCTCCTGGCCAACCGCTCCTTCGGCGGCGCCCAGGTGTCCCGGACTTTCTACGCACGGGGCCAGACAGGCCAGCAGCTCCTGCTGGGCGCCTACGCGTCGCTTTCCCGCCAGATCGCGGCGGGCAAGGTCACGATGTTCCCCCGTCGGGAGATGCTCGACGTGGTGACGGTGGACGAGCGGGCCCGGGGCATCGTGGTCCGGAACCTGGTGACCGGCGAGATCGAAAAATACGCCGCCGACGCGGTGGTCCTGGCCACCGGCGGTTACGGCAACGTCTTTTTCCTCTCCACCAACGCCATGGCCTCCAACGTGACGGCGACCTACCGGGCCTATAAAAAAGGGGCCTGCTTCGCCAACCCCTGTTTTACGCAAATCCACCCCACCTGCATCCCGGTCCATGGCGACTACCAGTCGAAGCTGACGCTCATGAGCGAAAGTCTGAGAAACGACGGCC
>CAYPCE010000068.1:0-17569 GCA_964409085.1 uncultured Desulfobacteraceae bacterium | reverse complement strand
AGGCCGCCGTAGGTGCGGTCTTTCGACGACAGGAGGGAGAATCCATTGGCCCGGAAGGTGTAGGCCGAAACATCCGGGTCCGCTTCCAGGATTCCGGCCACGGCCGCCGGATCACTCACCACTTTCCGCATGTCTTGGTTGTCGTGGTAACCTTCCGCCTGGACTTTGATGTGGCCCGTCTGGATCCGCACCGACGCATCGATCATGGTCTCGTATGTTCCGAATTGAAACGACAGCATGAAGACCAGCAGGAGGCTGGCGAAGGCGATGGCGCCGACGGTCAAAAGCGTGCGCCGGGGATTGCGCCAGAGGTTGCGCCAGGCCATTTTGGCGGTGTCGGCGGCCATGGGTGCGCGTCCTATCCTATCGGCCCGGATTGCGCAGGGCGGAGACCGTGAACAACCGGTCCGGGAGATCGTCCTTGAACGCCAGTTCCTGGTAATCCAGTTCCGTGTATTCGTCCTCCATGTCCGCTTTCCGCATCCGCCACACCTTGGGAAACAGTTTGCCGTCCATCATCTGGATGTTCGTGGCCTCCATGATCTTGACCGGCGCCAGGTCTTCATCGAAAAAGACCTCTTCCAGGAAAATATGGTCCTCCCGGATCTTGAGGGTCTGCATTCCCCAGACCACCGGCGCGCCGGGTTTGGGCATCGATTTGATCCGGTAGACTTTTTTCCCGTCAACGGTTTCCACGCCCTCCAAAGTGTGGGTGTAGTCGTGGATGAGGCTGTCGCTTTTGGCCAGGTCGTTGTTGGAAAAATCCGACCCCATCCAGGACTGGGACATCATGGAGGGCGGCAGCTTGATGACCCGGTTGACTTTGGGGTTGAAGGTCCACATCTCGCTGCCTTTTTTGAGGGTGCCGTTGCCCCGGTCCCGGGGCGGCTCCAGGATGGTGAAGAGGCTGTCGGACGTGCCTTCGGTCCAGGCCTTGATGGTCATGGACCGCTCCCAGTCGGGCCGGTGGACGGTCATCCGGACCGTTGAGACGGAGGCCTCTCCGCGCCAGTAGTCGAAGGCATCGTTGACGAGCGAGGCCGGGTCGGGTTGCTCCGCATGAACGATCCCCGCCATGACCAGGAGGAAGATTCCCAACGCATTGATTTTAGATGCCATTGTCATTTCTCCTTGGCAGTGTGGAGGGGAAGCCGGGATATGAATCGTAACCGTTTCCAACCATACCCGAAACCCTCGGGTTCGTCAAACGGATTGCCGTCCAGGCTCGATTCCGACCTGTGGATTCGGCCCTATTTGGAAAATATTCTTCTACGTTACATACAACCGGGGCCTGTATGGCCACCTGGTCGTGGAGAACATACCGAACGGCATTGAGCGCCCGCTGGACGAGGATAGGAATCTGGGCCAGGTGCTTGCTCCGATCCGGGCATCGGCGGTCGCTTGACCTGTGAGAACAACTGCTTAAGGTGTTGCGTTAAACGGCCGATGGCGGTATGATCGTGATCGGAATCGAGTGGGAAAAATGGAAACCTGACCAATAGCATTGAGGAGAGAACTGCATGGGAAAAGTGATCAAGAAATTCATTTTACTGGCGATTGCGGGAGGGATTGTCTACGGGCTTCTGGCGTATCACATTGTGTTCTACGGAACTCAGATGGCGGTTTTGCCCAAGGCGAGCCTCAACTTCGAATGGACTTTTGTGAACGTGAACCCGACGGAGTTTCGAACGCCCCGGAAGATCCTTAGCGACGACACGCTTCGGGAAGCCGGCATTGGCGGGGTCATGGTCGATTTCGGGATCATTACAGCGGAAAAACGCCAGGCGCTGGAGGAAAAGATACGAGAAGAAAAGTATTAGAGGGGACTCTCCCATGATCGGATCGGTCCTGTGAGACGGGCCTTTCGATACTTTGCCGTCGCGGCACTGGGGCTGGTGGTGATCGGCGCCGCCGGGGTGGCGGGCCTGCTCTTGTTCGGTCCGGCGTATATCGAACGGTCGGTGGTCCCCGGGATCGGGCGCCGACTGGGCCTGGATGATCTCCACTTCGACATCCGCCGAATCGGATTGAAGGGCACCGAGATCAATTCCCTGCGAATCGGCAACAGGGATCGCCCCGCCCTGGTGGTCGGCCCGGTGATCATCGATTATTCGCCGGGAGGACTGCTTCAGGCCCGCGTTGACAGGGTATCCGTGAGCGGGGCGGAGGTGTTCTGCGGCTACCGGGACGGTGCATTCTATCTGAGGGGCATCGAAATCCGGGATGTTCTCTCGCAATTCCGATCGGAAGGAGAGGAGACGCCGCCGGATGCGCCCCGCCCCCCCATCCTTCGCGTTGGCCGTCTTTGCGTGGATCACGGCGTGGCGGTGTTTTTCCATGACGGAAAAACCTATCGGCTGCCCTTTGACGTGTCTCTGGAGGCGGATCCGGACATCCCCGAGAGCGTTCATGGGGCGATGACCCTGTATCCACGCGGCGAATCCGTGACGGTATCGGGCGAGATCAATTTGAAAACGCAGTCGGCCCGAGCCAAAATCGAGGGCAAGGGAATCGAGACCGCCCGTTTTTCCGACCTGATGGATCCTGTTCCGGATCTGCGGCTGTCCGGTCTTCTGGATCTTTTGGGCCATATCGGTTTTCACTTGGACCCGCCTGCCGTCGGCGCGGCCTCGGCCACGCTATCTTTCCGAAGCCGGGATACGGGATATGGTGGCGTTTCCCTGAGAGCCTTTGATCCCGCCGCCGAACCTCTGACGGTATCGTTGAACTGGAAAGCTGCGCCGCCTTTCCGCATTTCACTGCCGCCGATTCTGCTGGATGGCCCGGTTCCCCTTGAAATGACGGGCGTCCAGGCCGTTGCCCGGCGGAAAAAGTCGGGGATCGTCCTGGAAGGCAGCGGCACCCTCAATCTTCCAAAAACGCCGAAGGGCGGAAAGGCCCTGTTTGCGGTTGCCGATCCGTTGAGCCTTCCCCTGTTGTTTGGGATGGACTGGCACAGGGAAAAACAGCAGTGGCGGTTTTTTGTGACGAGGGACAAAAAGGAGGGGCAGCCTGCAACAATCCCCCTCGAGATAGCGGCGGCTGACGGGAAGATGGCCCTGAACGTGGCCGATGCTGATGTGCACGGCGTTGTAGAGGATAAGGCGGCTTCCATCGAGTATCGGCTATCGGCCGACGACCTCTCTGTCTCAGCAGAGGGCGTACTGGCGACGTTCAGCGAGGCGGCCGTGCAGGGGACGGCCCGTCGTGGAGAAGACGGAGGGGTGTCGGCGGAAGGGACGGCGTCGATATCCGGTGGAACGATCGAAGCGCTTCAAAAAAAAATCCGGTTGAAGCGGGCGGGGGCACGTCTTCCGTTGCGATGGCCGGCCGGGGAAACTAAAGGACCGGAAGGGGGGATCTCCATCGGGTCCATCCTCTGGGATGGCCGGAACCTCGGGGCGCTGGAGGGGAGCCTCCGGCAGGTTTCGGATGGACTCACCCTGTCCGCCGAACACTGGAATCTTCTCCTCTCCGGTATGGGGGTATGGATTTCAGGGGATTTCCCGGTATTGTCACAGAAACGGTCCGAAAGCCGTATCGATCTGTCCGCCTCCTGGCCCGAATCCTCCCCGGATTTGGCGCTGGGAAGATTTTCCCCATCCGCAAAGGGGGTCAAGATCAACGGCGGCGTTGCGGCGGAGGGACATCTCCGATTCGGCGGGGCGGCCGGCGCCTCTGGGACTCTGAAGATCAGTATTGAAAACGGATGGTTGCGGAAGGAGGAGCAGGAGATCGCGGTGGAGGGGATCGACGGGTCGGTGCGGCTCCCGCATCTTCCCGGGATCCAGAGCGCGCCGGCCCAGAGATTGACGATCCGGAAGGCCGCTTTCGGGCAGGTGGCCCTCACGGACGCATCCATCGCCTTTCAGATCGAGCCGGCCGGATCGCTTCTCATCGAACAGAGCCGGTTTCGATGGGCCGGCGGAAGGGTGAGCGGCCATGCGGTGCGCATCGCGCCGGGAACCGATGTATACGATGTCGTCCTCTATTGCGACCGGTTATCCCTGGCCCAGGTGCTCCAGCAGTTCGGGGCCGTTGACGCCGAGGGGGAGGGAACCGTCAACGGACGGGTCCCCATCCGCCTGGCCAGCGGGGAACTGACCTTTGACGACGGATTTCTCTACTCGACGCCGGGGGAGGGTGGATCCATCCATGTTACCGGCGCGGAGTCTCTGACCGCCGGCATCCCTGAGGAAACCCAGCAGTTCAACCAGATCGACCTGGCCCGGGAAGCGATGAAGGATTATCGGTACGAGTGGGCCAAGCTCCGGCTCAACACGGAGGGCGAGGACCTGATCATGGCCCTCCACCTGAATGGCAAGCCCATGGATCCGCTCCCCTTTGTGTACAAAAAGGAAGCCGGCGGATTTGTCCGGATCGAGGACGGCCAGGTGGGATCGCGATTTCAGGGGATCCGGCTGGATGTCAATTTCCGGTTGCCCCTCAACCGGATCCTCCAATACAAACGTCTGTTTTATTAACGCCCAACCCATGTGGGGGGAGGTAACGACCATGAAGATCAACGGGTTCATATTGGCGGGTGCGGTCCTTCTGGGAACCGCCCTGGGATGCAACACCCAGCACAAAGTCCAGGTGGAACCGGTGGAGGTCAAGCCGATCCACATCACCATCGATGTCAACGTCAAGGTGGATCGGGCCCTGGATGATTTCTTCGATGAGATCGACAAGGCCGAAGATCAGATTGAGGTGGAGGCCGGCCCATCGGATGGAACCGATACGCAATAGCGTCTACTTGGAAAGGAGATACGCATGAAACGTCATGTATTGAAACTCTTGGGCATCGTTCTGGTCGTCGGGGCGGTAGCGGCGGTCCAGGCGATGGGCGCCGATCTGGGCGCCATCAAGGAGCGGATGAAAGACCGCCTGCCGACCATCAAAGTCCTCAAGGTCAAAGGGCTTGTGGGCGAAAACAACCAGGGATACCTGGAATTTCTCGGGAAAGGCCGGGAGAACGAGCCTGTGGTGGCGGCCGAGAATGCGGACCGGAAGCGGGTCTACGAGGCCATCGCGGCCCAGCAGAATGTGGCCCTGGATGTCGTCGAGCGCCACCGGGCGGCCCAAATCCGGGAGAACGCCGAAGCCGGGATGTGGCTGGAAGATGCCGAAGGCAACTGGTATCAGAAGGGGTAAGCCGACGCTCAGTCGAAGGCAGACCATGCATGAAACGGCGCGGCGCGCCTGAGGCTGTCGTACAACGCGATGCCCACGGCGGTGGAAAGATTGAGACTCCGGATCTCCCGGGTGATGGGGATATGGTAGATGGCATCGGAATACCGGTCCAAAATCGGTTCCGGCAGTCCCCTTGTTTCGGAACCGAAGATGAGAAACCGACGCCGGACCGGCGGGAGGGTCCAAAACGGGCGGGGTCCCCGTTTGGCAAAAAGGGCGATTTCGCCCGGATCGGGGGCCATTCCCTCCAGAAACCCGGCGAAATCTTTCCATACCGACAAGGGGACGCGATCCCAGTAGTCGAGGCCGGCCCGTTTGACGTGTTTGTGATCCAGGGAAAATCCCAGGGGTTCAATGAGGTGGAGATGGGCCCCCGCGCCCAGGCAGGTGCGGCCGATGTTTCCGGTGTTCCAGTGGACCTCGGGGGTCACCAGCACCACATGGCGCTCTTCTTTGGAGGGGACCGTTTTGTCGTTCGTCATTTCCGCCTTCCGTGGGGACCAGGGACAAAAGGGGCCGGAAAAAATGGATTGTAGCCCCTCGGCCTGCCCCGTCAAGTTCAAACTTGCAAAAGCCCCGAATGAACGGAGTTTTTTGTGATCATCGATTGCCATACCCATATTTTCCCCCGATGGATCCGGGAAAACCGGGAATCCTGTTTTGGTTCGGAGCCGGCCTTCCGGCTCCTCTACGAATTCCCCAAATCACGGATGGTCGGTGCCGACGAGATCGTCGCCGCCATGGACGAGGACGGGGTCGATCGATCCGTGGTGTTCGGGTTTCCCTGGAAAGATCTCGATACCGCCAGACGCCACAATGATTATATCCTCTCGGCGGTCGAAAGGCATCCCCGGCGGCTGTCGGGGTTTTGCTGCCTCGATCCCCACAGTGACGGGGCCGCGGTTGAAACGGCCCGATGCCTGGACAGCGGGCTCATTGGGGTGGGGGAACTGGCGTTTTACGGTTCCGGCATTTCGGCGGAGATTCTGGATACCCTGGGCGACATCATGGCCATCTGCCGGGAGCGGGATCTCCCGGTGATGATCCACACCAATGAATGTGTGGGCCATGTCTATCCCGGTAAGGCGCCCATCGCCCTGGAAGGGATCTACGCCCTGGCCAGAGCGTTTCCGGAAAACCGCATCATCCTGGCCCACTGGGGGGGGGGCATCTTCTTTTTCAACCTGCTCAAAAAAGAGGTGCAGGAGACCCTGGCGAATGTCTATTACGACACGGCGGCTTCCCCTTTCCTGTACCGTCCGGACATCTACCCGACCGCCGTTCAGCTGGCGGGGGGGGACAAGGTGCTGTTCGGCAGTGATTTTCCGCTGATCCGGCCGTCCCGGTACTTCAAGGAGATGGCGACTTCGGGACTGACGGAACCGGACATTGCCCGGATCTGCGGGGAAAACAGCCGATGGCTCCTGAACCTGTGATGCTCCGCTATGGCGCTTCGTTGAGTTTTTGAAGGATGGGGGCGATGCGGCCCCTGTGTTTCGGCGGGATCATCAGTGCGGAAACCCGGCGGTTGGGGATCAGGCCCGGCGGCCGGGAGATGGGCTCGCCGGATTCGTATTGCCGGCGGTTTTCCGGGGACCCGAAAAAGCATACCGCGTCGATCAGGTTCCCGGAAAAGCCTCTTCTGTCGATGTGTTCGATGTACTGGAGACAGACGGTGTTCACGGTCATAACAAAAGGGTCCATATCCGCATGCCCGGTTTCCCCGCAGTTCGTCCGGGAAGTCATGCACCGGCAGTGGAAGGGGCGAACCGGATAGATGGCGCATGCGTCGTCTTCCAAAAGGGGGCAGGCGGTTCCGTCGGGCTGGATTTCTTCCGGCGGGTCCCCACCCTGGCGGCAGATGTCGGCCAGTTCGTTGGTGGTGATCCGGGGCTGGAAGCGGTTCTGATTCAAACCGGTGACGAGTCGGCCGACGCGGGTTTCCTCGGCGCCCGCCGATAAACCCGCCGCGATGTGGCAGGCCTCCAGGGTGGTGACGGTCACATTCCGGGTGCAGCAGTGGGCGCAGCCGCGCCGGCAGGCGGCGGGCAACGTCTCGGCAAACGCATCGTAAACAGCGTAGATATGCGCCAGAACCGCAATGCGGTCGTCCCTTTTCGGGGGATCGGCGCGATGATTATTCACCAAAAGAGACGACTTCCACCCTGACCGCAGCGACCCCCGCCCGGACGATCCCAAGGGCTTCCGCCGCTTTTCTGGACAGGTCGATGATCCGCCCCTTTGCATAGGGGCCGCGGTCATTGATTCTCACAACGACGCTCTGGCCGGTGCTTGGACGGGTCACCCGGACGCGGGTGCCGAAGGGCAGGCGGCGATGGGCTCCCGTCAGTTTGTCGGGATGGTACCGCTCCCCGCTGGCGGTCGGTCGGTTTTTCAGGCGGTCGCTATAGTAGGAGGCTTTCCCGGACTGGGGCGGGGGCAGTTTGGGGGTCGGATCCGTTTCTTCCGCCCACGGCCGATGCGGTATTGTCAGGAAGAAAACCCCCAGCGTTAGCAGCACCGCAAAATGTTTCATTGAATAAAGTCGATGGGCTGGATGCCGTAATTGGCCGCGTTGAGACTTTTGATGATGGTATACCGGTAATGGCCGGTCTTGGGGTCTCTTTCCGCCAGATTGATGGTTTCTCCTTTGACGAATTTCCGATGACCGTTGCGGCTGTCCCGTTTGAGCAGGACGATCCAGGGCCTGGACCACTCCAGCGGGCCGTCGGCTTCTTCCGGCGGTTCCACTACGATGCCCGCCTTCCGGTTGTCGAGCACCAGCAGGGTGCCCACTGGATAAACCCCCATCATGTTGATAAAGACCTTCAAGAGAATCGGATCGAAGTCCTTCCCGACGCCTTCCCACATGAACCCCAGGGCGCGATTGGGCGGAAAGACCGATTTGCGGTAGACCCGGGGGGAGGTGATGGCATCATACACATCCGCAATGGTCAGGATGCGGCCGAACAGGCTGACGCTGCTGCTGCGGTCGTTTTTCGGATAGCCCGACAGGTCGTATTTGAGATGATGCTCAAAAGGGGCCAGCAGGATATCGTTTTTCCGGTCCCGGGACGCCTGGATTTTGACGATGAGCCGCACGCTGTCCATGGAATGCTGCTTCATCACCTCGAACTCTTCAGCGGTCAGTTTTCCGGGCTTGTTGAGGATGTTTTTGGGCACCTCGATTTTTCCCAGATCGTGGAGGAGACCGCATAGGCCGAGGGTTTCCAGCGATTTTTTCGACAGCATGATCCGCTTACCGATGCACATGGACAAAATTGCCACGTTCACGGAATGGCCGAAGGTATAATCGTCGTAAAACCGGATGGTGCTCAGGGCGCGGAACAGCGGTTCATCCTCCATGATGAGGTCGACCATGTTCTGGAGCACCCGCCGGGCCCGGTTCAGCCCCGTGCTCTGCCGGGTGGTGAGCTTCTGGGCGATCTCCTGGACCGACCCCAGTACATGGGAATAAGATTTCAACCCCCGGTTTTTCCGATTTCCCTCCTCTGGGGCCTCGCTGCCGACCGCTTTCTGGAGCAGTTCCACCCAGGGATATTTTTCAGGCGTCGCCTGGGGCAGAAGCCATTCCTGGGGCCGATCATGTTTTTCGGCGTCGTTGAGCAGCCGGATGAAATCCAGGAGGTCGGCGCCTCGAATGTCTTTGACCGACGGATAAATCCGGAGCCCCTGGATGGCGCGTTTATCGAAATAATCGATGACGCCGTCGAACAGGGTCACGGTTTCGGGGCGAAAAATCAGCTTTTTCTCCTGGACGTAGATGCGCCTGCCCATGAACTGAATGGCGACCTCGCCCGTGTCCTTGCTCAAGCCGACGACGGTTCGGACGAATTCTTTTGCCGCCTGCACGATCAGTTGATTGTTGGAACGGTGGATTCTGGCGGCCCGGATGAGGCTGTAGAACGCCTTGACACACTCCTCCCGCATCTGGTTCTGGCGACTGCGTTGGGATTTGCCAATCTCCGTCATTTGGAATCCTCCATGGCTTTTCGGGCAATTTGACGCAATTTGGAGGAAAAACTCCGGCTGGCTTTCTTCAAGATTTTTATGGCGGCAAGGGTGCCGATTTCCGCCAATGCGACGGCGGCGCCCTCTTTGTGGACGGAAATCTGGGCGCCGAAACGGTCTTTGTAGGCGTTTTCCCGCAGGACATCATCGAGAAATCCGACGGAATGGTCGGAACCGCATCGCCCCAGGGTCTTGTAGCAAGCCATGATATGGTCGCGGTCTTCCCGTTTAAACTGCCCCTCTTCCAGATAATCGAGCATCAGGCTTTCCGCCATCTTGTCTTTGGAGCGGCCCAGATACGCATGGGTGATGTTGGCCACCGTTGGGCTCGGGTCTTCAATGTGATGAAACAACCGCCACAACATGTAGGGGTCCTTTTCGAGCAGTGTCCGCAGGACCTTGACCCGGACACTTTCCGAGGGGTGCTCCGTCAGCTTCAGCAGCATTTGCTGGAACTGATCGCCTTTCAGGCGACTCAGGAGGTCGATGAGCTTGAGGATAAGTATATCTTCACCCTTTTCGAGGAGGGTCTCGAGGGGAGTGGGGTCATTTCTGGCGTAAATCGCGATGAGTTCCATGAGCATGTGCTGGACCCGTGGGGGGGGATCGCTCAGCAAAATCGGGGCAAAGGCCAGCGTCGCGGTCGGATGCAGGAGGAGAAGATGCTCCTGAAAGGACTTGATACGCGAAGGATCGATCTTTCCCAGACGGTGCCAGACAGGATTGAGGGAAGCCAGGACGTCCGTGCTTGAAATCTCGGTGAGAAAGCCGTCTATATGGACGGTCGCCTGGGGACTCTGCTCCACTATGGAAGACCGGATGTCATGGATTTCTTTTACGAGTTTAAACGCCAAACGGATCTGGCCTTGATCCAGGGTGGTTTGAAATTCCTCTTTGAGAAAGGACAGAATCGACAGGATGTCCTCGGACGTCTTGCCCTCTTTTTCATCATCTTCCGGCTGACTCTCCTGCTTAAGGAGGATCATCAATACATCCAGAACGCTGTCGGTTCCATCGAAATTCTCCTCTTCGTACACCATTTCCCGAAGAATCTCTTTTTCTTCCTCGGTCAGTTGCCATAGGGAGGGGTCCAGTGACGGGTCTGCCAGATTGGGTGCCGGGGGCGGGGGGGGCGGCGGTCCGCCGGCGGTCTGTTCCGGGGCGCCTGCCGCTTCTCCATCTTCTGCGCCCCCCTCTTCTTCGGCCGGCGTGTCCGTGCCGGGAATGGCTTTCCCTTCGGTCGGAAGCGTCATCTGAGTCCCTAAATCCTCGAATCCATCTCCCGCCAATTCAGCGTCCCAGACCGCGTCCCGGGCTTCATGTTTGATATGGGGGTAGTTTTCTTCCCAGAGCGTGGTAACAATGTCCCCCTCGGTGTCCGGGGTCAGCGTCCGATATTCCATCAGGGTCCGGATAAACCCGTTTAATTCCCGTTGTTGAATCCCTTTTTGAAATTCTATCCATTCGAGGCCGTCCCGGGACATGGGGACGGCGAACAACCCGTGGTTCTGCGACTCTTTGTAAATGGGGGTCTCTGCGTACAAGAGCGTTTCCTGGTCAACGTGGACCCGGAAACTTTCATTGCGCTGCAAAAAGGCATCCAGTTGCTGTTTCGCAGCGCTCATGGTGTTCTGACAGGTTTCATGGGTCAGGGGATAGAGAGCGCAGGCTTTCAGAGACTGGACCATCGCTGTAACGGTTTTTTTGGCTAAGGGGAGGTCTTCGTTGGTCTGTTCCATGGGGTTGGGTGATGGTTGGCCTGCCATCTGAATCATTGTTCATGGTTTGGTTTTATCGGGATAATATCGACACTTTGATTCGTAACCGAAATATGGGAGCCTGTCAATTATTTATTTCATCGTTTCCGGTGGTATCCCATGAAAAGGAAGATTCCCCCCAGGATTCCGCCGGCGTGGCTGGCGGGCAACGGAGTCCCGCAGAGGCCGAAATGGAACATGACATGGCCCGAGAGAATCTCAAAAAGACTTTTGGCGACCAGAAGACCGAAGGCGGTGGCGCCCATGCGCGGGTTTTCTGAACTGGCGGCCATTTGGAGGGTCGAGAAGGCCATGAGCCCATGGCCGATGCCGGAAAGGCCGTTGAGGCCCAGCAGGTGGATCTCGGGGGAGGTCATCCACACAGTGGCCAGACTGAACAGGCTGCAGATCCCCAGGCACAAAAACCGTTTGGCGGCCCGTTTTTCGGGCAGACCGGTGTACAGCAATAAAAACGCCCCGGCATCCAGGAAGAGGTGGTACCAGCCCGTATGGACAAACGGGAAGGTAAACAGCCGCCACCAGTCTCCGGAAAGAAAATCATCGGGGATGAAAACCAGTTTCGCGGAAAAGTCGCCGGCGATGAGGTGGGTATTGGCGATCAGGATGATCAGGAACAACCCCATCACGTCGATAGAGGGCATGGCATCAAGGCCGGCCTTTGGGTCCTGTTGTGGGTTCATGGAAGACCTCCTTATTCCGGGCGATGTTGGATTGCGGGTGTACGTTCTTTCCGGGGATTCATTATTCAAGGGTCATGCCAAAAATGAGTAGAGATAACATATTGATTAAATAGGATAGGAAATGGCCATCTCGGGTGCGGAGGGTTCTGGGATGACAGGGATGATCAAATGGTGTATGGTTTGTATTCATAAAATGTCAATTCGCCGATGAAGGGAGATGCGGATGGCGTCCAGAATGGCCCTCAATTCCGAAGATCGGGAATTTTTCACCTGGGTCCGCACGGCCACCTTTGCCAATCCATTTTCAGAGGAACGGGTGGCCATCGACTTGCGGATCACAGGACTACCGCCGACCACGGCCCATGACGACCGGGTGAACCACCTGATCCGGGTGGTTCATGACCGGATGGAGCGTCTGGAAAGGGAAGGACAGGTCTCGATCCGCCAGTTTTCCGGAGAGGACCGGAAACTCATGGAAAATGCGTTTCTGTTCGATTTTTTCCATCAGTTTCTGGCCCCTTTTGATGCATTTATCCCCCGTCAGATGGCCGCCGGGGAGACTCCGATCCGCGTGCCGTTTGCCGCGGATGCGCTCCGACAGCTTGGCGAGCGTGGATTCCCACCGGATCAGGCACGGCGGTATTTTGAACTCTGTTATCAACTCCGGCGGGCCTACTCTTTTATCTATCACGGGCTGGTGGGCCGAAGCACTTCGATGAAGGGGTTGCGCCGGAACCTGTGGAACAACGTCTTCACGCAGGACATCGGCCGGTACGACGAGCATCTCTGGAACCGGATGGAGGATTTTTCGACCCTGATCCTTGGCGATACCGGTACCGGAAAAGGAACGGCGGCTGCGGCCATCGGGCGGTCCGGTTTTATCCCCTTCGACGAAAAAACGGGCTGTTTTCGCGAAAGTTTTGTCCGGTCGTTCATCCCCATCAACCTTTCCCAGTTTTCGGAATCCCTCATCGAATCGGAGCTGTTTGGCCATAAAAAAGGGGCGTTTACCGGTGCCGTGGAGGATCACAAGGGCGTTTTTGATCGGTGCAGCCCCCATGGCGCCATCTTTCTGGACGAAATCGGCGAGGTGTCGGTCCCCCTCCAGATCAAGCTCCTCCAGGTGATCCAGGAACGGTCCTTCAGCCCTGTGGGCAGCCACGCGAATCGACGGTTCCATGGCCGGGTCATCGCCGCCACCAACCAACCCCTCGACCGGCTCCGGCGGGAGGGCCGCTTCCGGGACGACTTTTTCTACCGTCTCTGTTCCGACGTCATCGTCGTGCCGCCGCTATGCCAGCGGATCGGAGAGGACGAGGAGGAGCTTGAGGACCTGCTGGCCCTCACCGTCTCGCGGATTCTCGGCAAACCATCCGACGCGTTGACGCAACTGGTCCGACAGGTTGTCGAGAACCGGCTCGGCCGGGACTATCCATGGCCCGGAAACGTCCGGGAGTTGGAACAGTGCGTCCGCCGGGTGATCCTGAAGGGGGCCTACGATGGGGATATCCAATCGCCGGCACGGGATTTGCTTTCCAGGATTTCCGACGGAATGCGGACCGGGGCGTGGGACGCCGGCGAGTTGCTGGCCGGGTACTGTAAACTGCTCCACCAGCGCCACGGTACCTACGAGGCGGTGGCCCGGCGGACAAAGCTGGACCGCCGGACGGTCAAAAAATACATCGCCCAGTTCGACAAGGACCGGGCGGAGAGAGGGGAAATCGAAGATGGCGCCACATGATGCAAAGAAAGCGGTGGAACGTCCGGAAAAACCGGATGGGGCCGAGACCCGGGAGCGGGGGCAATTCGGGCTGCTGGCGACCCGACGATTCGCCCCTTTTTTCTGGACCCAGTTTTTCGGGGCCTTCAACGACAATGTCTTCCGGAACGCGCTGATCCTGGTCATCGCTTACGGGGCCGGGCGGCAGGCGGCGGTGGCGGGTCACACCCTGGTCAACCTGGCGGCGGGGCTTTTTATCCTTCCGTTTTTTCTCTTTTCCGCCACGGCGGGCCAACTGGCCGACAAGTACGATAAAGCCCGGTACATCCGCTGCGTCAAAGGGATGGAAATCGTTCTCATGGCCGGGGCGGCGGCCGCCTTTTTCTTCAACAGCCTGACAGTCCTGTTGCTGCTGCTCTTCCTGATGGGGACCCAATCGACTTTTTTCGGGCCGGTCAAATACAGCATCATTCCCCAGCACCTGACGCCCGGGGAACTCGTGGGCGGCAACGCCATGGTGGAGATGGGGACCTTTGTTTCGATCCTCCTGGGCACCATGGCCGGCGGGATCTTGGTGGGGCTCGAAAGCGGGCGGGTCCTGATCGGCGCGGCCATCTGCACCGTGGCGGTGATGGGATGGCTCGCCAGTCTGCGCATTCCGCCGGCCCCGTCGGATACTCCGGATCTGGCCGTCCGCTGGAATCCCCTCACCCAGACCCTGAAGATGATCCGGTTCGCCCGGGAGGTCCACTCCGTGTTTCTCTCGATCCTGGGGATCTCCTGGTTCTGGCTCCTGGGCATGGCCTACCTGACCCAGATTCCCAACTTCACCCGGGATGTCCTCCGGAGCGACGAGGGGGTGGTGACCCTACTGTTGACGGTGTTCTCCGTGGGCATCGGGGCCGGGTCCCTCCTGTGTGAAAAGCTCTCCGGACGCCGGGTGGAACTGGGGCTGGTGCCCCTGGGCTCTATTGGATTGAGTCTCTTCGGTATCGATCTGTTTTTTGCCTATACGCCCCAGGCGGTGACCGATTTGATGGGGGTCCGGGCATTTCTCGCCACTGACGGCGCGTTGCGGGTGCTGGCCGACCTGATGCTCATCGGCGTGTTTGGCGGGTTGTATATCGTCCCGCTCTTCGCGTTTGTCCAGATGCGCACCGAACCCCGGTTGCGGGCCCGGGTGATCGCCGCCAACAATATCATCAACGCCTTTTTCATGGTCCTCTCTTCGGGGGCGGCCATCCTGCTGCTGGGCGTCGTCGGATTGACCGTGCCCCAGTTCTTCCTGGTCCTGGCCCTGGCCAACATCGGCGTGGCCGTCTACATCTACACGGTGGTCCCCGAGTTCGTCATGCGGTTTCTCATCTGGATCTTGAGCCACACCGTTTACCGGGTGAAGCACGAGCATCTGGACCGCATTCCGGAGGAGGGCCCGGCGGTGCTGGTTTGCAATCATGTCAGTTACGTGGACGGCCTCTTGATCGGCGGGGCCGTCCGACGGCCGGTCCGGTTCGTGGTCTTCGACCCCATCTACCGGATGCCGATTCTCCACTTTATCTTCAAAACCGGCAAGGCGATCCCCATCCAATCGGAACGGCGGGACCCCGAGGTCTATCACCGGGCCTTCGAGGCGATCGACGCGGCCCTTTCGGCAGGGGAATTGATCTGTATCTTCCCGGAAGGCCATTTGACCGAGGACGGCGACATCGACCGGTTCCGGCCCGGCATCGAGCGGATCATCCGCCGGAATCCGGTTCCGGTGATCCCCATGGCGCTGCGGGGATTATGGGGGTCGTTTTTCAGCCGGGAAGGGGGGGCGGCCATGCGGCGGCCGTTCAAGCGGGTCTGGTCGCGGATCGGGCTGGCGGCCGGCGAACCCGTGCCGCCGGAGGCGGTCTCCGCCGACGATTTGCGGGATCGGGTGCTGGCCCTGCGGGGCGATCTGCGGTAGGAGACGGGAGGCAGGGGCGAAAGATTTTTCGCCCCTCCAATTGGGGTCAGAAGGCCTTTTCCAGGCCGTTCTCTTGCCGGTTCGCCCGGTTTTCCGCCTTGATCGTCGCTGTTTTCTTCAGGTTTTCCACGTAATAGATGGCAATCAGATAAGACGGATCGCCGTACCGGTCCGGGGCGATGGTCACGGTGAGCAGATCGCTGTGGTCTCTCCAGAACAGGGTTTCGCCGCTCCGGCCGTCCCAGGTGATCTCGTCATCCCACTGAATGGTGCCGTAGGAACCGTATTTGCCTTCAAGGGTTCGGACCACGGCGGCGCCTTCCCCTTTTTTGGGCTCTATTCGGAAAAAGATCGGGTGCCGGCTAAAGGGGGAAAAGACCAGGTCGACGTGCTGGAACGGCGTCTCTTTTCCGCCGGTATGGCGGAAGGTGAGTTTGACGGGGTTTTCCTCGGGCCGCAGAGAGGCTTCCTCATCTTTCAGGCGTTCGTCCAGTGCCGCCAGTTCCGGGAAGTGTTCTCTCAAGAAACCGGTATAATTGATGTTCAGGTTGAGGTCCGCCCATCGCTCCCTCACCGCCGACCCCAGTTTCGCTTCCAGCCGTCGCTGGAGGGCCGTGGTCAGCGGCGTGTTTCGGCCGATGTCGAAGAAGGTGAACCCATCGGCCGGTCCGGCCGGGGACGGTTCGGGGGGTGGGGGGGCATCCCGGCCCAGGACCAGGGTCAGGACGATCCCCAGAAGGCACAGGGCTGCGACGGCGGCGGATATCTGGGTCTTCCGGCTTTTGGCGACAGCCCTGAATTTGGTGATCTCGTACATCCGGCGGTTACAGGCGCAAGCGGTTATCCACGGGGATCGGTTACCCGGCCCATGAAAAGGATCGTCCGGGTCTCGATGTCGCGGATCAGAAAAAGAAACGGGCGGTCCGCCCGCAGGGTGAAAAGGGGGTTGCCCGAGGTGGGGCCGACCACGACGCCGGTGGCGGCGCCGGCCTCAGTTCCGAATTCATCCACCGACACGAAGGTCTTGTGGGTCACATTGCTGATGGCGAGTTCCCGGGTCCCGTCCATGCCCGAAAAATCGGCGGCGTCGGAAAAGGCGGTCGGCATGCCCATGGCGGAGAGGACATCATCCAGGCGGATCGCCTCGGGTTCGAGGACGAACCGCGGGAGGTAGACCCGGACCAGCTCCGGCGTCAGGTCGTCGCAGATGGCCAGCAACTCCCCGCCGGTAAGGCCCCGTTCGAAGTCCGGCCGGTCGTCGGCCGCCGGCAGCACAAGGACAAAGGAAAGCGCCGCCCCCACATAGGGGAGTTCGACGGCCTGGTAACCGCTTCCCTCGGCATACCCGAAACGTTCCTTGCACGTCATCATCGAAACGGGGGTCCGGCCGCCGTCCGGAAGAGAAAAATCGGCGTCCCGGGTGCTGTCGGGGTCGAAGGGCTCATTCCAGTGGGCCTGGAAATAGATGGCATTGGTCAGAACGAGGCGCGTGAGGGCGGAGACCGTGCCGCTGGCCAGGAGTTCCCCGATGAGCCCATCGGTGCCGTCGCTGACCCACTGGTTGATGGCCTCCCGGGCCGCTTCCGACGCCTCCTGGAAATCGGTCAAATGGACCCCGGCACCGTAATGGATGGCCAGGGTGTCGAGGTATTCGGATCGAAAAGAATGGCCCGTCTGGGCCCACAGGGCGTTGGCGATGTAGAGAAGGGGCGGGGGGACGTCGTCGGATGGGGGAACCGTCTGGCGGTCTTCCAGGATCAGGTCCAGCCGGTTGTAGGCGTCGTGGAGGTCGTCGCCGAAGAGCCGGTAGTGGAGAGCGTCGGCCATTTCGCTGCGGGTGACGCCTTCGGCCCCGGCGTAGGCCATGGTCAGGGCCAGGGAGATGCTGTAGGGGGAGAAAAACCGGTTTTCGTCCCGCCCGCCGATTCCATTGAGGAGGTCGACCGCAACATCGGCGTTTCCGGCCGCCAGGGCCGCCAGATCGGTGGCGCCGGCGCTGGGGGCCAGATTCCGTCCCAGCGGTGATCGGGCCACCTCGACGGTATCGGCCGGATCATCCGGGGCGTCGGAAGACGAGCTGGACGATCCTTCATCGTCGCTGCATCCCGGGGTCAGTAACATCGGGGAGAACAGCAGGCAGACAATGAGCAACAGGCGACAAAGCGTCATCGATGGCATTCAGCGGCATCCTTTCCGGGAGCGGTTGTGGGACCGA
>CAYPCE010000067.1:0-17608 GCA_964409085.1 uncultured Desulfobacteraceae bacterium | reverse complement strand
TCGGTGAGGCCGACGCTGGCCACCTCCGGCCAGGTATAGACCACCGCGGGGATGGCGTCGTAGTTGACTTCACCCGCCATTCCGGCCATGCACTCCACCGCCGCGATCCCCTCGAAGGAGGCTTTATGGGCCAGCATGGGGCCGGGGATCAAGTCGCCGATGGCATATATGGATTGGACGTTGGTCCGGTAGTTCTCGTCCACCAGGATGTGGCCCGACCGGTCGTCGGTTTTTACGCCGACGGCGTCGAGGCCCAGATCTTTTGTGCGGGGGCGTCGGCCGACCGCCACCAGGAGCCGGTCGCACTGGAGGCTCTCTTCTTTCCCGTCGGCGTCCAGGGTCAGGTTGACGCCGTCGCCGCCGACCTCGGCCCCGGTCACCTTTGTCTTCATCCGGAAGCTGAGCCCCTGTTTGTCCAGGATTCGCTTCAGGGTCCGGGCCACCTGACCGTCCAGGGTGGGGGTGATGGACGGGAGCATCTCGACGACCGTCACCTCCGATCCCAGCCGGCGCCAGACCGATCCCAGTTCCAGCCCGATATAGCCGCCGCCGACAACGCCCAGATGTTCGGGCACGGCGTCGAAGGTCAGGGCCTCGGTGGAACTGACGATCCGCTCGCCGTCGAAGCCGAGGCCGGGCGGGGAGACCGGTTCGCTGCCGGTGGCCAGCAGGATGTGTTTGGCGGTCAGCGTTCTTTCGCCGTTCTCGCCTTCCACTTCCACCGTATCTTCACCGGCCAGTTTGGCGCGGCCCTGGACGACGTCCACCTTATTGCCTTCCAGCAGCTTCCGGACGTTGTCGGTCAGGTCCTTTACCACCTTCTCTTTTCTCGCCATCATTGTTTTCAGGTCGAGTTTCAGGTCTCCGGTGATGATGCCGTGGTCTTTGAAGTGTTCCCGGGCGAGATGAAAATATTCGCTGGAATCGAGCAGGGCCTTGCTGGGGATGCACCCCACGTTGAGGCAGACCCCGCCCAGACGCGGATAACGTTCGATGCAGGCGGTTTTCATGCCCAGCTGCGACGCCCGGACCGCCGCCACATATCCGCCCGGACCGCTGCCGATGATGATCAGATCGTAGGATGTCTCTTTGTTCGCCATGGTTACATCTCCAACAGAATCCGTTCGGGGTTTTCGACGCATTCCTTAATCCGGCGGAGGAAGGTGACGGCTTCCCGGCCGTCCACGATCCGGTGGTCATAGCTCAACGCCAGGTACATCATCGGCCGGATCACGATCTCGTCGTCGATCACCACCGGCCGTTTCTCGATGCGGTGCATCCCCAGAATGCCGCTCTGGGGCGTGTTGAGGATGGGGGTGCTGAGCAGAGAGCCGAAAACGCCGCCGTTGGTGATGGTGAAGGTGCCGCCCTCCATGTCGGAGAGTTCCAGCTTGTTGCCCTTGATCTTGTTCACGTAATCGATGATGTCCTTCTCGATCTCGGCGAAGGAGAGCCGGTCCGCGTGCCGGATCACCGGCACCACCAGGCCCTTTTCCGATCCGATGGCCATGCCGACGTGGTAGTAATGGTGGTAGAGGATGTCGCCGTCCTCGATATACGCGTTGATGGCGGGGAATTCCTTGAGGGCTTCCACCGACGCCTTGACGAAAAACGACATCATGCCCAGGGAGATGTCGTGCTTCTTCTTGAAATCCTCTTTGTATCGGGACCGGATGGCCATCACCTGGCTCATGTCCACATCGTTGAAAGTGGTAAGCATGGCCGTGTTGTTTTTGGCCTCCAGCAGGCGGGCCGCGATCCGCTTCCGGATGGGGCTCATGGATTTGCGTTCGGTCCCCTCTTCGGGTGGCGCGGCCGGTCGTTGATCCGTTTCTTTCCTTTCCGCCGGTTGGTCGGTATCTTGTGCTTCCGGCGCCGGTGCTGTTTCCAGATAGGCGATGACGTCGCCCTTGGTGATCCGACCGCCGGGGCCGGTGCCGTCGATTCGGCTGATATCGATCCCTTTTTCCGACGCCAGGCGACGGACGGAAGGGGGCAGGATCCTCTCGCCGGGGGTATCGCTGTCGGGTTTCCGATCCACCGGTCCCTTTTCCGGAGCGGACGCCGCCTGGTCGTCCGCCTCGGATTTGGCGGGTGCCGTCTTTTTCTCCTCTTCAGGTTCTTCTTTTTCCGGCGGTTCCGCCGGTGTTTCGGCGGCTTCGGTATCGATAGTGCCGACCACCGCGCCGATGGGGACGGTTTCCCCCTCTTCTACCTGAATGCGCAGCACCCCGGCCGCTTCAGCGGCGACTTCCAGCGTGACCTTGTCGGTTTCGATGACGAAAATCTCTTCATCCTTTTCGACGCTGTCGCCATCCGCCTTGTACCACTCGGCCAGGACGGCCTCTTGCACCGATTCGCCGACGCTGGGTACCTTGACCTCTATTTCCATGGCTCGTCCTTTCGTTTCGTTCGGCCATCCGCCGCTTTTGGTCGTTGCCCTTCTGCCGTTGTCCGCGGTAGATCCCGTTCCATCCGCATCATCCCCCCTGATACCGGTCCGATTCCTTCAGTTGATCGGCGGGCGGTCCGATGGCTTCTTCAATAATGGCGGCCTGTTCCCGGCGGTAAAGCTGGGGGTAGCCCGACGCCGGGCTCGAGGAGGTTTTTCGCCCGATGTACCGGATGGGACCGTCCAGGAGGATCTCCAGGCGGGGGCCAATGAAGCTCCAGGCCCCCATGTTTGCGGGTTCTTCCTGGACCCAGCACCATTGATCCACCGTCGGATACCGGTTGATCAGCGTTTCGAGGCGGGCCCGGGGAAACGGATAGAGCTGTTCGATCCGAAGGATGGCGATATCCCGGGCCTTGAGATCCTCCCGGCGCTGGGCCAGTTCGTAATAGATTTTTCCGCTGCAGATCATGGCGCGGACGGGGCGTTCCAGCGTGATCGGGTCGTCCAGCACCGGTTGAAATGCCCCGTCTGAAAGCTCGGCCATCGTGGAGACGGCCTGGGGGTGCCGGAGCAGGCTTTTGGGGGACAGCACGATCAGGGGAATCCGCCACGGGGCCTTTACCTGGCGGCGAAGGAGATGGAAGATCTGGGCCGGGGTCGTCGGGTTGCACACCTGCATGTTGTTGTTGGCGCAGAGTTGGAGAAACCGTTCGGGTCGGGCGCTGGAATGCTCCGGCCCGAGCCCCTCCATGCCGTGGGGAAGCAGCAGGGTCACGCCGCTGAGACGCTGCCATTTGGCCTGACCGCTGGCGATGAAAAGATCGATGATCGCCTGGGCGTTGTTGGAAAAGTCGCCGAACTGGGCCTCCCAGATGGTCAGGGCATGGGGCCGCGCCAGGGAATAGCCGTACTCGAACCCCAGTACGCTGGATTCGGCCAGCAGACTGTCGTAAACCATGAACGGCGCCTGATCCTCCGCCAGATGGTTCAAGGGCGTGTACCGGTCTTCGGTTTCCTGGTCCGTCATCACGCTGTGGCGATGGCTGAAGGTCCCCCGGCGCACGTCCTGCCCGGACAGCCGGATGGGAATGCTTTCGGTCAACAGAGAGCCGAAGGCGAGGGCTTCGGCGTTACCCCAGTCGATCCCTTCCCCTTCGGTCACGGCGTTCAACCGCTTTTTGAGCAGCGTCTTCAGCTTGGCATGGGGGACGAACCCCTCCGGCGGCGTGTTGAGGGTGTCGGCGATGGCGCGGAGGCGGTTTTCCGAAACGGCCGTGTCCACCGCTTGATGGGAATATCTCCCGGTGAAATCCGACCATTCCGGGAAAAAACCGGAGGTCGGAAAGGCGCAGGCGCTGTTTTTGATGGTGTCGAACGCCTCCTCCAGGGCCGTTTGGATCCGCTGTTCCATCTCGTCGATCCGGTCGTCGTCGACCACGTACTCTTCGGTCAATTCGTCGGCGTAGAGCTGATGCACCGCCGGGCGGTCTTTGATGCGGCCGTACATGCCGGGCTGGGTGAAATAGGGCTCATCCCCTTCGTTGTGGCCGTACCGCCGGTAGCAAATCAGGTCGATGATGACATCCTTTTGAAACTGCCGGCGGTAATCCGCCGCCAGTCGGGCCACGTGAACCACCGCTTCCGGATTTTCGCCGTGGACATGAAAAACAGGCGACATGAGCATTTTGGCCACGTCCGTGGCGTATCGCGTGGACCGGGCATCCTCGGGCAGGGTCGTGTAGCCGATCTGGTTGTTGATGACGACATGGACCGTGCCGCCGGTTCGGTATCCGGCCAACTGGGAAAGATTGAGGGTTTCGGCGACGATCCCCTGACCGGCAAAGGCCGCGTCTCCATGGAGGAGCACCGGCAGGAGGCCGTAGCCATCCTGGCCCTCCAGAAGGTCTTCCCGGGCCCTGGCCACGCCTTCCACTACCGGATCCACGGATTCGAGATGGCTGGGGTTGTCCACGAGGTAGACCTGGAGGCGCCGTCCTTCGTCGATCTCGATCTCGGTCAGATACCCGTTGTGATACTTGACGTCGCCGGCGCCCGATACACTGTCCGGATCATAGCAGTGTTCGAACTGGGCGAAGATATCTTCAAAAGACCGGCCCAAAAGATTGGTCTGGACATTGAGCCGTCCCCGGTGGGCCATCCCCAGGATGACTTCCTGGGTCCCATTGTCAGCGGCCCGGCGAAACAGGATGTCGAGAAGCGGGATGAGGGCATCGGCCCCCTCCAGGGAAAAGCGGGTCTGGGCGATATATTTCCGGTTGAGGAACCCTTCGAACAACCCGGATTGGACGAGTTTTTGAAGGACCTGAATTTTTTCCTCCGGGGTCAGTTCGGGGCGGTTTTTCACCGGTTCCATCCGCTCCTGGAGCCAGGTCCGTTCGTCGGGGTCTTGAAGGTGCATGTACTCCACGCCCACGGACCGGCAGTAGGTCTCCTTTAAAGAGGCGAGCACCGCTTTGAGAGGGGCTTCGGCCAAATGCGGCAGGCTGTCGGTGCAGACCGTCCGGTCGAGGTCGGTCTCGGTCAAATCAAAAGCGGAAAGGGCGAGCAACGGGTGGTCCGTGGGGCAGGCGGACAGCGGATCGGTGCAGGATAGCAGATGTCCGAGATCCCGGTATCGGTGGATGAGGGCTTCGGCCCGGGACTGAAACCGGTCCCCGGATTCGACAGAGGGGGGGTCCCGGTCCGCCGCCTCCCCGGCGGCGCCGATTTTGAACCCTTCGAAAAAGAGTTGCCACTCGCGGGAGACGCTGTCCGGATCGGAGCGCCACAGGGCGTACTGGGAGTCGATGTAATCCGCATTCAGGGGTTCGGGTATGGTCATGGGGAGTTGTCCTCGAATCCATTTAAATATCAGTCTGTTGGGATGGGCCGATGGAATCGTCGGGGCCGTATTCTGATTGGACAGGGATTCTTTCCGTCAGCCATTCCAATTCGGAAATCGTTTTTGTTACCGAATCGAAATGGCGCATGATCATAGGGGCAACGATTCCAACAGGTTTTGTTTCCGCATCGTGGCTTTATAGGCCTCCAAAACGTACAGCCAGTCAAACCATTCTTCTTCATCCCCCAGCAGCCCGGTTTCGAATCGGTTTTCGAACTCCTCGCTGCTCATCTGATGCTTTTTTTCAAATGCTTTCAACCGAACGGCATACTCTCTGGACTTCCTCGACATCAGTTTGCCCTGGAAATCAACACCCGCCCGTAATAGTGGCAATGCTTCGGATGATATTTCTATCTTTTCCATGGGATGGACATCCGTATGATTTCAATTGGTCTTGAGTCTGTCGAACCACGCCACCACCCGCTCCGAAACCTGTTGCCGGTGGTCTTCCTTCATGAACATGTGGTCGGCTTCCGGGATGATCAGCAGTTCCACGCCATCGGGGTTGAGTTCCTGGGCGTGGTGGGCTTCCGACACCGGGATGATCTCGTCCGCTTCGCCGTGGACCACCAGGAGCGGTTTCGGGTACTGCCGGATGGTTTGGGCGAGGCTGTACTGGTTGGCGTCCGAGAAAAAGGTTTCGGTCAGGGCCAGGGAGCGGCCCCGGCTCTCGAAGCTCACTTTGCCGGTGCGGTCCAGTTCCTCCCGCTGTTTTTCCGAGAGGAATTTAAGCGCGCCGGGGCTTTCAGAGCGGCCGGCGATGGTGCAAACGCCCGTGACGTCTTCTCGTTGCGCGCCGGTGAGGACGGCGATGGTCGCGCCCATGCTGTGGCCGACGAGTCCAAACCATTCGACGCCTTTTTCCGCCAGTAGGTCGGCCGCTGTTTCGATCTCCGAAATCTGCTTGGAAAACGTCGACCGCGCGAACTCCCCTTCGCTCTGGCCGTTGCCGGAAAAATCGAACCGAATGGCCATGAAACCGGCCGAGGCCAGGTCCTTGGCGATCCGCTGCAAGATCCGCGTGTGGCGGGAGCAGGTGAAGCAGTGGCCGAGGACGACGCCGTAACGGGTCTCCGTTTCGGGTGCATGGAGATTGCCCGCCAGCGTCTCCCCATCCCTGTTCTTGAACGTGATTTTCTCTTCCATATCTACAATCTACCAAACATCGGAGACATGTCAATAAACTCTTGGTTCGCGTCGGCTATGATACCGCCAGTAAATCCGTTTCCAGTAGAAAGGCCCGGACCGGGGCCATGAAGCCTTCCGGGTTTTCAAGCCCCATCATGTGGCCGGCCTTGGGAACAACGGCAATCTTTGCACTGGGAATCTTTTCCTTGAGATATCGACCGTATTTTTCCGGGGTCAATCGATCATCCGACCCGCACACCACCAGTGTCGGAACTGCGATGGCGCCGATCCGGTCCATGATGTCGAACCGGTCGCAGGCGGTCAGATCGCGATGGGTGACCATGGGGTCGGTGCGGTAAAAGATCCGTCGCACCCGGTCGACTTCCGCTGCCGGGGGGCGGGACCCGAAGGACCATTCACACATCCGTTCGATGGCGTCCCTGGGGTCATCGGACGCCAGCCCCTCCAGGATGGCCGGCGCCACGCGCAATCGGGCCCCGGTCCCCACGAGCACGGCCGCCGACAACCAGCCGGGTGCCCGCAGCGCCAGGGCCTGGACGATGGCGCCCCCCAGGGAATGGCCGCACAGGGCCACCTGTGGCAAACCAAGGGTTTCCACGAATCGGGCCACGACGTCGGCGCAGGCCTCCACATCGGTCCGGGCCGGTCCTTCCGAGCGGCCGTGGCCGGGCAGGTCCAATCCGTAGACCGAGACGCCGGAGAGGCCGCGCAGCTCCGCCGGCCAGGTGGTATGGTCGCATCCGGATCCGTGGATCAGCACCAGGGATCCACCGCCCTCCCAAGGGTGGTGGTCATAGAACAGGGCATCGCCATCGATCGAAACAAAGGGCATGGGATCTCCTCGATTAGCACATCCCGTCGATGATCTCTTCCAGCCGGTCCTTCAACCCCTCCAGGTCGTCCTCACCGTAGGTGAATTTGGCCCGGCTGCTCTTTTCTTCGGATTCTCCCGTGAGCAGCAGTTGGATGAGGCTGCCCATGCCTTTGTGCTTCCGGTCCACGTCGATGTAGGCCTCCACCGCGTCTTCTTCCACGAAGAACACGACCTCCAGTTCGGAGAGGCGGCCTTTGAAGGGGCCGGAGAAGGCCTTGAATTCAAATTCCTGGAAAAAGGGCAGGTCGTCGGAGGAACGGCGCTCCACCTCCTCGCAGTCGGCTTCCATCAGTTCAAACCCCATTTCCGCCAGGGCCCCGAAGAAAGCGGAGACGAGCGGCCCCGGCACGACATCGATTTCGTCCCGGTCCTTGGGGTCGATGGCCCGATCGATGTCGAGACCGGTGGCGACCCACACCCGGGTTTTGCCCATGGTCAGCGGCGTGTAATAGGGAAGGTCGAAGGAGATGGAAATCTCCTTCTCTTCATCGGGGCTGATGGTGAACCCGTCGGACACGTTAATTTTGGCCAATCGGGCGGTCCGGGTGACCTCTTCCTCCGTCATCTCGCCCTCTTCTTCTTCCTCGTCCTCATCCGCCGGGACCATCATCACCGATTCATAGGTGCTGTTGACGGTCAGGTAGAGCCCTTCGATGGTCTGTTCGGTGCTGCCGCCCTTGATTTTGATAACGGCGTCCACCTCGTCGCCCGGATAAAATTCGTCGTCTTCCAGAACCGTGTCCACTTTGGCCGAGCCGATGCCGATGCTCGACAGGATCTTCTTGAAAAACGCCATGTCGCCTCCTTTTCGGTAACGGGGTTGCGGGTCTGACTCCACCCGGTTAGATGTCCGTCCATAGTAGGCAATGCGCCGCGGAAAGGCAAGGGATTTGTGCCGTTAAGGGGTGTAGAGTCCGGCGGCCACGGGAAGGTAGAGGGAGAGGATCGGGAAGAGGGACAGGAGGATCAGCACCACCACGTCCATGATCACAAAGGGGATGGCCTCCCGGGCCACGCCGTCGATGTCGCCCCGGATGAGGTTGGCGGCCGTGAAGAGGTTGACCCCCACCGGCGGGGTGGCCTGGCCGATGGCCAGGGCCGAGATGAAGATCACCCCGTACCAGAGGGGGTCGATGCCGAACTCCGCCAGCACGGGGATGAGGATGGGCATGATGAGATAGGAGATGGAGATGGCGTCCAGCACCATCCCCAGGGCCAGGAGCAGAAAATTCACCAGGACGATCATCACCGCCGGGTTGGGCGATATGGACACGATGGTGCCTGCCGCCATGTCCACGATGCCGATGACCGACGCGGCCCAGGTGAAGATGCCGGCAAAGACCACGATGAACATGATCACCGACGAGGTGACGGCCGCATCCACCAGCACGTGGATAAAATCATGGAAGGTCAGGCTCCGGTAGATGAAAACCGCCACGAACAGCGAGTAGAAAACCGCCACCACGGCGGCCTCGGTGGGCGTGAAGATGCCCGTGTAGATGCCGCCCAGAATGATCACCGGCGAAAGGATGGCCCAGATGGAGTCCTTCAGGGCCACGAGAATTTCGCGGGTCCCGGCCCGCTCTTCCAGCCCCCGGTAGCCGCGTTTTCGCGAGATGAGGTAGGCCACCAACACCGTGGCCACCCCCGTCAGAATGCCGGGAATGATGCCGGCGACAAAAAGGGCCGACACCGAGACACTGGTGATGTTGCCGTAAATGATGAAGGCGATGCTGGGCGGGATGATGATGGACAGGTCCGCGGAATTGGCGATGAGGGCCCCGGAAAAATTCCGGTCGTAGCCGTGGCGGATCATGGGGTCCAGCAGGATCAACCCGACGGCGGCGGTGGTGGCCGGTCCCGACCCGGAGAGGGCCCCCCAGAACATGCAGGTGAAAACCGCCACCATGGAAAGCCCGCCCACGGCCCGGCCCACCAGGAGTTCGAAAAACCGGGCGATGGTGGCCGCCAGCCCGGCCCGCTGGAGGATCACCCCCGCCAGCACGAAAAAGGGGATGGCCAGCAGCGGAAAGGAGGCGATCCCTGAAGAGAAATTGACCCCCAGCATCCCGATGCCCAGATCGAACCAGTAGATGGTCAGGACGGCGGCCACGCCCAGGGCGGTGCCGATGGGGACCCCCAGGGCCATGAGGATGAGAAACGTGAGGCTGATGAGGGCGAGTTCCATCAGCGGCCGGCGGTCTCCCCGTGGCGGCGGAGCCGGTCCCCGGCGTTCCGGTAGATCCCGGTGAAGACGAAGACCGACAGCACCGGCACGCCGGCGTAATAGATCCAGACCGGAATGTCCAAAGCCGCCGACCGGGCCTGGAACAGGGTGATCTCGTCGTAGATGGCCTGGATGGTGTACAGGTCCACCAGCAGAAAAAGGCCGGCGCTCAGCAGGGCGCTCAGCAGAATGACCCCTTTCTGGAACCGGGGCGGCAGCACCCGGTACAGGGTGACCATCCCCAACTGGCCGCCCCGTTCAAAGGCGATGCCGGAGCCCACCACCGTGACCCAGACAAAGAGGTTGATGGTGATCTCCTCGGTGGCGGCAAAGGAGAAATGGAAGAGGTAGCGGCTCAGCACGTTGACGAAGGCGATCGCCGCCATGGTGAACATGAGGATGGCGGCGATCCAGTAATCGATGCGGATCCGCCGGGGGGTGTCCGCCACTATTTCCCCATGTCCGCCTTGGCGGTTTTGTAAAGATCCTCCCCGATTTTGGGGATCCACTCCTCGTAGACCGGCCGGGTGGCGTCCTCGAAGGCCTGTCGATCCTCCTCGGTGAGGAAGGTGACCGCCGTGCCCTTTTTCTCCAAAAATTCGACCGGATTGGGGACCTCCATTTCGTGGCCGAAATCCTCCTTGAGGATTTTCAGGGATTTTTCGCCGTCCAGACCGGCCCGGCAGAGGGCCTTCTCAAAGCGGGCCGATTCGTCGGCCGCTTCCTGGATCGCCTTCTGGATGTCTGCCGGAAAGGCGTCCCATTCCCGCTTGTTCCAGTAAATGATCAGCGGGTCCACCAGGTAATTCCAGAAGGTGGCGTAATGGTGATACTGCCAGATCTGCACCGGGATGAGCACGCCCACGGGGTTCTCCTGGCCGTCCACCACGCCCTGCTGGAAGGCGGTCTGGGCGTCGCCCCAGTTCATGTTGACCGGGTCGGCGCCGAGCTGCCGGAAGGTGTCGATAAAGAGCGGGCTGCCCACCACCCGGACCTTCATCCCCTTCAGATCCTCGGGCCGGCTGACCTTTTTGACGCTGTTGGTGAGCTGGCGGAAGCCGTTCTCGGCCCAGGCCAGGGGCATCATGCCCTTTTTCTTCATCAGGGCGAAGATCTTCTTGCCGGTCTCCCCGTATTCGATCTTGTCGAGGTTGTCGAAGGTGTTGATGAAAAACGGCAGGGAGAAGATGTTCATCTCCGGGATGACCGGAGACGTGTTGATGGTCGATTCATAGGCGCAGTCGATGACGCCCTTGGCCACCATCTGGGGGGATTTGAGCTGGGCCCCCTTGAGGAGTGCGCTGCCGAAATAGGGTTTGATGTTGATTTGACCATCGGTTTTTTCCTTCACCAGTTCCGCGAATTTGGTGGCGCCCATTCCCCAGTAGAAGCTGGGCCCCACATTGACCGTCATCTTGTACTCTTTTTTGTAGGATCCGGCCATGGCCGGCGGCAGGGCCAGTCCCAGGATGATGACGGCGGTGATGATGCCAAACGACATGCTGCGGATGCGGGGTTTCAACATGGTCACGCTCCTTTCGGTAAGGCGGGTGGGTGGAAACGGGCGCCGGCGGACGTCGCCGGTCCCCGGACTCATTTTTTCTTTTTGCGCCGCTTTTTCTTTTTGACCGGATGGGCCGCCCGGTATTTTTCATATTCGCGCTCACCGCCGTACCAGATCATGATACCGGCCAGGAGTCCGAAAAACAGACCGGCCAGGGGCCACTGGATCAATCGGACGGCCGGGTCGGGGGTGTAGGCCGCGCCCCAGGCGATCCGGCCGATCACCGGTTCCATCAGGGCCGCGATGAGCGCAAAAGGGACCCCCATAAAGAGAATGCCCCGTACAAGGACAAACCGGGTCCGCCCCTTTTGCCGGATCGCCTCCCATCGGTGAGGATCAAATGTTTTTTTCTGCAACATGGAACTGCGTCCTGACGATTTGATAGACAAACAGATAAGCGCTTGCGGTCCCGAAAGAAACCGCCGTGCCGGTATAAATCCCCAGAGCGGGATAGACGAGGGACACTGTCAGCGCATAGGTGATCAACGCGCCCAGGCCATGGGGAAAATTCTTGATGACCGTATGGACCGCGCCCCGCCCATGGGTAAAATGGACGATGACCAGGAGCGGGAGCAGGGTGACCGGAAACGCCGAAAAGAGCCCCGCCCACCGGGTACCCACAAAGCGGGCCGCGGTGGTGATCCCCACGATGACGGCCCCGGCAACCACTGCTCTAACAAATAATACCTTGGCATTCAATTCAATTTTTCGGGTGATGCCGACATTCTCGATCCGCCTGAAAAGATATACAAATCCAAAAAGGCTCACCAGGGGGACAGAAACGGCGCCCGCCCGGTTCAGGGGGATGAAATGGAGCAGCCAGATGGCGAGAAAATATCCGCCCACCGCCGCCACAGTCGATGAAAGGATTGACAGCCGCTCCAAATGGATCGATATTTTGTAATAGGTAAAGACAAAGCACAGGGTGGCCGCCAGACCGCTCATGGTATAGATGGCGCTTTCGGCGGCGAATGCGGGCCCCATTTCCATCCCGTAGAAAAACAGGGCGATCGCGGCCCCCAGCGGGTATCCGGACAGCAGGCCGGCCACCCGCGGGCTGACGTGTTCGGCGACCAGCGACAGCGTAACCACGAAGACGATGGAAACAATGAGCTTGACGAGGATCATCCATTCCGGCATAAGGGGTCTATCTGCCACGAAAATCGACGATTGTAAAGCCCCGTATCTCCGACGCCCGAAGGAAGGAAAGTTTCGTTCCCGTTGAAACCCGACATCGACACCCTCCAGGCCCAACTCGAAACCGCGGAAGGCCAGGGGAAATCCCCCGAATGGATCGCCGCGGAGATCGTGGTCCCGCTGATCGAGGCGCACCACCGGAGCGGGCAATCCGAGGCGGCGTGGGAGGTCTACACCCGCTACGATGAATATCTGGCCGACGCCGAGGACCCGGACCACATCCGGATCCTCGGCAACATGCTCCTGAGAGCGGGCCGGCTGGATGAAGCGCTCTATTATTTCCTGAAAAGAGAAGGCCTGTTGGCCAATGGCGGGGATCGCAAAAAGCGGGCCGCGACCCTCAACGCCATCGGCCGGATCTATTCCCTGAAAAAATCGTGGGACAACGCCCTCACCTACTATCTCAAGGCCGGCAAACTCCTCGTGACCACGGGTTCGCCCGCCGAAATCGCCACCGCCTACAACAACATCGGCCGCATTTATGACAACCAGGGGGATCGCGATAAAGCCCTCGCCTACCATCTCAAGGCCCGGCAAATCCTGAAAAAGGCGGGAGAGCGATCCGGACTGGCCCTCACCCATACCCATATCGCTTTGATTTATCTCCAGAAAAATGATCTGAACAAGGCCCTGACCCACTATCGGGAGGCGATCCGGATCCGCCTGGAAACCGGAGACCATGACGGCCTGGCGCCGCTGTACAGTGACATGGGGCTCATCTACTCCCAGCGGGAAGACTGGGAAAACGCCCTTTCCTATTACTCAGAGGCCGAGGCCCTCCTACGGCAGGCCGGAGACCGGGACGCCCTGGCCTCTGTCCTCCAGAACATCGGGCTCATTTACGGCAAAAAAGGGGAGTGGCGCGCCGCCCTGGAACAGTACGAAGCCGCTGAAGAACTCCTCCGCTCCGCGGGGGAGATAGGGCGGTTGACCCACCTTTACCGGGACATGGGAGACGTTTTGTTCGGGGCCGGGGATCTGAACGGGTCGGCGGAACAGTATCATCGGGCCGAAAAATGGGCCATTGAAACCGGTCAGCGGGAGGCATTGGCCGGGATCTACAGCCAGCTCGGGCAAATCGGTTCCCTTCGGGGCGAGTTGGACCTGGCCCTGGATTACTACCGGGATGAAGAAACCATCCGTTCGGATACCGGCGACCGGGCCGGACTCATCGCCGCTTACGAGAACATGGGGCTCGTCTACTCCAAAAGGGACGACCTGGACATGGCCCTGCGCTATTATTTCAAGGCGGGACAGATCGTGATGGAAGGCGGGGACCCCACCGGCATGGCGCCCATCTATAACAACATCGGCCTCAACTATTCCAAGAAAGACGAGTGGGACAAGGCCCTGGAATACTATCTCAAAGCGGAAAAACTGGCCCAGGATATGGGGGACCGGGCCGGACTGGCCCACATCAAGAACAACATCGGACTGGTGTATGACAATATGGGCGACTGGGGAAAAGCCCTCGGGTATTTCCGGAATTCGGAACGGATCCGGCGGGAGGTCGGGGACGTGCGGGGCCTGGCGTTCACCTATTTCAACATGGGCACGGTCTACCGGCAACGGGAGGATCACGATAAGGCCGACCGCTACCTGATCCTCGCCGGCTATATCGCCCGGACCCAGGACATGAATCACGAGCTGGCCGAATGGGACTGGGCCCTGAAGCCGCTCATGGAGAGTTTGGGCATCACGCGGTTCATGGAAAAGGGCCAGGCCCTTTTCCGGCGGCGGTAGCGTCCGCCGGGGCGACGGGCAAAACGGCGACGCTCGCGGCCCACGCCACCCCGTATCCGGCCAGGGCGCACCCCAGGATGGCCGGGATTCCGATGGACACGGCCACCTGCTCCGAAAGGATGGCGGCCAGAACAGAGGCGCACCCGTTGGCGGCCCAGGCATGGGCCCGCTGGCGGGGGGTCGAAAGCAGGTGACGCATGCCCAGGGAAAACGGAATCCCCATCAGAAGACCCGCCGGTACCAGCAACCCCCCTCCCAGCAGATACCGCCCGCCGGCATTCAGGGGCAGGATCGCCTGGATCAGGCCGGTGAGCCCCACACCCGCCAAAAGCCCCCCCGCCAGCAGGACCGACAGCGACCGCCCGATGGCCCGCCGGTCCATCCGCTGGGACAGGAGCCCCCCCAAGGCCGACGAGATAAGGAGCGCGGCGATGACCCCGGCGAAGCTGATGAGGGGGTGCCCCCACAGGAGCGCATAGGCCTTGATGAAAAACATTTCTCCAAACATGAACCCCGCCCCGACCCCTATAAAATAGAGCACCCGCGAGAGCGACGTCCCCTCGCGGCGTCGCCCCCCCGCCCAGACCGGTACGGCCAGCAGCAGGAACGCCACGGCCAGGGCCTCCATGAAGACCACGGACACCACCACTTCACCGGACAGGAGCATGGCGTACATCCGGCTCCCCATGCTCTGGTAGAGCGTACGGAGTTCCCCCCATTTGAGAATGCGGCCCGGAAAAGGGCGCTGGTCCGACTGGGGGGCCACATCCAGGGGGTAGTCGTCGAAAAACGCCGCCTCGTCGCCGGCCTCGTAGGCGGCGGCGAGGGCTTGGATCTCCCGGTAATGGAACGGCGCATCGAACCGGTTGAAACGGTTGGCCATCTCCGGTGTCATTTCAGGCAGATAGACCGGATCGAAATTCATCTCCCGGGCCCACGCCACCAGATCCGCGGCCGCGGCTCCCAGGGGCCGGGCCGATACCAGGAGGGTGACGGTGTCCCAGTTGCGGAGCAGGGCGATATGTCGACCGGGATCGGACGCGCCGTGACGCCGCAGTCCCTCAAACGCACTGGCCCACAGCCGCAGGGCATCCGAGGGGGGAAGGAGCAACCGCCGGGACATGATCAACACCCCGTCGTCGGTCAGTCGGTCCAGACAGGCGCCGAATGCCTCCACGGTATAATCGTAGCTCTGGTGAAGGGCGTCCGAACCCGTCAGGGAGGCCCCCCAGTTTTCCAGATGGATGACCGAAAACCGCTGTTGAACCGATGCCAGATATTCCCGATGGGCCGCGGCGACCACGGGCAGGCCGTAGTGGTCCGCCAGGGCCGCGGCGATGGTGGGGTGC
The DNA here is from genome assembly GCA_964409085.1 of uncultured Desulfobacteraceae bacterium. Lineage (GTDB taxonomy): Bacteria > Desulfobacterota > Desulfobacteria > Desulfobacterales > JAABSP01 > JAABTD01. Next base: position 2,208 of record CAYPCE010000067.1, on the reverse strand, counting down.
GGATGGACCGAGACGATCTCTTCGGCGCCGGCGACCATGGCAGCGGGGATCGCGGCCCCGCCCCCTGCCAGGCATACCAGCACGCGCTCCGGATCCGGAACCAGATGGTACCCGGCATAGGGCAGGGTATACCGGACAAAATCGAGACGAGCGGGTTCCTCGACATTGTAGAGGACCAGCCGGTTGTCGCCATCGGTAAAGATCGCGGTTTGGCTCGGCATGGGGCGGGTGTACTGGAGGCTCAACCCCGGCGCGTACCGGATATAGGGGCTCTCCACCCGGTCAATCCGTCCCCGCAGGGCGGAAACCGTGCCGGTGATGCGGGATTCGGGGAACTGGAGGGTCTGGCTCAGGGCTTTGTAGGGAGACGGCCGTACCCGGAGGAACGGGTGGTCGGCCGGCAGCACAGCGGCCAGCACGAGGGCGGCGGTGAACAGGGCCACCCCCAGGATGCGAAACCGCCCCCTTCCCCAGACGGGTAGCACGACCAGGGGCCCCAGGGAAACCAGCACCAGCAGGCGTCCCTCGCCGAACAGGGGAAGAAAGAGCGCCGGCGTGAGGGCCCCGGCGGCGGAACCGGACATGGTGGCGCAATAGACCCATCCGGTATGCCGGGACCGGGCGGCGTAGGCCAGAGAGATGATGCCGCCGGCCACGACAAACGGGACGGACAGCACCCCGTACGCCGTCAACAGGTAGAGCGCCTGGATCGGGGCCAGGGGGAGTCGGAAATAGTCCAGGGGCAGCCGGTTGAGAATGACGAATGCGCCCAGGGCGGTGACACTGTAGGCGACCAGGGCCAGAACCAGCGGGCGGCGGCCGGAAAGGCGCGCCTCCCATCCTTTCCGCCGGGCATCGAGCACACTCAGCGCGGTTCCGCTGGCGGCGAACCCGAACAGGGCCAGACTGATGACCATGAAGGCCAGGTGGTGCCATTGGCTGATGGCGAAGATCCGGGCCAGCAGGACCTCGAATGCCAGCGACGAGAACGAGGCCAGGAAAACGGCGATATACACCATGGGGGTGGCGCCGGGCTACCGCTCCAGGGCGCTGCCGGTCATGGGCACAAAGAGCACGCCGGTGATCTGCCGGACGGTGTGATCGTCGCCGTTCCGGGTCACCAGCACCAGGTTCTGGTAGCTGAACGGGTTGCCCAGGGGCAGGATCAGCCGGCCCCCGTCTTTCAACTGTCCCAACAGCGGCGGGGGAATGTGATCCACCGCGGCCGTGATCATGATGGCGTCGAAGGGGGCCTTCCCGGGCCAGCCGAAATACCCGTCCCCGTGCCGGGTGTTCACGTTGGTGTAGCCGGCCCCCTGCAACACCGCCGTCGCTTTTTTGTAGAGCTTCTGCTTGATCTCGATGGTATAGACCGTATCGACGATGCCGGCCAGAACCGCCGCCTGGTAGCCCGAGCCGGTGCCGATCTCCAGCACCCGGCTTTCCTTCGAGAGGTTCAGCTCCGCTGTCATCAGCGCCACGATGTAGGGCTGGGAGATCGTCTGTCCCTCGCCGATGGGAAGCGGATGGTCGGCATAGGCCTGACCGCGAAGGGGCTCGGGCACAAACCGATGGCGCGGCGTCGATTCCATGGCCGCCAGCACGTGAGGATCGTCGATGCCCCGGGCGGCGATCTGGGTCTCGACCATCCGTTTCCGCTCCTTTTCAACATCCCCGGTCCCCCTGGCGGTGCCCGGAACGGCGGTCAGGAGGAAGAGGACCAGACAACATCCGGTAAGGGGTCTCATAACGATCCGCATCGATCCTCTCCTGATGATATTGAGATTTGCATTCAGAACGCGACTCGTATATAAAGCCGGACAATGGGCCCGGTTCCGTCGGCCATGGGCCACCCCAATGATCCGACCGTGGCCTCCATGGCCTCATTATGAAACAGTGGCCTTTGCGCTGACAACCGTTTTTTCGAAAGCCGCCGATAATGCAGCAGAAATACACCACCCCTTTTCACATCGTCCTCTGGGCCAGTTGCATTCTGATCGTTCTCGTGCTGGGAATCCGGTATTTTCCCCTGGAAGACCCCAGCCTCGATTTCTGGGGCGCCTTCTACTACAGCATCCGCCTGTTCATCCTGGAGCACGATCTGGCCCATTTCCCCACGACGCCGCAACTGGTCTTCCTCTATTTTTTCGCCCCGCTGGTGGCCATCTCGGCGTTGGGGACGGCCCTCACCTATTTTTTCCGGATTTC
>CAYPCE010000066.1:0-17908 GCA_964409085.1 uncultured Desulfobacteraceae bacterium | reverse complement strand
CTATTGGCAAATGCTTATGCATGAAGCAGGTGGATTCAAATAGATCATTTAATGATCGGTAAAGGCTCAGAAAGCCGCATCTGTTGGCCCCATGCAGCGTTCTCGCGCTTTTTCAATCCTCGAAGTAGTCCCGCCCGCTATTTCTGCGGTGGAAAAGCGCTGCGGCCTCGCCTGGAACCAACATCTACGGTTTTCGGGCGGGTCTTAGCCGGTATTCCGTTTCAGTTCAGGCCGGGCTCTTGGCGATCTCTTTTTCGATGCGCTCCGCGACCGCACCATCGATCTCCAGCCCCTCCCTCCACCGATCCAGCAGGGCCTGTTCACGCTCGTCGATATCTTTCACATATCCTTCCAGATTCCGGTCCGCATGGGCCAGTTTCAGGGCCATTCGGTAGGCGCTCTCTTTCAGATCAGGGCTCAGCATCTGGCGGGCCGACGCGACGATCAGGTCGATCTCCTGGGGTTCGAAGGCTTTGGGGTCGGAGGGATCCTTTTTAAAGAATTTGAAAGTCCGGGATTCCAGGTCCGAGTAGCCGTGCCCCTCGAAGAGCGCCATTCCCTCGATTTCGTACCAGACCGCCCGCATCTCATCGACGCTGTAGTTGTCGTCGGCGGCGATGGTGGCGGCCATGATGGCGATGAAGACCTCCGCCGGATCAGCAAAAAAAGAGGCGTTGGGGTCGGTCTCCCACAGGCCGAAGCTGTTGCCCTCGGTGTCCTGGCAGACGCCGAAATAGCCCATGCCCGGCACGGGGGTTTTGGGGACGATAACTTCCCCGTTCAAGCCCTTGACCTTCTGTAGATAATCGCTTACCGACGGCACATCGACGTACTGGATGATGGGCTGCCCCGGTTGCTGGCGCTGCATCATCCCTCCGCCGACGCCCGGTTCGCCCTTTTCATCCGTGGTGGTGATCATCCAGTATTCCCCGCCTTCGTACTTCTCGATTTTCCATCCGAACAGGCCGGTGTAAAATGTTTGGGCGCGATCCAAGTTATCGAAAGGAATTTCAAAATGGACAACGGTCGGCATGGCGGCCTCCTTTGGGGTGGTGGGTTTTGGTTGGCGATCCAAAGCGTCTCCTTTTTCCATAGTGGAAAACCGCGCGTATTGTCCAGCGGTTTTCGCGTTTTCCGCTGTACGGTGCTTGCCGCTTGACAAATCCCGCCGATTTTCCTAAAAGACCTTCCGATATGTTGGCTTTTCAGCAGATTGTGTTTATTTATCTCATATCGAAAGGAGCGCAGCATGGCCGATTTCACCATCAATCTGTTTCTGGATGACGACAAACTCAAGAAAATCGAAGGCGCGGGGCTGGCCGACAGCGTCACGACCGTGGACGGCAAAAAGGCGGTCCAGGTGCCCATGTCCGTCAAGGAGAAAAAAAAGCTGGCCAAGGGGTTCCCGGAGATGGTCTTCGACGGCAACACGTGCGAATTGCCCCCCGAGGCGGCGGACAAACTCTGCGACATCATCGTGGAATCGAAGACCCTCGACGTGATGAAAATGGCCATCATGAAGCTGTACAACCCCCTGGCGGGCAAGGCGCCGCGGTCGGCGCAACGGTAGGCGGCCGCCCCCGTCGTCCACCGACATCCGGAAAATGACAGATCCCCCGTTTTTCTTCAGTCGGGGCCTTCGCGGACGAGACGCCGCCGAAGGCCCCGCATCCCCTCGCCTCATCCTTCCACAACCGCATTCCCCATCGCTGGCCGCGGCGCCGCAAATCAATGGAAGGGGCGCCGGATGACCGCCCCGACCCGCGGTCCGGAGGGACTTGGGCCGATCGGTTTCGTTGAATTCGCCGGCAGCATCTTTCAATTCCAGACTACACCCGCCGCGGCCGCAGCAGCGGCGCCTGGGCCAGGGTCAGCAAGTCGACCCGGGCGGCGCCGGCCGCCATCAGGGTCCGGGCGCATTCGTCGGCGGTGGCGCCGGTGGTCATGACGTCGTCCACGAGGAGAACCCGACGGCCGGCGACCCGGTCCGGCCGGGGGACGGAAAACGCCCCCCGGATGTTGGCGTCCCGTTCCTCCCGGGTCATGCCCACCTGATGGTCGGTCCGACGGCTGCGGGTGAGGATTTCGCGCTCAACGGCGATTTGCGGGCGGCCGCTGCCTGATTCCTCATCCAACCGCCGCCAGTTGCGGATAAGCAGATAGGCCTGGTTGTATCCCCGCTTCCGGAACCGGCGGCGGTGGAGAGGGACCGGGGCGACGACCCCGATGTCGCCGGGTGGCCAGTGGCGGTGGAATGCGTCGAACAGCAGCCGCCCCAGCGGATCGGCCAGTCCGGTTTTGCCGTTGTATTTGAACTTGTGGATGAGGGTCAGCAACACGCCGTCGTAAACGCCGAAAGATCGGGCCATCTCGAACCGGGGCGGGGCCGCGATGCAGTGGCCGCAGGGGTGGTCCGGCCCTTCCCGGCTGCGGAACATCAGGCCGCACCGGGTGCAGAGGGGCGGTTCGACCGGCCTGAAACCCGCCGCGCAGGGGGCGCAGACGTGATGGGAGAGGGCTTGCCCAAAGACACCTTCCATGCCCCTGGCGTCGCCGCCGAGAACCGGTCGGAAAAAGGCCCCGCAGGCCAGGCATCGGGCGGGAAAGAGGGCGTCCAGGAACGCGCCGGCGATTCGGGAAATCATTCGCCGGAAAACGACAGAACCTGCCCTGAAACGAAACCATGCATATCAGCCCGAATCACCCGAGCCCCCTTTAGGGGGCTTCCCCATTTTGCCGGGGGCTTCAGCCCCCGGAATCGATGCACCGCCCAAGAAAACACTGATACTCGCACATCTTCGACAGGGCCTTCACGGCCCGCTCCGGCGTGGGGTAGAAGACGCCTTTGAGGTCGCTGCCATCGACCCGGTAGAGGGTCTGGTCCTCGTCGGTGGTGAGGATGGAGACGCCCATGACCGGTTTCCGGTATTGCTCCATCAGCGCTACGGTCCTTTCGATGTACCGCTGTTCGAAATCGAGGATCTGACGGCGGACCGCCTCCAGGAACTCGGGGGTGTAGGTGGGGTCGGCCTTCCGGATCGATTGGACGTAGCGGCCCAGGAGGTTGCGGCGGCCCATGATCCCCAGGCTGATGACGGCATCGCAGCCCTCCCACCGGAGGAGTTCCTCCATGACGATGAGGGGGAGCTGGTCGTCGTTTTCTCCTACGATATCCACCGGGTTGGCCCGGCTCCAGTAGGGCGGCAGCAGGGGGTCGATGCGGGCCACCACCTCGTCGGGCAGGGCCGGCACCTCCAGGCCGAATTCGGCGCACAGGTCCGAGGTCACCACTCCCCAGCCGCCCCCAAGGGTCATGAGGGCCACACGCTTGCCGTGGGGCAGGGGGAGGGCGGAAAAAGCGGCGGACAGGTCCAGCAGATCCATGGGATACTCCACCTTGACGATGCCGGCCTGGCGGCACATGGCGTCGAAGACCCGGGTATCCGAGGCCAGGGCCCCGGTGTGGCTGGCGGCGGCCCGGTTGCCGGCCCCGCTCCGGCCCCCCTTGAGGAGGACGATGGGTTTTTTCCGGCCGATCCGCCGGGCGGCCTCGAAAAACCGGCGGCCGTTTTTGACGCTTTCGATGTAGAGCATGGCGATGCGGGTGGTGTCGTCTTCTTCGAAGGCCTCCAGAAAGTCTTCGATGGTCACCATGGCCTCGTTGCCCGATCCGGCGAATCCCCGGATACCGATGCCCTGCTGTTCGGCGAACCCCATGAGCTGGGTGCCCATATTCCCCGACTGGGCCACGATGGCCGTGGAGCCGGGGCGGGGCAGGACGTGGGCCCCGGTGCAGTAGAGGTCGATGTGGGGGTTGCAGATGCCCATGGTGTTGGGCCCCACCATGAGGATACCCGCCTTTTCGGCAAGGGCCACAAGGTGTTTTTCCCGTTTCCGGCCTTCGCCTCCGGTTTCTGAAAACCCGGATGAGATGAGCAGCATGTGGCGGATCCCTTTTTCCGCGAACTCGGGGATCAGGCCGAAGACGCCGGCGGCCGGGATGGTCACGACGGCCAGGTCCACGGGGCCGGGGATCTCCGAGACGCTGCGGTGGACCGTCCGACCGGCGATGGACCCGCCTTTGGGGTTGACCAGGTGGATATCGCCGGTGAAGCCGCCGCCCACCGTGGAGGTCACGAGGATGTGCCCCCATTTCCCGATGCCCGAAGAGGCGCCCACAAAGGCGATGGAGCGGGGATGGAACAATTTTCCCAACTGGGTCAGATCCGCCGGCGAAGGAAAGGCGGCCCTGTCCGGGGGGGCGCCGGGCACGATGAGGGCGTCCACGGCCCGGATTTCGCCGTCCGGCCCCGCCTTGAGGGGGTTGATATCGACCTCGGCGACATGGGGATGGTCCAGGGCCAGCCGGGAGAGACCGGTGAGGGTCCGGACGAGCCCGGACCGGTCCACGGCCGCCTCGCCCCGAAACGCCGAGAGCAGTGCCCGCCCCCGGATCTCGTCAAGCATCTCTTCGGCGTCCGCGCCGGAAAGCGGGGCGAGACGGAGCGCCACATCCGAGAGGGCTTCGGCGAAGATTCCGCCGGCCCCGAACATGATCACCGGGCCGAACTGGGGGTCCCGGAACAGGCCGGCGGCGAATTCCCGCCGTCCCGCCATCTGGGGCTGGATCAGGAAGCCGGTCAGTCCGTCGCCGGCGGCTCGGGCCATCTCCCGGGCCGCGGAGCGGACCGCGTCTTCGCTGCCCAGACCCAACCGCACGAGGCCCCCTTCGGTCTTGTGGGTCAGGTCGGGCCCCAGGGCCTTGAGGACGGCAGGAAAGCCGGTCCGCCGGGCCGCGTCGGCGGCCGCGTCCGGGTCGGCGACCGCGGTCTCCTCGATGGTGGGGACCCCGTAGGATTGGAGGATGGTTTTGGATCGGTGTTCGGTGAGGGCCCTGTGGCCCGCCCTCAGGGCGGCGGTCAATTCGGTTTGGATATCCACGCGGAACTCCTTATGGGTCGGGTCGAAGTCGCAAGTTCAGGGGATCGGATGGACGGGAAGCATAAGGGAACCGGGGCCGCCGGACCTACAGGAAGGCCGCCGCGTTTTCCTGCATACGGAGAAAATCCGCCTTGGCCAAGCCGGCGCCCCGGACCACCGACAGCGCAAAAGCCGCGTCGATGAGGTCGCCGGGGACGTGGGCGTCGGTGTCGATAACCATTTCGGCCCCTGCCTCCTGCGCCGCCCGGGCCACGTGGCCGTTGGAGAGGCTGTGTCCTTTGCGGGCCGTGATCTCCAGCAGGACGCCGTTGCGGGCGGCGGTGGCCGCTTCGTCCGGCGTGATGAGGCCGGGATGGGCCAGCACGTCGACGCCCGCGTCCAGGGCGGCGGCGTTGGTGCCCGGCGCCACCGGCTCCACGAGGGTCTCGCCATGGACCAGAACGATCCGCGCGCCCAGCTCGCGGGACCGGGCCGCGGCCTGGGGGATCAGGGCCGGCGGCACGTGGGTCAGCTCGATGCCGGGCACGACCCGGATGCCGTCGAGGGCCCGGTTGAGGTCTCCGGCTGCGCTGGCGATCCGGGGGAGGATGAAATCGATGTTGGACGTGTCCCCATGGTCGGTGAGGGCGATGCCGGTCAGGCCTTTGTGTTGGGCGCGCCGGACCAGTTCCGACGGCACGAGAACCCCGTCGCTGAACAAGGTATGGGTGTGAAGATCGATCATGGGGCCGGGTTCGCTCTAGACTTTGTACTTGCCGAAATCCTCGGGATCGAGGTTTTTCAGGTACTCGGCCCATTTTTTGCCTTCTTCGCTGTTGTCCACCGGTTCGGCATTGACGTCGTCCCCGGCTTTTGATTTTTCGATGACTTTGTCATCCACGAAAATCGGGGCGGCGAACCGCAGGGCGATGGCGATGGCGTCGCTGGGCCGGGCGTCCATGTCGAAATTCCGCTCGCCGGCCGAGAAATGGATCCGGGCGAAGTAGGTGTTGTCCCGGAGGTCGCAGACCTCCACCTTGGAGACGTTGATCTGCATCATCCCCAGAAAGTTCTTGAACAGGTCATGGGTCATGGGCCGTTCGAACTGGAGGTTCTGCAGGGCCGACGCGATGGAAGTGGCCTCCAGGAGGCCGATCCAGATGGGGATGGCGTGTTCGTCCTCGTCCGATTTCAGGATGATGATCGGGGTGTTGGACGACGGGTCCATGGTCATGCCCGCGATGTTGACTTTATGCAGCATGGCTCTCTTCTCCTTTGGCGCCGGACCGTGGCGCGCCGCTGTCGACGGGCCGTCCCCGCAGAGAGTGGGGGAAGGCCGCTTCGATCCGGACCGGGATCAACCGGCCGGGGCGGACCGCTTCGGATTTCCAGTGCGGCGTGAGGGTGAAATTGACGATCTTGTTGCCGGAGGTCCGTCCGGCCCACTGGGTCGGGTCCGAAACCGGTCCGTCGGCGGGTTGCTTTTTGGCCGGGCCGTCCACCAGCACCGTTTCCACCCGTCCCACCAGGTTCCGGTGCTTTTCCAGGGTGATGCGGCCCTGGAGGTCCAGGAGCCGCCGGAGCCGCTCCGCTTTGATCCGGTCCGGGACCTTGTCGGAGAACCGGGCCGCCGGGGCCGCGGGCCGGTCGGAGTACTGGAAGGCGAAGAGGCTGTCGTACCCCACCGTTTCGATGATGGAAAGCGTCTGCTGGAAGTCGTCCCCGGTTTCGCCGGGGAAGCCCACGATGAAATCGGAGGTGACGGCGATCCCGGGGCAGGCGGCCCGGAGGGTTTCGATCCGGTCTAAATAGACGGCCCGGGTGTACTTCCGGTTCATCCGCTTCAAAATCCGGTCCGACCCCGACTGGATGGGGAGGTGGATGTGCTTACAGAGCTTGGGCAGGTCCCGGAAGGTGGCGATGAGCCCGTCGGATAGGTCCTTGGGATGGGATGTGGTGAACCGGATCCGTTCCAGGTCCTCGATTTCGTTGAGCCGGCCCAGCAGTTCGGGGAAGTCGCAGAGCCCTTCCTTCCGGCCGTAGCTGTTGACGTTCTGGCCCAGGAGGGTGACCTCCCGGACCCCGGCCGCCGTCAACCCGCGGATCTCGGTCAGGACCGCTTCCGGCGGCTTGCTGGTCTCGGGCCCCCGGACCGAGGGGACCACGCAGTACGTGCAGTGGTTGTCGCACCCCTGCATGATGGTCACGAAACCGGAGACCTGTTCCCCTTTTTCCGGCGGGCGGGGCGTGAGAAAGGCATCCGATGTCATCTCGACGGCCACCCGCCGGCGGCCGGACGCCTGCACGTCCGCCAGCAGTTCCGGGAGCCGGTCGATGGACCGGGTGCCGAAGACGATGTCCACGTAGGGGGTTCGGGAAAGGATCCGCTCGCCCTCCTGCTGGGCCACGCACCCGCCCACGGCGATGATCCGGTCCGGGTCCTTTTCTTTGAGGGGCGCCAGCCGGCCCAGGAAGCTGAAGACCTTCTGTTCGGCCTTCTCCCGGATGGCGCAGGTGTTGACCACGATGAGGTCGGCCGCCTCGGGACGGTCCACGGGACGATATCCCAGGGGGATCAGGCCCCTGGCGATCTGTTCGCCGTCGTAGACGTTCATCTGACAGCCGATGGTGTGAACATATAGGGTTTTAGACGGGTGCATCATCCTGTGCTGTATCGCTTTTCACCGCTTCGATGCGGAATGATCGGGTTAAGTCCATGATAAGATCCCTGAAATCCGCCTCGCAACCCGGCGCGATGTGGACGGCCACGAGCCCTTTTCGGGGATCGAGGGTCCGGAGGGTAGCCATCCCGTCGTAGGCTTCCAGAATAAATCGGAAAAAAGCGATCTCCCGCCGATCGACGCGATAAAAGCGGATCGTGGAATTCAGGGGGGCGGCTCCTTCGGTAGACAGTGCCATATGTTGTTCAATGAAACCAGATTTACCGTTTGTTTTCAATAAAAAAATGGGACGGCCCCCCGAAGGCCGCGGCCATAGGGCGCGTGCGGACAGGCAGCGGAAGGAGAAATCGGGCCGGGGGGGATTGTCGGCGGGGCCGAATTGGGGTATAACCCGCTTCCATGAACCTGCAACCGGACATCCGATGGCAGCTGCTGAACCCGGATCCCGCGGAGGTGCGGCGGCTTGCCAACGCATTGAAATGTCATCCCATCACTGCCACGGTCCTGGTCAACCGGCGGATCGTCTCCCGGCCCGAAGCCTGCCGGTTCCTGGACGCGCCCCTGTCCGGCATCCGCCCCCCCTTTTCCCTGCGGGACATGGACCGGGCGGTCCAGCGGCTCCATACCGCCATCCGCAACGGGGAAAAAATCCTGATTTTCGGGGATTACGATGTGGACGGGATCACCGCCACCACCCTGCTGGAAGAGTTTTTGGCCGGGGTCGGGGCCGATGTCTCCCACTACATTCCCCACCGGCGGCAGGAGGGGTACGGGTTCCAGGTCCGGCACGTGACCGAATGGGCCGTCCCCCGGGGCGTCGATCTCGTGGTCACCGTGGATTGCGGTTCCGCCAGCCATGAGGCGGTCGATGCGGCCCGGGACGCCGGCATCGACGTGATCGTCACCGATCACCACACCATGGCCGGTGACCCGCCCGCCGCCGTGGCCGTGGTCAATCCCCGCCGCGCCGACTGCGGCGCCGGGTTGGGGGATCTGGCGGGGGTGGGGGTGGCCTTCTACCTGATCATCGCCCTTCGAAAGCACCTCCGGGACCAAGGGTTCTGGGAAGACCGGCCGGAGCCGAACCTCCTGGACTGCTGCGACCTCGTGGCCCTGGGTACGGTGGCCGACGTGGTTCCGCTGAGGGGGGAGAACCGGATTTTTTCCCGGGCCGGCCTGGAACGGCTGGGGTGCGGCGATCGCGGGGGGATCCGGCCCGGTATCCAGGCCCTTCTGGCGGTGGCCGGTATCGGGGACCGGTCCATCGGGGCCGAGGATATCGCCTTCCGTCTGGGGCCCCGGATCAACGCCGCCGGCCGTATGGACCATGCCCGGCTGGCGGTGGAGCTGATGACCACCGATGACCCGGCCCGGGCCATGACGATCGCCGAAGAATTGAACCGGCTCAACGGTGAACGGCAGGCCGTGGAGCAGCGGATGCTGGATGAGATTTTCAACCATCTCCGCCTCCATCCCCACCTGCTGGACGCACGGAGCCTGGTGCTGGCCAGTGAGAAATGGCACGAAGGGGTCCTGGGGATCGTGGCCGCCAAGGTGGCCCGCCGGATCTACCGGCCGGTGATCCTCATCGCGAACCGGGAGGGCATGGGCAAGGGGTCGGGCCGCTCCATCGCCGGGGTCGATCTCCACGCGGCCCTGTCCGCTTGCGCCGATGATATGGAACGGTTCGGGGGGCATGCCATGGCGGCGGGGCTGACCATCCGGCCCGAAGTGATCGCCGGGTTCCGGGAGCGCTTCGATGCCGCGGTCCGGGCGGTGGCCGGCCCGGAGGCCTTCGTGCCCGTCCTGACCCTGGATGCCGAGTTGCCACTGGACAGCATCACCGACGGGCTGCTGGACGAACTGGCCTCCCTGAACCCTTACGGCGAAGGCAACCCGGAACCCCTCTTCATGGCCCGGGACGTCCGGGTCCGGTTCTCCAAAATCGTGGGCGGACGGCACCGTCGAATGACCCTCTGCCCGGCTCTGGACCCTTCCGGCCGGGCCATCAATGCCATTCAGTTCAACGTCGACCCGGCGGGGGCACTGCCGGACCGGTTCGATAAAATGGCGTTTCGCGCCCTCTGGAACGTGTTCAACGGCCGCAAGACCCCCCAGGTGGTGATCGAAGCCGTGGGGGAAACGGACGGGGGATTGTGAAAAACGGCACAATTTGCTTGCATCCGGACGCTGTGGTCATTATGATACGTAGGATTTAGGGGCGCCGAATGGGAGGCCACGGCGCGGGTCCTGACAGCCGAATCGAACTGAACAGACGGGGGAGAAGGGGGGTACATGGCAAAGGTATTTCGACCCAGCAGCCGGGAGTCGAGCATCCTGTCGAAGATCGAATCTTCAAAGGAGCATGAGCGCCGGCGGGCCATCAAAGGGGTGAGAGATTGCCTCGAGCCGCTGAGCAACGCGGTGTCCAGTAAGCTTGTGGAAAATAAGCTCGTGGAAACCACCAGCAAAAACAGCCTGGAGGAGGGAATTAAAAAATGCCTCGACGGGCTCACACAGGCAGAGGATTTCGATATCGATTACCAGGTGGCGGAGTTTCGGAACCTGGCCCCCCACCCGCACATCGTCAGCCTCTATCTGACGGCGTATGTGATCGAAAAACTGATCGACCACAAGGATGTGGTCGATATCTATGGGTCGGACGAAGACATTTACGGCTGCATTCATCGGCAGGTCATCAAGTTTTTGCCCTGAGGACGCATGCGTCCGGCATTTCATCCCAGAACCGTCAACGGGCCGTTTGGGGACCCCGGCCTGTTCATTCCCTTTCTGTTCCAAAACCGGGCCCTGATCTTCGATTTGGGCGACACGTCGCCCCTTTCCAATCGAGATATCCTCAAAACCACCCATGCCTTTGTCACCCACACCCACATGGACCATTTCGTCGGGTTCGACCGGCTGCTCCGGCTCTTTCTGGGCCGCCAGAAGACCCTCACCCTTTACGGGCCGGAAGGGTTTCTCCGGAATCTGGAAGGGAAACTGGCGGGGTACACCTGGAACCTGGTGGCGCACTATTCGGCCCGGTTCGCCATCCATGCCGTCGAAGTTCGCGGGACGGAAACCGTTCACCGGGTCTACCGGTGCCGGGATCGCTTCTCCGCCTCCGGGGACGAGCGGCGCTGTCCGTTTTCCGGCGAACTGCTGGCCGAGCCGGCGTTTACCGTCACCGCCGTCCCCCTGGACCACGGGATCCCCTGCCTGGGATTCGCCCTCCGGGAGCGGTTTCACATCAACATCCTCAAGGACCGGATCGATGCCCTGGGGCTCTCCATCGGTCCGTGGCTCCAGAGATTCAAAGAGGCCCTTTACAGCGAGGCACCCGTGGAGACCCCCATTAAGGCCCCCGAAACCGACGGGGGGATCCGGGAATTCTCCCTGGGGGACCTCTCCGACCGGATCGCCATGCGGACCCCCGGCCAGACGGTGGCCTACATCACCGATACGGTCTATACCCCGGAGAACGCCGAACGGATGGTGAATCTGGCCCGGGGGGCCGACCACCTGTTTATCGAAGCGGCCTTTCTGGACCGGGACCGGGATATGGCAACGGAAAAATATCACCTCACGGCCCGGCAGGCCGGCCGGATCGCCGGGCGGGCGGGCGTCAAGGCGATGACCGTTTTCCATTTTTCCCCCCGGTACAGCGACCACCCCCACCACCTGGTATCCGAAGCGGAAGCGGCGTGGCGGGGATCCCGGCCGATGGAGCGATCGTGATCATGGCGTCGACCCGCCCCGCCGCATCGCCGACCGACCGGGATCTTGCCAGGAGCAGAAAAGGGGCGTGGCTGCTGGCGACCTATCCCGCCCAGGAAAAAGCGACCGAGGAATTCGATGCCTATCTGGGCAGCATCCTGATCAAGCGGAACATCATTGCCGAAGACGCCCTGTCCCACGCCCTCCGGGTGCAAAAGGAGATGTTCGAAAGCGGCCGCCCCCTCCACCTGGGGTTGATCATGGTCCGGCTGGGGTATGCCACGGAAGCCCAGGTGGTCTCGGCCATCAACGAGCAGTTCGACCTGTCCGTGGATTCCCTGAGCGAAAACATCGCCCACCAGATCCGGGACAAACGGGGGCAAAAGGAGGGGGTGCTTCCCCGGCCGCGTATCCCCATCTGGTTGCAGCTTTCCATGGCCATGGCCCTGGTCATTTTGCTGACCGTCACCGCCCTGAGCTGGGTCACCCTGCGCCAGCAGCGGGATCAGCTCCACTCCCAGACCGTCCGTCTGGGCACCGTCAGCCTCAATTATTTTGCCAACAACGCCCGGGTGCCGCTCCTGGAGGAAAACGTCCTGGCCCTCAGTTCCCTCATCCGGGAGGCCACCGAAGTGGAGGGGATCCGGTATGCCATCATCATCAACACCGAGGGGCGGATCATGGCCCATTCGGACCATGACCGGCTGGGGGAGATGTTTGAAGGCTTCAACACCGGTCAGGTGCGGTATCAGGAAAGGGCCGCCACCTATTTCCGGTATACCGCCGAATCCGGTGAAAACCTGCTCAATCTGAGCCGGAAGGTCACCTTCAAAGACAAGGTCCTCGGGGAGGTCCATGTGGGGGTATCCCTTGACTTCATTCAACAACTCGTCACGGAAAAGACCCTGTCCATACTGGCGGTGGGGGCCGCTGTCCTTTTTTTCAGTATCCTCATCGCCGTCTGGCTCGGGTTCCATTTTTCCCGGCCGGTCAAGGCCCTGGCCGCGGCCACCGACCAGATCAGCCGGGGCAACTACCGCCACCGGGTGAAATTGAACCGGAACGACGAGCTGGGCAGCCTGGCGGTGGCGTTCAACCGGATGAGCCGGGAGTTGTGGAAAACCTCCCTGATGCAGAAAACCTTCGGAAAGTACGTGGGATCGGATGTTCTGGAGATGATCATGGCCAACCCGGAGATCCAGTGGCTCAAGGGGCACCGCCGGGAGGTGACCATCCTGTTGACGGATATCCGGGGATTCACCGGTTTTTCCGAAGGCAGCGAACCCGAGGACGTGGTGGAACGGCTCAATGAGTACCTGGAGATCGCCACAGCCACGATCCTCCAGTTCGGCGGCTATGTGGACAAGTTCATCGGGGATGCCGTCCTGGGCGTTTTCGGGGTGCCGGTCTACCACAAGGACCATGTGGAACGGGGGGTCCGGGCCGCCCTGGAGATCCAGCGCGCTCTGGACGAGGCGTCCCGCCGGAACAACCCGGTCAATCCGCTGTTGTCGTCCGTGGGCATCGGGGTGAATACCGGAGTGGCGGTGGCGGGAAACATCGGATCCCAGGTGAAGATGGAATACACGGTCATCGGGGACACCGTCAATTTGACGTCCCGGATCAACGGACTGGCCCGGTCCGGGGAGATCATCATCTCCCAGAGCGTTCTCGACCATCTGCCGGACCGCCTGGATGTTGCGCCCATGCCCGCGCAGAAAATCAAAGGGAAAACCGATACGGTGTCCTTGTATCGGTTGCGGGGAATTGGGGATTAGGGCGGGACGGGAAGAGGTGAAAGGGCAGGGGACCGGGATGGATCGAGGGGCAAGAACCGGGGGGTGAACCGGCAGGCCGGCCAAAAGGGCCTTGACCCCCGGTGGGGGGGAATGGTATGCTGGATTTATTCTGAATTAAGGGCGTTGTAAAACGGAACACCTTGGAATGCATCGAGCAGACCCTCCACTCTATCAACCGCAAAGGCTCTAGAATGCCGCCTGAAAATGAAAAGGATGCGATCGCCGAGGACGCCGGAACCCAAGAGGCGGCCGAAGAGGCCATAGGGCCCTCGGGTCAGATCAAGGTGAAATTCGAGATCTACGGCGAAGAGATGATCGAAAAGAAGGTCAAATCCAGCGGTAACAGCGGCCGCGTCTATCTGCCGCCCAACTGGGTCGGCCATCAGGTGAAGATTATCCGGATCGACTGATCCGGACCATCCATGTCAGAAGGGTTCGACTGTGGAGAATCTAAACATCAGAAGATTGCGGAAGGATGATGCGCCGGCGGTCGCCGAAATCTACGTCGCCATCGACCCGCCCGGCGCCCGGGACAATTTCAGCCGGGTCATCACCGACGAGATCCTCCGGTATGAGGATGCCGTGTGCTTCGTGGCCGAGCTGGAAGGCCGGGTGGTGGGATACATCATCACCTACAGCCCCTCGGTGGGCTTCGGCCTCGACCGGTCCGCCTGGATCGCGCTCCTCGGCGTGGCCCCCGACCGCATGGGGGAGGGGATCGGCAAAAAAATGGCCGAAGCGGTTTTCAAATTCTACGGCGACCGGGGCATCCACACCGTTTACACCACGGTCCGTTGGCACCAGACCGACCTCCTGTCATTTTTCCGGACCCTGGGTTTTGATCAGAGCGATTTTATCAATCTGCGGCGGGTTGCTGAATAGTGCGCAATGCGCGATATAGCGGAGAAAACGATGCGTATTAATGTTTGCCCGACCTGTGGGAGCGACAAAATCAAAAAGGTGCAAAGGGCCTGGAAGGGCGATTTTCACGGAAAAACGTATCAGGTACCCTCGCTGGAATTCTATGAATGCCCGGAGTGCGGTGAGAAAATTTACGACCGCATGGCCATGCGGAAAATCGAATCGCATTCTCCGGCTTTTGAAAACCGATACCGAAATGAATTCGAGGAGGCGCTATGACAGATGCAACCAAAAGGTCGGGTATCGATGCCTTTTCCATCGCCGGCCTCCTGATGGCCATCGCCGGGGTCGCCCTGTTCGTGGTGATGTTCCAGTCGTCCAAAGCCGGCGTGCTGGGGTTGAGCCACCGGTTTTACATCATCGTCGCCCATGCCCTGCTGGTGTTCCAACTGGCCTTCGCCGTCCTCTTTTTCGGCATCGGCAAGATCCTCCGCGCCCTGCGGAAAGAGGTGGAGGTTCCGGCCCAAAAGGGCCAGAAAGCCCCGCCCCCCGGGGCCGTGGAACTGCTTCTGGACCTGGCCAGCGCGGCCCTGATTTCCGGCAGCATCATCGTTTTGTTCTACCTCCTTCCTGAAAGCTTTTCCAAGCTGGATGTCACCGCCAAATGGCTTCTGATGCTCGGCGTCGGCAACCTCCTCTACAGCCTCATCATCGCTCTGGCGGGCGCCGGCATCAAGAAGATGCTCACGGAGAGCGTACCGGCGATGGTATAGGGGGCGTAGACTTCTCTCGGAAGAACGCTACGTTTTTTTTCAGATTATTTGACTCACAGGTAAAAGCGGCGGCCCCTGAGCGGGCCGCCGCGGTTGTTCCGGCCTATTCCTACTGAAAGTCAGTATTCCCCTGATTTTGGGGGAACTCAATCGGCAAAATGCGGCGGAACATAATGTCGCTGCCTTCCTCACCCTCTTCCAGCCAAGTGGAATAGAATTTTGATCCATCCGGCGTCATCCGGATCTGCGCCTCTCCCTGCTCTGGATCACCTTTGGCGAGCCAGGCCCAGCGATTGACTTCCAGTCCGGCATTGGGTCCATCGCTATCCGGATTGACAATCCAGGTGTCTTCGATAAAGGTCGTCCCTCTGTCCGTGTCTGACCCAGGCCGAGCACCGGTTCTGGGGCGGCAACATCATGATCGGCGATCTCCATGTGGTTCAGGATTACATTGACCGCCTGACCGATCTCCGGGAGCTGGGCTATGGGCCGGATCTGGCGTTGATTCCCCGATCCTTTGTCGGGGAGTGGGGCTTTGACGTGATGGGACGGTCTTACAGGGATATCGAGCGAAACACCGGCTGTCGCGTGGAATTGATCCACAACCGCCGGGCCATGATATGAGAGGAGGCAACCGTTTGAAAGAGGAAACAAAACGGATCCCGGACAACGGAGAAGACTATGTGTGGCGGTTCAAGCTGGCGCCGTCCGGCGATGCATCCCCCGCGGACGATCCCATGATCGAGATGGTGCGGACGTTTCTGTCGGATTTTCTCCGCATCGGCTTTTTGACCCATGGGGGAGAGCGGGTCAAAGCGGATGGCTTTTCATTCGAGAAAAATCCGGAAGAGATCCATGAGATTTTCACCCGGATCGACAACGGTTCGACCGGGAGAAAATAGCCGGCCGCCTGTTTTGAGGGCGCCGGTGTTGGCAAGAAACCGCATGGCGACCATGCAAAGAGAAAGGAGCGAATGAAAATGGCAAAGGAAGACGTAAAGAAGAAAGATGAATCCCAGGGACGCCGCCATTTCATCCGGAACGGACTGGCGGCCGCGGCGGGGCTTACCTATGGGTTCAGTGTGATCAAGGATGCAGTGGCCCAGACGTATAAAGTGCAGCCCAAGATCCAGCCGGACACCCTCAAAGTGCAGCCGGAAGGATTGAAAACCCAACCCAGAATTCCGGAGAATTTCACCCCCAGCCTCCAGCGGAAACGGCAGTTGGCTGAACAGATCGCGCCGACGCTGGAGAATATCCTCAACAATGCAGGCGTAAAACTCAGCCCCGAGGAGATCTCGGGATTGAAGGCAGGGCTCGTGGAACGTGGCACCATCAAGATTCCCGCCGCCGGTTCCCGCGCGGACCATACGGTGAGCGTCACCGGAACCGTCAATTACGACTAAACCCCGAACGGCCGCGGCGACCGGCGCGACCAAAGCGGAAAGCGAAAGGACATGACTCAGCAGCGATCGACGACAAATGAACCCTCCGCCCATCTCCAGTTGCTCGGACTCCAATTGTCGCTTACCTGTCCCGCGCCCTGCCGGGCATGTGCGTATGACTGCGGCCCCCGTCGCGGTCATACCATGCCCGAAGACAGGGCCAGGGCGATCCTGAAGGAGGCGGAAAAACTCGAGATCAACCGCACCATCGCCTTTACCGGCGGAGAGCCGTTCCTTCATTACGACCTTCTCAAACGGCTGGCGGCTCAGGTAAAAGACCGGCTGGGATACGACCTGACGGTCTCCACCAACTGCTTCTGGGCCGGCACGCCGGAGCGGGCGCACCGCATTGTCGGGGAGATGGCGGATCTGGGGTTGGCCTACCTTCTGGTGAGCGTCGATGATTTTCACCAGGAATACGTCGACTTGGAACGGGTCGAAAATGGGGTCCAGGCCGCCGTTGATCGGGGCGTCCGGTGCGTGCTCCAGGGAATGGAGACCCGGTCCAGCCGAAAGATGGATTGGTACCGGGAGCACATGGATATTCCGGACGACCCCGAGTTGGTCCAGTGGAACCCCACCCCCTGCGATCCCGTGGGGCGGGCGGCCAAAGATATTCCGGCGGACGACCTGTTGCTGAACTGGCGGAAACAAGCCGGCTGTTGCAGCATGCTGCGGGCCTTTATCGTCAATGCGGACGGCTCGGTATCCAACTGCTGCGGATCGGCCAACGGGGGGCTTCCGCACATCGGCAATGCGTTCGAGGAGCCGATGGCCGATATTTTCAAACGGGTCAACGCCGATCCCCTGCTGAATGCCCTTGCGGCCTGGGGCGGACCCTCGCTGTTGATGGATATTTTGAGGGAGCGCGGTTTTCCGGAATATGCGGAAAAATCCTACACCAGCCCCTGCCATGCGTGCCACGATATTTTCCATGACCCCCGGGCGATGGAGATCGTCCAGGACCAGTTGGCGCCCCGAAGGGCGGAACTGGTGGCGACGCGCCTGTTCGCCCAGAAGCAACACATGCACTGGAAGCTGAGCGGGGAAAAAGAGGATCTCTATGTGCTGGGCACCTGGTTCGACGACGCCGCCAAAACCGACGTTCGGTCGGCTGCATAACGGATGCTGAAACAACCGATAAATGAGATGTTTGGAAAGGAAAAAGCACCATGACGCATGTGAAAGATCAGGACTGGGTGACAGTGGCCTATACGGGAACCCTCGACAGCGGCGAAATCGTCGATTCCAGCCGGGACATGGAAGAACCGATCCAGTTTCAGGTCGGCGGCGGCCAGTTGATCGAAGGCTTCGAGACCGAGCTGATCGGAATGACGCCCGGCGAGACGAAAACCTTCCGCCTCGACCCGGAAGCCGCCTATGGGATCAGAGACGAAGAGGCGCGAGTTTCCTTCCCTAAATCGGATGTCCCCGAGGAACTGCACGCGGCGGAGCCGGGGCAGATCGTCACCCTGGTCAACGATCGGGGCGATCAACTGCCCGGCCAAATCCTCCGGGTCGAGCCGGAGACAGTGGAAATCGACCTCAACCACCCTTTGGCCGGCCATCCGATCAATTTTGAGGTGGAACTGATAGAAATTGTCGAAAACCCGGCGGAATAGGGATGGGTCGGTTTACTGGGAACCTGTCATTTCATCTGGATCGTTTTGTTGCCCTGGCTGGTGTATCGATATGCCTAATCGGATCCCTGC